>CAIQUL010000125.1 GCA_903874975.1 uncultured Chthoniobacter sp. | reverse complement strand
GGAGAATGAAATGACGAACGTGGAATGTCGAATAAAGCCCCCATGACGGATGCACGGCGGCTCACGGCGACGCTCTCCGTTTGTCCCCGTTGTTTGCGAACCGCCGCTCCTGGGGAGCGCACGCGCCCTCGCGCTCCCCATTTCTCACCGCGATGGCGCAATCACCCGTCATTCGTCATGTCCCCGCCGCCTTTCACCTTCCGCCGCGCGGGACTTTCTGCTCCAAGTCTCCCCCCACCATGACCCCGACTCCGCCCGCCCCGGCCTGCGAGCACTATCTCCCCGTGCTCGATACGGCGCGTGCGCGCTTCAAGCTCTGGGGCGTGCGCGGCTCCACGCCTACGCCGGGCGCGCGCTTCCTCCGCACGGGTGGCAATACCTCCTGCATGACCGTCGAGAGCGGGGACGAGATGTTCATTTTCGACGCCGGCTCCGGCATCCGCGAACTCGGCCTCGCGCTCATCGCGGGCCCGCCACGTCGTGTGCATCTCTTCGTCACCCACACGCACTGGGATCACATCCAGGGCTTCCCGTTTTTTGCGCCGGCCTATCGCGCCGGGTTCGAGATCGTCATCTATGGCGCGGAGGGTTTTGGCAAAGACCTCAAGTCCGTCTTCCAAGGTCAGCTCGACCGCGAATATTTCCCGGTCCAGATGGCGGACATGCACGCGCGCCTGGAGTTCCGAAACCTCAGCGCGAATCCCACCCCGGCGGGCAGCGCGCAGGTGGCGTGGGAGTTTGCCCAGCACCCCGGCGCGACGGTCGGCTACAAGATCTGCATCGCGGGAAAAAAGGTCGCGTGGGTGCCGGACAACGAATTCCTCCTCGGCTACACCGGCTCGCCCAGGGAAATCACCCGCGACCACCCGCGCGCGCTCCCCTACGAGCGGATGATCGACTTTCTCTCCGACGCCGACGTGGTCATCCACGAAGGCCAATACACGCCCGAGGAATACGTCCACAAAGTCGGCTGGGGGCACAGCTCCGTGGCCAACGCCTGCGTGCTGATGAAACTCGCGGGCGTCCCGCGCTGGGTGGTCACGCACCACGACCCGCATCACGAGGACACTTTCCTCGAAGCCAAACTCAACCTTACCCGGCAGATCCTCCGGCAAATCGACCACCCCATCCACGTCAGTCACGGCTACGACGGGCGCACGGAGTTGTTCTAAAATCGCGCAGCCAGCGGCCAGTGGAGTTGCTGGGTTCAGCACGGACCCAGGCCGCCTCCGCACCTTTCCCTTTTCACTCCGCGAAGTTGTGCCAACTTCCCGGCCCGTGAATAACCCAGAAACCCCCTTGCCGACGCCCACCCCGCGCCCCTACGTGCCGAGGGTCGTCGATCCGCTCGACCCGCTCACGGAGCGCGAGGAAAAATTCCAGCCGCGCTACGTCGAGGTGCCAGCGTTGCGCGAGCACGGCTTCGGCCGGCGCAACCTCGCTTGGGGGGTCCTCACGCTGATCTCCGGGATCGGCCTGCTCGTGGCCGCGGTTTATTTTTCCGGGCAAAAGGCCGTGCTCTCCATGGCCGCGTGCCTCTTCACTTTCACCGCGCTTTTCGTCCTCTCGCGGCTGCACATTTTCCGGCAGCGCAATGGCGGCTTCCTCGCCATCTCGGTGGTCGTGTTCCTCGGCGCGATCGTCCCGCTGCTCGATCACGGCTACGAGAAACTCGCCAGCCACGCCCAGCCCGCGAGCCCCGCGCCCGCGGCCGCGGCCCCGCCCGTGGAGGTCGAGCCGCCGCTGCTCAAGCAATCCTTTGCCCTGACCAATCCGGAAGCGGGCCAGACGCAGGTGCGCGTGCTCAAGGATTCGCGCGTGCTCATTGGGGAAAAGCCGTTCCTCATCAAGGTGGGCGACGCCTTCCCGCTGCTCGAGGCCAAGGGCGGCGAGGTGACTTTCGCGGTGCGCGACCTGCACGTTTCGCTGCCCGTCACGGTGGTGGAAATTCTCGGCGGGAAATCCGGCAAGGAAACCCGCGAATCGGCCATGACGGCGGCGCTCGCGGCCGCCACCGGGATCGCACCGGCCAAGCCTGAGCCCCCCGCCGGCAGTCACGCCAAACCGACCGCCAAACCGACCGCCGAGACGCCGTCGCAGCCGCCCGTCGCACCGGGCGGGACCCCCGCGCCCGGCCTGGATCTCGCGGCGATCACGCGCAGCGCGCAGCAAGAAGCCATGCGCCGCTACCCAGCGCTCGGGATCAAGGACTCGGCGGAAAATGCCGCCTACCTCGCGGCCTACCGAGAGATGAAGGAAAGCGGGAAGACCGAGTTTTTCGACAATCCCGAATGGCCCCTTGAACTCGCGGCAGTCCTCGCCATCCAGAACCGCTGGACGCGCGGCGACCAGCCCGCACCCGCGGTCAAAGATCCCGTCCAGCGCCTCGAACCTCCCATGGAGGACGACCCGGTGTCCGCAGAGCCTGGCGCCGAAGACACCCGCCTGCCGCAGTTGCTCCCACCGACCAGCGAACCCGCGCCATTTTCGCGCAAGCGCGGGCGGTAGCAGCGATTGGGCGGGCGGGGCAGTGCGATGGAAAGCCCGCGCGTCCTCGCCAAGCACAGCGTTTAATGTCCTCCACCTCTCCCATCGTCGGCATCGACCTCGGCACCACGAATTCCCTGATTGGCGCAATGGACGCCGGTTTTCCCATCCTGCTCGCCGACGCGGAGGACGAAAGACTCACGCCTTCCGTCGTGCATTTCCCGTCCACCGGCGAGCCGCTCGTCGGCCGCGCCGCCGCGCGGATGCGGGCGCTCGATCCCGCAAACACGGTTTATTCCGCGAAGCGGCTCATCGGTCGGCGCGGCGGCGAGGCGACCGACGACGTGAGCTACGCACTCGTCGGTGAGCGCGGCGCGGCGGTGCGCGTGCAGGTGCGCGGGCGGGAGTATGCGCCGGAGGAAATCTCCGCGCTCGTGCTGAAAAAACTCCGCGCCGATGCCGGACGCGCGCTCGGGGGCGAAGTCACGCGCGCCGTCATCACCGTCCCCGCGTACTTCAACGACGCCCAGCGCCAGGCCACCAAACGCGCGGGCGAACTCGCCGGCTTCACCGTCGAGCGCATCGTCAACGAACCCACCGCCGCCGCGCTCGCCTACGGCCTGGACAAGCTCGGCGACCGCTCGAAGGTCGCGGTCTTCGATCTCGGCGGCGGCACCTTTGACATCTCGATCCTCGAATTGAATCAGGGCGTCTTCCAAGTCCTGTCCACAAACGGCGACACGCGGCTCGGCGGCGACGACATCGACGCGGCTTTGATTGCGGATTTCAGATTGCGGATTTCAGATTTGGTTCCCGAGGCGGACGCGCGGTTGCGCGAGGCGCTGGTCGCGGCGAAGCACCGGCTCTCCTTTGAGGACGAGACGCGGATCGAGTTGCCGTTTTTCACCGGCGCGGAGAGCCTCGTCCGCACGCTCACCCGCGCGGAGCTGGAGCGCGTCGCGCGGCCCATCGTGGAAAGGACGCGCGCCCACTGCCTGCGCGCGTTGCACGACGCGAAGCTCTCGCCCGCCGATCTCGACGAGGTCATCCTCGTGGGTGGCCAGACGCGCATGCCGCTGGTCCGCGACTTCGTGCGCGCGATCTTTCAGCGCGAGCCGAACGTTTCACAAAATCCCGACGAAGCCGTGGCACTCGGCGCAACCATCCAGGCGGGCATCCTCAGCGGCGCGGTGCAAAACGTGGTCCTGCTCGACGTGACGCCGCTCTCGCTTGGCATCGAGACTTTCGGCGGCCTGATGAACGTCATCATCCCGCGCAACTCCACCATCCCGATCAAGGCCGGCGAGATGTTCACCAATGCCGTCGCCGGCCAGCGCGCGATGCTCATCAAGGTCGTGCAGGGCGAGCGCGAACTGGTGCGCGACAACTGGCCGCTCGGGGAGTTCGAGCTGGAATTCGAGCCCGCGCCGAAAGGTCACGCGCGGGTCGGCGTGCAGTTCGAGATCGACGCCAGCGGCATCCTCCACGTCCTCGCCCGCGACACCAAAACCGGCGCGCAGAAAGTCGTCGAGATGACCAGCGCCGTGGATGTTTCCGACGAGGCCGTGGAAAAGATGCTCGAAGAATCGCTCGAACACGCCTTCGAGGACATGAGCGACCGCGTTTTCGTGGAAGCGAAACTCAAGTCCGACGAACTCCTCCCCGCCGTCCGCCAGGCCCTCGCCCAGGCCGGCCCCGAACTCGACACCGACGAACTCGCCCTCATCGCGCAACGCGTGGCGGAAGTGGAAGCCGCCCTCGCCGCCGGAGCCGGCCAGCCGCTCAAGCGCGCCAACACCGCCCTCGACGAAGCCACCCAACGCCTCGCCACCCTCCTCATCGAGCGCGCGCTGCGGGTGTCGTAACCGCGTGTTGAAATCCCGCTCGCTTCTTTCCTGGCCGCATCAATGCAGTTGCGGAAAGGGGAGCGCGGGCTTCAAGCCCGTTGGAGTCGGCATCCTGCCGGCGACCCGCGCGCGTGTTGCTCTCCACGGGCTGGTGACGCATCCACGCACCATCCGCAGCCAGCAGGATGCTGGCTGCCGCGGCCAGGATGGCCGCGCTCCCCATCTCTCAACTGCATCGCTCCGTCTTGGAATGGCGGAGAGGAAGAGACGCGGAAGGAGAAGCGCTCGCGCAATATTCCGAAGGGATCTTCAGCAATCTGCCGGAACCGGCTACGGCTCGCTCCTCGCGGTGGATTGCTGAACGCGGAGGACGACAAACTCCGCCGCTCTCAACGGCGCAAACCCGATTTCGATTTGGACGATGCCGGAGCCGATGTCCGTCGGCGTTGTCGTCTCCCGTCCGCACTTCACGAAATACGCTTCGCGCGGCGTCGCGCCTTGAAACGCGCCTTGGCGGAACAGCCGGTCGAGGAACTCGCCGATCGCCAGCCGCAACCGCGCCCAAAGCGGTTCATCGTTTGGCTCGAAGACCGCCCACTGCGTGCCCCGAGCCACGCTTTTCTCGATGAACAACGCCGTCCGGCGCACGGGGATGTATTTGAAGTCCGATGCGCTTTGGTCATCGCCCGCCCCACGCCACAAAACCGGAATTGGGAAACGAGCGGAGGCAATTGATGCCGCGTGCATTGAGCGGTCCACTTTCGGCGTCAGTGAGGACGCGGTCGAGCGTGACGACTCCCTCCAATTTCGCATCGAGGCCCGCCGGCGCTTTCCACACTCCACGGGCCGCGTCGGTCCGCGCGATGAGAACGGCAATCGTGCCGCTCGGTGGCGACAGCCTCGGCCGGCCGGGGTTCAGCGGGTCGGCGATCCGCAGCCACGGGTGGTAGATGGCTGCGTGACTTTTCCCCGCCGGGGTCAACCCCAGCACGGTGGCCTGGATCTCCGCTCCCGTCGTCGCGCTGGCGGGCGGATCGACGAGCAGAAACGCCCGGCGCTTTTTGCAATAGGCGGCGGCGAGCGCGATGGCGGCTGGCGCGGTCGTCCCCGGAAGCACGAGGAGATTGAACAAGTCCACCGCGTCCAAAGCGCGGAGACCCGCGTCGAGTTGCTGCTGGTTCGGCTGCCGCGCCACCCGGACGATCTAGGCCTCGAGGCCACCGTTCTGGAAAAACTGCCGCACGGAGTAGCCGGTTTCCTGCACCGCCGACAGCCCGCCGAAACGCCCCTCAAATTCAACCACGCTCGAAACCCGCACCGGATGGTTGACCGGCCCGCGCCGGGCCGGGCCGACGAAGACGGTGACCGCACTGGACACGCCGGAGATGACCGGCACGCCGCGCGGGATTTCATCCAAGTGAACGCCAGGGTAGTTCGGTGGAGCAGGCATAGGAGGTAGAGGTTAGTCGGGATGCGATTGGGAGTGGTGAGTCAGTTTGAAAATAAGGCCGTCATGCTGAGCGGAACCGAACGAAGCATCGGTGACTCTACGTGGGCCAAGGCGGCGGGTCGATACCCGGACGATGCTCCGCAGCGTCTCCGCCGCAGGCTCTCGCAGAAGCGTGACAGCGCGCCTGGATATGATTCGGTCCGATGCAGAAAATGACCTCTCCCACGCATCCAAAAGCGCCGCAGTATTTTCGACGCGGGATTTTCGACGGGCTGAATAGCTTTGGCGAATTGGAAGCCCGCATCAGCGCGCTCGCGACCGTGCAGGAACGCGGCGACGCCTTCGAGGTTTTCGCCGAGGCGTATCTCGCCACGGTCGCCGTCGAGAAGGCGAAGCAGGTCTGGCCCGGCGCGAGCGTCCCGCCGTCGGTGCGCAAGCGGCTGGCTTTGACCATTGGCGACAACGGCGTGGACGGCATCTTTGCAACGCCACTCGGGGAAACCCACGCATACCAGGCGAAGTTCCGCACGGACCGTCCGTCGCTCACCTGGGACGAGCTTTCCACCTTCCTCGGACTGGCGGATCGCGTGGACCAGCGCGTCCTGATCACGAATTGCGATCGCTTCGCCGACTTGGTGAAAGAGCGCACCGCGGTCTATGCGATCACCGGTAACGATCTCGACAAACTTGAACCGTCCGACTTCGCCGCCCTCAGCGCCTGGCTCGCAGGCGCGCAAGTCGAACGCACCCGCAAGACCCCGCTCCCGCACCAAACCGAAGCCGGCGACCGCATCCTCGCCGTGCTCCGCGAGCACGACCGCGCCACCGCGCTCATGGCCTGCGGCACCGGCAAGACGCTCGTCGCCTTGTGGGTCGCCGAGCGCATGGGCGTGCAAAACATCCTCATCCTCGTCCCCTCGCTCGCCTTGCTCGGCAAGACCTTGCACGAATGGGCGCGAGAGACATCCTGGCCGGCGCTGGCTCATCTCTGCGTCTGCTCCGATCCCGCCGTGCAGGCGGGGAGCGACGAAATCATCCTGCGCTCCAGCGACCTTGATTTCCCCGTCACCACCGACAGCGCGCAAGTCCGTGCATTTCTCGCCGCCGAGTTCGACGGCGTGAAGCTCGTCTTCTCCACCTACCAGTCGGCACACGTCGTCGCGGCGGGGATGAAGCGCGGCGAGTCCTTCGACCTCGCCATCTTCGACGAAGCCCACAAGACCGCCGGGCGCGAAGGCGTCCACTTCGGCTTTGCCCTCAGCGACAAAAATCTCGCGATCAAAAACGGCTCTTCCTCGCCGCCACCCCGCGCCATTACGACCTCCGCCGACGCGACCGGGAAGGCGACGCCCGGCTCGTCTATTCCATGGATGCGCCGGAAATCTACGGCCCCGGCGCGCACCAGCTCACCTTCGCCGAAGCCGCCCGCCGCGGCATCGTCTGCCACTACCGGGTCATCATCTCCGTGGTCACTTCCGGCATGGTGAATGATCACGTCCTGCGTCACGGCGAACTCCTAGTGCAAGGCGATGCCGTCCAGACGCGTCGTGAACGGCGCCCATACATCAGCCGAAGAAGTGCGGTAATCAAAGCCCCGCACACACGTATTTCGCTCGCGACGAATTCACGCAACCAAGTATCCTCTGATCGTGATTAACGATCTTCAAGACTGCTATCGTCTTCTTGACGTGGAACCGGGAGCATCTCGTGAAGAGGTCAAACGTGCTTATCGGGAACTTGTCCGGGTTTGGCATCCAGATCGTTTTGCGCATGACCCTGCGTTGCAGCAAAAAGCTCAGGAAAAGTTGAAGCAGATCAACCTCGCCTATGAGCAAATATGCAACGGTGGAGGTGAAGAACCCCGTGGCAGAACCGCGTCCGCGGAATCAAACCCTACTGGCGCCGCGGAAAATGCCGGGTCATCTGGACCAGGTAATTCGTCGACTTCAAGTAGTGGTCAGCACCAGGAGGCACGCAGGCAACCGACACCACACCAACCCGCACAAACGAATTGGGCACGGAGGTTCGTCCAGCTTGCGGTTACGGTCGTGATCATCACTGTTCTAAAGGCGGTCTTCTCCACAAACGAGCATACCAATAGTCGAAACGTCGCTTACTCGGTGCCGTATGCTCAACCCAGTCCAATCGATCAAGTCTCCCAGCCTCCAGTAGTTCGGACGAAACCGCAGCGGAAGGACGACTCCGGCGTGATGGAAGGCAACAAAGGTGTCTTGGCACTTGCCAAGACATCTGAAGCCAATTTGCCCGCAGCAAGCAGAACGGACCGTGACTTTTTCACTGTCGGCTCGACGAAGGACGAAGTTCTCGCGGTGCAAGGAACACCGAGCGACTTTGTTGGTGATACGTTTTGGTATGACTCGTCTCAAGTGTATTTCCAAAATGGGAAGGTCGTCACCTGGAACAGCCGCAATCCGCCGCTCAAAGCAAAGCTGCTGCCGACATCTCGCATCGAAGCCAAGGACTTCTTCACCGTCGGCTCGACGAGGGACGAAGTTCTCGCGGTGCAAGGAACACCGAGCGACTTCGTTGGTGATACGTTTTGGTATGACTCGTCTCAAGTGTATTTCCAAAATGGGAAGGTCGTCACCTGGAACAGCCGCAATCCGCCGCTCAAAGCAAAGCTGCTG
>CAIQUL010000124.1 GCA_903874975.1 uncultured Chthoniobacter sp. | reverse complement strand
TGACCTGCCATGCGTTCACTCAAAACAAGTTGCGGGTCATTGTGGCAAGTGCCTCAACCCGTAAGTTTTACACCTTAATTGAGCGCCCTTAGCTCAAGACCCGGAATCTCCGCGACCACCTGAGCGAGGCCGAACTCCTCTTCACCGCCCTCGCCGAGCTTTCCACCCGCCAGATCGCCGAGACCGTGAACGCCACCGGCATGGCGGAAAATCAGACCGCGGCAAAGACGGGAGGAAAGATCGCCAGGCTCGCCGGCCTGGAGCTCGCAGCCCAAACCGGAAGGAGCGTCGTGCACGGCGAAAACTATCGGCCGCCGCCCAGCGCCAAAAAATCCGCGCAACGAGTGAAAAACAGGACCGGCGCAAACTTCTTCAACGATTCGGTGACTACTTTTCTACTTCGCAAGCCACATCCCCCAAAACACCCCCGCACGTTACGAAAACGCCCCTCCCACTTCTTGCGCTCGTCTTCGCCGCGGCCATCGCATCTGCCGAGACCGCCAAGCCTCCCGGCATGGCGTGGATTCCGGGCGGGGAATTTGCGATGGGGAGCGAATTGCCCGGCAGCCGGCTGAATGAAAAGCCCGTGCTCAAGGTGACCGTGGATGGCTTCTGGCTCGATGAGCACGACGTGACGAATGCCGAGTTCCGCAAATTCACCGAGGCGACGGGCTACAAGACCACGGCGGAGCGGCCTGTGGATTGGGAGGAGCTCAAGAAGCAGCTCGCGCCCGGCACGCCGAAGCCGGCGGATGAAATGCTCCGGCCCGGTTCACTCGTCTTCACGCCGAGCGATGGTCCGGTCGATCTGCGCGAGATGAATGCGTGGTGGCGCTGGACGACCGGCGCGAACTGGCAGCATCCCGAGGGGCCGAAGAGCAAGCTCGACGGACGCGAGCAGCATCCCGTCGTGCAAGTGTCGTGGGACGATGCGGTGGCTTACGCCAAGTGGGCGGGCAAGCGGCTGCCGACCGAGGCCGAGTGGGAAATCGCCGCGCGCAGCGGGCTGGAGGGCAAACGCTTTGCGTGGGGCGAGGAGTTCAAGCCGGGAGGCAAATTCATGACCAATACCTGGACCGGCACCTTCCCTGACAAGAACACCCAGGAGGACGGCTTCGCGGGCACTTCGCCGGTGAAGACCTATCCGCCCAATGGCTACGGCCTCTACGACATGGGGGGGAATGTCTGGAACTGGGTGAGCGACTTCTACCGGCCCGACATCCACGCGCGGAACAAGCTTGAACCTTCCTGCCACAACCCGCAGGGACCGAAGACCAGCTACAACCCCGGCCGCCCCAACCAGACCGAGGAGCGTGTGACCAAGGGCGGCTCCTTCCTCTGCCACGTGGACTATTGCGAAAGCTACCGCCCCGCCGCCCGGCGTGGCACCCCGCCCGACACGGGCATGAGTCATACCGGATTTCGCTGCGCCCTGTCCGGGGCCGGCGTGAGTAAACCACAGGCCAAACCCAACCACTAAACCATGAAGCTGCAACATCGGTTCAGACTAATCGCGCTGACCATCGGGCTGGCGCTTTTTCCTCAAGGGCGAGACCCTCAATGGTATCGGCGCGCACGAAAACTGGCTGACCAGCTTCGCCACCGTCGCTGGTGCGCCGGACATCAAGGAAAAGCTCCTCAAAGGCGAGGAACTCAATGGCCGCACCTACAAGAACCACCTCGATAGCTACCACCAGCTCGACTACCTCAGCGGCAAGTCGAAGGAGTCGCTGCGCAAAGAGTTCCTCTACGTGAACGGATTTTGCTGCGCCCTGTCCGGGGCCGGCGTGAGTAAACCACAGGACCAACCCAACAACGAAACCATGAAACTAACCCATCGATTCAGACTAATCGCGCTGGCCCTCGGGCTGGCGCTCATCAGCTCTGCCGCGCAAGCGGTGGATAAAAAGCCCAACATTCTGGTCATCTGGGGTGACGACATCGGCAACCAGAACATCAGCCACAACAGCCGGGGCCTGATGGGCTACCAGACGCCGCACATCGACCGCATCGCCAAGGAAGGCGTGGCCTTCACCGACTACTACGCGCAGCAAAGCTGCACGGCGGGGCGCGCGGCCTTCATCGGCGGCTCGGTGCCGCTGCGGAACGGCATGTTGAAGGTCGGCCTGCCCGGCGCGAAGGAAGGCTGGCAGAAGACGGACGTGACCATGGCCACGGTGCTGAAGTCGCAAGGCTACGCCACCGGTCAGTTCGGCAAGAACCACCAGGGCGACCGCGACGAGCATCTGCCGACGATGCACGGCTTCGATGAGTTCCTCGGCAATCTCTACCACCTCAATGCAGAGGAGGAGCCGGAGAATCTCGACTATCCGAAGGACCCCGAGTTCCGGAAGAAATACGGCCCGCGCGGCGTTCTCAAAACCAAGGCCGACGGCAAGGGTGGCCAGACCATCGAGAACACCGGCCCGCTGACCAAGAAGCGCATGGAGACCATCGATGATGAAACGATCGCCGTCGCGAAGGATTTCATCACCCGCCAGAACAAGGAGGGCAAACCCTTCTTCTGTTGGTGGAACGGCACGCGCATGCACTTCCGCACCCATGTGAAAGCGGAACATAAAGGCATCTCCGGTCAGGACGAATACAGCGATGGCATGGTCGAGCACGACCTGCACGTCGGCGAACTGCTCAAGGTGATTGATGACCTCGGCCTCGCGGACAACACGATCGTCCAATACTCCACCGACAACGGCGTGCATTACAACACCTGGCCCGATGCCGGCACCACGCAGTTCCGCAGCGAGAAAAACACCAACTGGGAAGGCGCCTATCGCGTCTCCTGCTTTGTGCGCTGGCCCGGCAAATTCCTCAAGGGCGAGACCCTCAATGGCATCGTCGCCCACGAAGACTGGCTGACCACCTTCGCCGCCGTCGCTGGTGCGCCGGACATCAAGGAAAAGCTCCTCAAGGGCGTGGAACTCAATGGCCGCACCTACAAGAACCACCTCGATAGCTACAACCAGCTCGACTACCTCAGCGGCAAGTCGAAGGAGTCGGCGCGCAAAGAGTTCATCTACGTGAACGACGTCGG
>CAIQUL010000123.1 GCA_903874975.1 uncultured Chthoniobacter sp. | reverse complement strand
TTCTTCGCCCCGGCGATGTGACCCGCCGCGAATTCCTCCCGCGTCCGCACATCCAGCACCACGATCTTCGGGTGGTCCTTGAGCAGTTTCGCCGCGTCATCCGGCGACACATTTTTCACGACACCCAGCGGCACGATGCCCGCCGGCGCAGCGGTCGGGGGTTCGGCACGGAGCGGACTGGCGAGGAGCACTGCGGCGACGAGAAGCGAGGGAGTTTTCATCGTCCGCCCAATCAATTCCGATTCCCGGCGCGGGCAAGACCGGAGCACATCGGCCCGGCTCGCACACGTCGTCTGCGTGGACGACACCGAACGACGCTGGCAGGCTCGTCTCTCCGAAGGCCTCTCGGCGGATTCGCGGCGGGTCGTCATCGCGAAGGTTGGGTAATCTGTCGGCGGGAGGGCGGCGGCGGGCAGGGCATGGAGAAGGGATCAGATTTAGCGCGCTGCTCCAACGGACAGGAAAGGCACAAGGGGCAGCGTGGCTGTTCGGCTGCCCGGAAACTTGCCTGCCGGGCGCGGGCGGTTAGAAGGGCGGGATGCGTTACCGTTTTCCCGTCCTCGCCCTCCTGCTCAGCGGTGCCGCGCTCCTGGCGCAGGTGCCGGAAAATCTCGTGGCCGACGGCGTCCCGCCGCTCCCGCCGGAACTGCGCGCGGATGCGGGGCGCTATCTGGAATTCCGTGCGGCGACGCTCCAGGGCTGGCATCCGCAGCGGCGGGAGATGCTCGTCAGCACACGCTTTGCGGACACCGCGCAGCTCCATCTCGTGAAAGCGCCGGGCGGGGCGCGGCGGCAGCTCACCTTCGGGACGGAGCCGGTGGCCGGCGGGTCGTTCCGGCCGAAAACGGGGGAGTTTCTCGTCTTCGCGCAGGACACGGGTGGCGGGGAATTCCACCAGCTTTACCGCTACGATCTCGCGGACGGGCGGACGACGCTGCTGACCGACGGCAAATCGCGCAACGGCAGCGCGCGCTGGACGCGCAGCGGCAAGCAGCTCGCCTACTCCTCCACGCGGCGCACGGGGAAGGACACGGACATTTACGTGCAAAATCCCGCCGATCCGAAAACCGACCGGCGGGTGCTGGAGCGCAGCGGCGGAGGTTGGGGCGTCACCGACTGGAGCGAGGACGAAACGAAGCTGCTGCTCACCGAATACATCTCGGCGAATGAAAGCCTCGTGCATCTCGCGGACCTCGCGACGGGCGCGGTGACGCTGGTCACGCCGAAGACCGCGGAGAAGACGGTGCATCAAGGCGCGAAGCTGGCGCGCGATGGGAAAAGCATGTTCGTGCTGAGCGACGCGGGCGCGGAATTCATGCAGCTCGTCCAGCTCGACCTCGCGGGCGGCGGGCGCAAAGTGCTGACCGTCGGGCTGGCGTGGGATGTGGAGCAGTTCGACCTTTCGCCCGATGGCAAGACGATCGCGTTTGTCACGAACGAGGACGGCGCGGGCGTGCTGCATCTGCGCGATCTCGCGACGGGCAAAGAGACGCCGCAGCGCCAGGTGCCGGTCGGCGTGATCGGCGGCGTGGAGTGGCACGAAAACGGGCGCGACCTCGGCTTCACGCTGGACTCGGCACGGGCGACGCGGGACGCGTATTCGCTCGATGGGACGACGGGCGAGGTGACGCGTTGGACGGAGAGCGAAACGGGCGGGCTGGACCCCGCGGCGTTCGCCGAGCCGGAGTTGGTGAAGTTCCCCAGCTTCGACGGGCAGAAGATCTCCGCGTTTCTCTACCGGCCCGACGCGAAGAAATTTCCGGGGCCGCGGCCGGTCATCGTGAGCATCCACGGCGGGCCGGAAGGGCAGTCGCGACCGGACTTCCTCGGGCGCAGCAACTACTACGTGAACGAACTCGGCTGCGCGGTGATCCTGCCAAATGTCCGCGGCTCGACCGGGTTCGGAAAAACCTTCCTGGCGCTCGACAACGGGATGAAGCGCGAGGATTCCGTCCGCGACATCGGCGCGCTGCTCGACTGGATCGCCACCCAGCCGGGACTCGACGCGCAGCGCGTGGGCGTGATGGGCGGGAGCTACGGCGGCTACATGGTGCTGGCCTGCCTCACACATTTCAGCGACCGGCTGCGCTGCGGGATCGACGTGGTGGGCATTTCAAACTTCGTGACCTTCCTGAAAAACACGCAGGACTACCGCCGCGACCTCCGTCGCGTGGAATACGGCGACGAGCGCGACCCGGCGATGGCGGAGTTTCTCGGGAAAATTTCGCCGCTGAACCACGTGGCGAAAATCAAGCGCCCGCTCTTTGTGGTGCAGGGGCAGAACGATCCGCGCGTGCCCGTGACCGAGGCCGCGCAGATGGTCCAGGCGCTGCGGGCGCAGGGCGGCGCGTGCTGGTATCTGCTGGCGAAGGACGAAGGGCACGGCTTTGCCAAAAAGAAGAACGCCGACTTCCAGTTCCTCGCGCAAATCCAGTTTCTCCGCGAGCACCTGCTCCCCGCCGCGCCGCCAAAAACGGCGGCGTTCGGATTCGACGACTGGCTGATCGTTCCGCTGCGCGTGCATCTGCTTTCGTCGGAGGACACGCCCGCGCTGCACACCACGCTCACCGAGGCCGACTTCGCCCGCATTTTGCCGAAAATGAACCGCGTCTGGGCACCGGCGGGGATTCAGTTTCGGATCGAATCGCTGGTCTACGATGCGGCGCTGCCGCAGGACCACCCCGACGTGCGGAATCCCCGCGACCTCCCCGGGCGCATGCCCCGCGCCAGCCGCGCCAGCACGGCGTTCGACGTGTATTACGTGAAGCAGCTAGATGTGAACGGCTTCTACTCGCCCCGCGGGATTTTCGTGAAGGACACTGCGTCGCTGCATCGGGTCGAGGGCGGGATCGACGAACCGATCCCGCGGGTGACCGCACACGAACTCGGTCATGCGCTCAGCCTGCCGCACCGGCAGGACACCACCAATCTCATGGCCAGCGGCACCACCGGCACGCTGCTCAACGACGCCGAAATCCGGCAGGCCCGCGCGGCGGCGCAAAAGATCACATGGATCGAAACCGCACCCGCCCTCCGCCAGCGCGCCGACACCCTCGCGACCGCCGGCCAGACCACGGAAGCGCAGGCCCTTCACCGCGAACTCGCCACGCTGCCCGGCGCGCCGGCGGGGCTGTGAAGCGAGCGCCTTTTGCCGTGGGATATGAGTTAAAAAAATCCGCGCGGCGCTCACTCAGCAAACGACATCCGGCTCGCTGTCCCAGTTCAACCGCGCCTTCAAAAAAGTCACCGGCCTGGCTCCGGCCGAATACCGGCAGTCGCTCTTCTGAACCGGCCTCCGCCGGGGCTTTGGAGCGTTTCGGGAGAGCAAGAAATGCACAGCTTTTCCCACAAGACGCGCAGCCAAGATGTCGGGGAGGCGCGATACTCCCATCGTGAACGGCACTCCGCCGTTCGCGAACACCGACAACTCAAAACAGAAAGACATCGAATGAAACTGAACCTTACGCTGGCTGCACTGACCCTCACCCTTTTTGCCGCGTTTGCCTTCTCCGGCTGTGCGAACGGCAGCTCCGCGGGCGGATCGCACCAAATGGGGAGTCCGAAAACCGGCTATCAAATGTCCAATCAGAACATGCCCGGCCGCTGAGGTTGCCTGCACCTCCGTAGCCCGCTCCCGGTTGTTCCGGGAGGCTTTCACCGCGAGCGGGAAGACCCTGCTCCGCCAAACAAACCAGCAAAAACGAAAGCAAAAATATGAAATCGAAATCACTCAAACTCCGTCTGCTCCTCGGTGCCGCCCTGGTAGCCATGAACGGCGCGGCCTTCGCCGGTCCCGGTGTGGATATATTTCGGCCGCTCAAGTCCAAACAGGAACTCAGCGCGCTCAAGCCGGGCACCCGGGTCGCGCACGAATGTCCGCACTGCGGGACGATCACCGTCTCCAAGGTGGGCAAGGATCAGGCCCATGCGGAGGGCTTTAGTTGCCCGGAATGTAAGATGAAGATCACCTATCGCGACTCGGGCAGCGGGAAGGCGCCCCAGACCCGGCTGGTTGACTGCATCGACGTGAAGACCGGCAAGAAAATGTCGGCGCGCGTCTGCGCGGTGCAGAAGTAATTCCGCTCTCCGGGGAATCCGAGCTCCAGGTGGGACCGCCTGACGCAATCCGCGCCGGGCGGCTCCTCCGCCCCGCCTCTGTTCCGCAAACTCAAGAGCGTCCCGGTCGAGTTGAACACTTCGCAAGGCAGCGTCTTCTCAGGCCACGCGATCGTAGCCGTGCCCTCTGGCCTCCAAGACTGGATTCCGTGCACAACCGAACGCCATCCCGCGGGTTCATGAGGGATGCTCGCCCGAGAGCCTGCTCATCGGCTCACCCATTCAGGAAAATAAGGACGCCGCCGCCCAGGCCAACCCCACCACCTCCTCCAATTCCTGCACGTCGCTCGTTTCGAGCTGCAGCGTGATCTTCTGCGATTGGTAGTCGCGAAAATCCTGCGCGACCGACGCGGGGAAAGCCGGTTGGCGGAAGGACCAAACGGAACCGACGATGGCCAGCGCGAGCGCCACGGCGGCGATGGCGAACAGCGGACGGAGCCACGGCTTTGCGCCCTGCGGAGCCAGGGGCACGATCTTCGGGGGCTGGTGCTGCGACGATGCCGCTTCGGTCCTCAGGGAGTGCAGGATGCTCGCCCGCAAATCCGCGGGAGCGGGTGCCGCGGCGCACCGCTGGGCGGCGACTTGTTTTGTCCAATACAGCGCCTCGTATTCGCGGCGGCACGTCTCGCAAGTTTCCAGATGGTGCTGCACTTCGCTGCTCAGCGCAGCATCGAGGCGCCCAGCCAGGAAGTCCTGAAGTTCGTCTTTGAAATGGCGGAACGGGGTCGGCATGTCAGTCCTTCAGCCTCCGGATGATGCCCATTTTTTGGGCGTAATCGTGCAATTCCACGAAGAGCATCCGCCGCGCGCGGAAGAGCCGGGAGCGCAGCGTGCCGACCGGCCTTTTTTTTGCGGATGGCCGGAAAAGCCCGGCCTCCCCTCAACCGCGCTCCGCCTCCACCGCGTGCACCTCGCCCGGCTCGCACGCGATGGTCAGCGCGATGGGCCGGCAGCACACCGCGCAGTCTTCGATCGTCGTGTAGTCGCCTTGCGAGGTATCCACTGTCGTCGGAAAAAACTCGCCGCACCACGGGCAGGGAATGTCGGTCTCGACGAGGTAGGTCATGCCGGAAAGAGAATCTGAATCCGGCCCGGACGCCAGCCTCTCCGATGCAGCCCGCGCGCGACCTGCCGGTGGAAAAAAATGTGCGCTCACGCTGCGGGTTGGCTAGCCTCCGCGGACCATGCCTCATTCCTCTCTCGGTCAACTCCTCCTCACCGGCGTCCCCGGCCCGGTGCTCGACGCGGAAACCGCCGCCACGTTTCGCCGGCTGCAGCCGGGCGGGTTCATTCTGTTTGGGCGAAACATCCAGACGCCGGCGCAGTTGCGGAAGCTGATTGATGATCTGCGCGAGCTGAGCGCGGTCGAGCCGATCATTACGATCGACCAGGAGGGCGGGCGGGTTTCGCGGTTGAAGCTGGTGGGCAACGAGCCGCCGAACGCGAACAATCTCCGCGACAAGGGCGACCTGGATTTGATCCGCCGGCATGGGGCGATCACGGGGCGGTTGCTGCGGATGTTTGGGTTCAATCTGGACCTCTGCCCGGTGCTCGACATTTCTTTCGACGACGACGCGGACAACTCCCTGCGGGGGCGCTGCTATGGCAACGACGTGGCGGAGGTCGTGCGCAACGCCGGGGCCTTCAACGACGCGCTGCAAGGCGAGGGTGTGCTGACCTGCGGCAAGCATTTTCCCGGCTACTCGCGCGCGCCGCTGGACGCGCATCACGAGTTGCCGGTGATCGCGCTGAGCCGCGCGGAGCTGGAGGCGCACGAGCTGGCGGTGTTCCGCGCCTTTGCGAAAAAAGTGGACTCGATGATGATCGGGCACGCGTTTTACCCGAGCCTGGAAAGCACGCAGACGCCGTCGTCGCTCTCGCGCGCGGTGATCACGGATCTGCTGCGGAGCGAGCAGGGTTTCGCCGGGCTGGTGATGACCGACGACCTCGACATGGGCGCGATCCTGAACCACTACGGCCTCGAGGAGACGATCCGGCTGGCGATCACGGCGGGCAATGATCTGGCGATGATTTGCCATCGGGTGAACATGGTCGAGGAGGCGCACGGGCATCTGCAGAAAGTGGCGCGACCGGAGCTGGACCGGGCGCTGGAAAACGTCGCGCGCTTCAAGGCCAAGATGGTGCCGCCGGACGCGTGGGATGAGGCGGAGTTTCGCCGCCGCGATGCGGAGGTGTGGGAGCTGCGCGTGGACGTGCTCGGCGCGGAGGCCGCGGCGCAGCGCAGCCCGGAGGATGGGAAGCGTTCGCCGGTGGAGCTCTATTGAGCCGTCGTCCGACCACCCGCGCGCGCGGCGGCAGACTTTCCCGCCGGGCGCACGGCCCGCCACCTCCCGGAAAAATTCCCGGCTTCTGCCGCGACCCGGTGCTCGCCTAGCTTGCGGTCAGATGCCTTCGGCCTCCACGATCCGCAGCCTCGTCGCCGACCGCTTCGAGCTGCTCGACGAACTGCCCCGCAGCAATGACGGGCAGATGTTTTGCGCCCGCGACGTGGCCTTTGGCGAGGTCGTCGCGGTGAAGCTCCTCGGCGCGGGCTGCAGCATGGAAGCCGCCGCCCGCGAAGCACTCGAAACCGCCGTGCGCCGTGCCCAGAGCGCGCGGCATCCGCACCTCCTGCGGCACGATGCGCTCGACGCCGCCACCGGCGTGCAAGTCCGCGAATGGATTCACGGTTTCTCGCTCCTCGACCTCCTGCGCCGCCGCCGGGAGCTGACGGCGGACGACGTTTTCCTCCTGCTCCCCACGCTGCCGGCCACGCTCGACTACCTCGCGGCGCAGAGCCTCCCGCTGCCGCGCCCGCTGCTCGGGAAAATCTTCATCCAGTTCGAGCCCGCGGTCGCCCCGGAGAAGCTCCTCACCCAGCCGGTCCCCACGTGGCCGGCGTTCGCGCTGAAACTGAACCCGCTGACCATCCCCACGAGCGTGGCCGATCCCGCGCGCGACACCACGCGCACGCTGATCACCATGCCGCACACCGCCACCCTGAGCGACGCCGCCGCCGGGCCGCGCCTGCTCGCGGAACTGCTCTACGAGCTGCTCGGCGGCCGCCAGCGCGAACCCGACACCCGGCGTTACAGCCCGCTCAGCACGCTCAGCGAAACCGGCAACGGCGTGCTCCGCCGCGCGCTGCTCGCCGCGCCGCACGCCGATTGCCAGGCGCTGTGGCGCGACCTCCGCACCGGCCAGGCCAGCAACCTCGCGCCACCCGTGCCGCTCGGTGCCGTGCGCCCGCGCCCGCGTCCGCCCGTGATCCCGCAGTCCCTCCTCGGCCAGCCCAAGCCCGGCGACGCGCTCACCCTCACCCCGCAGAATCCCGCCGCCGCCTCCATCCAGCTCATCGCCCGCACGCAGTTCAAGATCGGCCGCTCCTTCCAGTCGGCGGATTTCGTCACGCGCCTTTTTCCCGAGACGGAGCGAAACGAAATCATCTCCAACCGCATCGGCCGCGTGCATGTGGTGGCCGAGCGCGTGGGCGGGCGGCTCCTGCTGCGCGATGGCAACGGCTCGACGCCCAGCCTGAATGGCTCGCATCTCGACGGCCACCTGCTTTCGCCCGACCACCCCACGCCGCTCACCCGCCGCGCGCTGCTCTCGCTCGGCGACGACTACTTTCTGGATGTCATTCCTCTGCTCCAGCCCCCGCCGCGCTGCTTGCCGGACCTGTGGCCGGGGCGAAACTTTCCCGCCCCCGAACCGCCGGGCGCGCTCGTCTGCGAGCCGCGCCACGGCCAGCCCTCACTGCGGCGCTGCGTCTGGCTTTTTTCCGAGATCGGCTTCGGGCTCGACGCCCGCGGGCGGCTCGTCTGGGACACGCGCGGCGCGGGAGAAAGCCCGGCTGCCTGGCACCACCACCGCGGCTGTTTCTGGGTGCGCAATCAATCGCTCGGCGCGGGCACCCTCGCGCTCGACAACATCCCGCTGACCAGCGATCAAATCGCCCCGATCACCACCGGCCAAACGGTGCGCCTCGGCTCCTCGCTCTTCACGGCCGAGGTCTGCTGAAGCCCGTCGCGCGCCACCACCATGAGCAGCCACCCGACTCCCCATCCACTCGAAGCCGTCGTCTTCCACGACGGCGCGCTGCGTTACGCCATCGGCGAGATCATCGTGCAGGGCAGCACCAGCACGATCTACGAAGCGCGCGACGTGGCGCTGGGCCGCGCGGTCGCGCTGAAAATGCTGCTGCCCGAGAGTCAGGCGAAACCCGATTACGTCCTCCGTTTCATCCGCGAAGCGCAGGTCGCCGCGCAGCTCCAGCACCCCGGCATCCTCCCGATCTACGACCTCGGTTTCGACAAACATCAGCGGCGCTACTCGACCACGCGTTTCGTCGAAGGCGAGTCCCTCGCCGGGTTGCTCGACGCCGTGGCCGCGCCCGCCGAGAGCGCGGCACCGCGCCCCTCGCTCGGCGCGCTGCTCGCCATTTTTCAAAAGATTTGCGACGCCATCGCCTACGCCCATTCCCGGGGCGTGGTCCACTGCACCCTCCGCCCGGAGATCATTACCGTGGGCCGATACGGCGAGGTTTTCGTGAACAACTGGGGACTCGCCAAGCTGCTCATCTTTGAAGGCGAGACCACCTCCCGCGTGCAAGCCCCCGAGGCCAGCGCTGAGCCCGCACTTTCCCGTTACACCTCTCCCGAACAGGCCGAGGATGCGCTCGAGGACATCGACACCCGCACCGACATCCACGCACTCGGTGGCATCCTTTTTCGCATCCTCACCCTGCGCGATCCGATCACCGGCGAAACCGAATCCGAACTCCTCGATCAAGCGCTCAGCCCCCGCGACCCGCCCGCCAATCAACCGCCCTGCCCCCACTGGCCGGGCGAAAAACTGCCCGACTACCTCGCCACCGTGGCCATGAAAGCCCTGAGCCTCGACCGCGACGACCGCCACCCCACCGTCCGCACCCTCCAACAGGAAATCGCCGCCTGGCAGGACGGCGCCGCCGCAGGTGGGACGGATGCGGCGAAACTGTGGAAAGGGTTCACCGGGCTGCTCGGCCGGCACGACAAGAAAGGATGAACCGACCGACTCATCCCTCATCCTTCATGGACCTCCCCGCCTACCTCACCACTCGTACCACGCTCATCGACCGCGCGCTCGACCGCTTCCTCCCGCGCGCCAGCGTGAAGCCGAAGACCATCCACAAGGCGATGCGCTACTCGCTCTTCGCCGGCGGCAAACGCCTTCGCCCCGTCCTCACGCTCGCGGCTGCCGAAGCCTGCGGCGGCACGGTCTCCGCAGCCACACCCGCCGCCTGCGCGGTCGAGTGCATCCACACCTACTCGCTCATCCACGACGACCTCCCCTGCATGGACGACGACGACCTTCGCCGCGGTCGGCCCACTTCGCACAAGGTCTTCGGTGAAGGCGTGGCCGTCCTCGCCGGCGACGCGCTGCTCACCGTCGCGTTTGCCATCCTCGCACAAGCCGCGCCTACGCCGCGCTACTCCACCGCCGCGCTCATCGGCGAACTCGCCAGCGCCAGCGGCAGCCAGTGGCTCATCGGCGGCCAGGTCGCCGACCTCGAGGGCGAAGGCCAAAAACTCAGCGGCGCGGCTTTGCAATACATCCACCGCTGCAAAACCGCCGCGCTCCTCACCGCCAGCATCCGCCTCGGTGCCATGAGCGCCCATGCCACGCCCGCGCGCCTCGCCGCACTGACCGCCTTTGGCCAGGCGCTCGGCCTCGCCTTTCAGGTCATCGACGACATCCTCGATGTGACCCAGACTACCGAGAAACTCGGCAAGACCGCCGGCAAAGACGTCGCCGCCACCAAGGCCACCTACCCCGCCATTTTCGGGCTCGCCCGTTCCCGCCGCGAAGCCCATCGCCTCACCGCCGCCGCCCACGCCGCGCTGAAACCTTTTGGCAAAAACGCCGCCACCCTCCGCGCCCTCGCTGACTACCTCCTCGCGCGGGATTACTGAGCAACGCCGCGCCCTATTCGGACCTCGGTGGAAGAAATTTAACGAGCGGCGCGACGAGATTGCCCGGCAACGGCCAGACCCGCTCCTGAATGCGCGGCGCGAGCGGCTTCGAGTTCGCGTAACCGGCGGCGAGCATCTCCAGCTTCGCGTCGAGATTATCCACGTAGTGCAGCGCCCAGGCCTCGGGAGTTTTCGGCACCACGGGCGAGCCGAATTGCAGCTCGCCGTGATGCGCCGCCAGCAGATGCAGCAGGTGCAGCCGCACGTCCTCGCCCGCCGGTTGCAGCTCGGCCCAGGCCGCCGCCGCGGGCGTCGCCGTCAGCTTCCGCCAGAGTGTATTGACCAGCTCGATGCCGATGGTGATGTGCCCGAGCAGCTCCCCGCGCTCGTCGAAGGGCATCGCGAAGCCGTCCGCCGGCAGCGCGTTTTCCCACAGCTTCCCGGAGTCGTGGAAAAGGACGCCCGCGATGAGCAGGTCACGGTTCAGCACGGGATACGCCCCGGCCAGCGCCAGCGCCGCGCGCATCATCTGCGCCACATGCTCCACCAGACCGCCACGCCGGGCATGGTGATTCCCCCGCGCCGCCGCACACCGGCGGAACCGCGCCCCGTATTCCGCGAGAAAAAGCCGCGCCAGCCCCAGCAGCCGCGGATCGCCGATGGAGGCCACGCTTTCCTCGAGCAGCGCGAAATCCGCCGCCTGCTTCGTCCGCAGTTCCGGCGGACCGGCCAGCAGCGCATCGCGCTCGTCCTCCGCCAGCGGACGGCAGGTCCAGCGCCGCGCATCCAGACCAAAGGCGCTCTGGTGGGTGAACTCCCCCGTCACCGCCAGAAAGTCGCGCACCGCCAGCGTCCCGCAGACCGCAAAAGCCGGCCCATCGCTCCACGCCCGCAGCGTCAGCTTCCCCTCCGCATCCGCCAGCGTCAGCTCCCAGAACGGCTTCCCGTCCTTCGTTTCCTTCTGCACCAGCGCCTCCACCTGCCCATGCACCACCGCCTCCACCCGGCCTTCGGGCGCGGCGCGTTTGATTTGGGAAATGGTCAGCGTTTCCATGGTTGGCGACGCCGATCATCCAGCCTCTGCCACAGACTCGTGTCGATCAGGAAATATCCGACGTGCCCAAGCCAGACGGCGGCGGCGATGCCCGCTCGCCGAAGGCGGTTTCCCATTTTCCCGAGAACCGCGGCGACCAACCTTTCGGTGGACGCTGCCGCATTGTTCGGCATCTTCAGCGACAGCAAGTTTGCCCCATGAAAAAAGCCACATCCTCCAAACTCCGCGCGGCCTTTTCGCTCGTGGAACTCCTCGTCGTCATCACGATCATCGCGATCATCGCGGGGTTCGCGGTGCCAGCCGTCACGGGTATCATGCGCGGGTCGGCGCTGACCCAGGCTTCGCAACTCCTCACCGATCAATTGAGCATGGGACGCCAACTCGCCCTGAGCAAAAATCGCGCGGTCGAAGTGCGCATCTACAAATACGCCGACCCCGAGGTGCCGGGTGAAATCGTGGCCACGGAATCAACCTGGAAATTTCGGGCGTTTCAGCTCTTTGAAGTCACGGAGTCCGGCGGCGCGGTGCCCGTGGACAAAGTGCAGCGCTTTCCCGACGGAGTCGTGATGAACAGCGGGGCCTCGTTTTCCTCGTTGATCGCGGGCACCGGCCAGACGCTCCGGGCGGCCGCGAACAAAGACTTGAAGCTCCCTCGCGGGGTGGAAGACAAATACAAGTACGTCTCGTTCCGTTTCCGCCAGGACGGCTCCACCGACCTCCTGGCCACGCAAGCCGGCGGCTGGTTCGTGACCATCAACAACATGAACGACAAGCCCGCCGGACCCACGGTTCCCCCGGCGAATTTTTTCACGCTCCAGATCGACCCGGTGAGCGGCTCGACCAAGGCGTTCCGCCCGACCGCGGGGTAAGACAGGAGACCGCGCCGAAGGGTGGGCGGGCGGGGGCAAGCTCGTAGTGCCGTGTTCCATCGGCCCCATGCTCCCGCGCACCGCGCACCTGCGGGAAATCCGTTGCCACCCTCGCGCCCCGTCCCCATCCTCCGCGCCCAGCCCATGTCCGGTCTCACCTTTACCAATCTCACGCGGCAGGTCGAAATCGGTGCCAACTGCTACTGCCTCGAGGTCGCCGGCAAGCGCCTCATCCTCGACTCCGGCCTGCACCCGCGCCTCGACGGCGACCTCGCGCTGCCCAACCACCGCCTGATCCCCGACGGCTCGGCGGATGTCATCCTCCTCTCGCACGCGCATCAGGACCACGTCGGCTCCATCCCCGTGCTCATGCGCCGCCACCCCGGTGCGCCCGTTTTCATGACGGAAGCCACGCGCCAGCTCAGCGACGTGATGCTGCACAACTCGGTCAACGTGATGCAGAAAAAGCGCGAGGAAGGCGTCACCACCTACCCGCTTTTCACCCACCGTGAAGTCGAGATGGCCGTGAAACGCTGGCGGCCCGTGCCGCTGCACACGCGCTTCGACGTGACGGGCGAGCGGCTGCGCGCGGATGAAAGCGCGGACGTGTCCATCGAGTTCTTCGATGCCGGCCACATCCTCGGCTCCGTCGGCACGCTCATCCGCGCCGAGGGGCGCACCATTTTCTACACCGGCGACATCCAGTTCGACGACCAGACGATCATGCAGGGCGCGCGCTTTCCCGAGCACGAGCTGGACGTGCTCATCGTCGAGACCACCCGCGGCGACCGCGCCACGCCGGAGGGCTTCACCCGTGCCGGCGAGGAGCTGCGCCTAGCCGACGCCATCCGCGCGCAGTTCGACCGCGACGCGGCCGTGCTCATCCCGCTTTTCGCTTTGGGGAAAACGCAGGAGTTGCTGGCGATGTTTCACGGCTTCCGGCAGCGCGGACTGCTCGGCCATTGCCCGATCTACATTGGCGGACTCGGCACGAAACTCACCGAGATCTACGACAAACTCGCGCACCAGACCCCGCGCCAGAAACCCAGCCTCGACATCCTCAACGCCGTCGCGCCCTTCACCATGGCCGGCAAAGCCGCCGACGCCACGCCGCTCAAAGGCGGGCGCATCTACGCCATCTCCAGCGGCATGATGACCGAGAAAACGCTCTCAAATTCGTTCGCGCGCCAAGTGCTCAGCGATCCCGCGCACGCGCTCTTTTTTGCCGGCTACGCCGACCCGCTCTCCCCCGCCGGGCGCATCCGCGCCGCCGCGCCCGGCAGCACCGTGCAGCTCAGTCCCGAGTATCCGCCCCAGCCGCTGCGCTGCGTCGTGGATGAGTTCAATTTCAGCGCCCACTCCACCCGCGAAAGCATCCGCGCCTACGTGAACAAGGTGCGCCCGAAAAAAGTCATCCTCGTCCACGGCGACACCCCGGCCATCGAGTGGTTCCGGGCCACCCTCGCCGCCGACCTCCCCGGCAGCGAAATCCTCACCCCCGCGCCCGGCGTGGCGATTGATCTTTAGCTCAGCCGCCTTTTACAAAAGGTGCCCCATCTTCACGCGCTTGGTTTCGAGGTATTTCGCGTTATGCGGATTCGCGGGTGATTTGATCGGCACGACCTCGACGATCTTCAACCCGTAGCCTTCGAGACCGATGACCTTCTTCGGATTGTTGGTGAGGAAGCGCATCTTGCGCACGCCGAGGTCGAAGAGAATCTGCGCGCCGAGACCGTAGTCGCGCAGTTCGGCCGGGAAGCCGAGTTTTTCATTAGCCTCCACGGTATCGAGGCCCTCCTCCTGCAGCTTGTAGGCGTGGATTTTTGCCGGCAGGCCGATGCCGCGCCCCTCCTGCCGCATGTAGAGCAGCACGCCGTGGCCGGCGGCCTCGATCTGCTTCAACGCGGTGTGGAGCTGGCTCCCGCAATCGCAGCGCATGGAACCGAAAACGTCGCCCGTGAGACATTCGCTGTGCACGCGCACGAGTGTGGCCTTGCGCGGTGAGATGTCGCCTTTGACCAGCGCCAGATGATGCCCGCCATCGATCACGGAGCGGTACATGTGCAGATCGAAATCGCCGAAATCCGTGGGCAGTTTGATGACCTGCTCGCGTTCGACCAGCTTCTCCTGACTGCGGCGGTAGGCGATGAGATCGCGGATCGAGCACATCCGCAGCCGGTGCTTGCGGCGAAATTTCAGCAGTTCCGGCAACCGCGCCATGGTGCCGTCGGCGTTGAGGATTTCGCACAGCACGCCCGCCGGCGCGAGGCCCGCCATCCGCGCCAGATCCACGCCCGCCTCGGTGTGCCCCGCCCGCCGCAGCACTCCGCCCGCGCGCGCGCGCAGGGGAAAAACGTGACCCGGTTGCACGAGGTCGGCCGGCCTGGCCTGCGGATCGACGAGCAACTGGATGGTCCGCGCCCGGTCATGCGCGCTGATCCCGGTCGTCACGCCCTGCGCCGCATCCACCGAGACCGTGAAGTCCGTCCGGTAGCTTTCGCGGTTCTCCAAAACCATGCGCTGCAAACCGAGTTGCTCCGCCCGCTCCTCGGTGATCGGCACGCAGATCAGTCCGCGCCCATACATCGCCATGAAATTCACCGCCTCCGGCGTGACCTTCTCCGCCGCCATCACCAGATCGCCCTCGTTTTCCCGATCCTCATCATCCGTCACGACCACCATCCGCCCCGCGCGGATGTCTTGGATTACGTCGGCGATGGAATCGAACTGCGGAGCGGCAGGCATGCGTGAGAAGGTCATACGGCCCGGCCCGCGTGGCAAGTGGGGGCTTTTCCTGCCGGTGGAAAAGCGGCTCAACCCCGCCGCCGCGCGCGCTCGATGATCGCGAGGGTCTGGCGCACGTTTTCGGCGATGCTGAATTTTTCTCCGAGGGCGAGGAGGCGCGGGCGGATGGCGGCGCGGCGCGCGGGGTCGCTCCATTTTTTCAGTGCGGCGGAAAGCGCGGGGAGGTCGTCGGGCCCGGGGACGACTTCGCCTTCCACGCCCGGCTCGATGATTTCGGCGAAGCCGTTTGCGGC
>CAIQUL010000122.1 GCA_903874975.1 uncultured Chthoniobacter sp. | reverse complement strand
CTTCATCCTTCATCCTTTCGCCCCCCCCCTAACTCCCCCACGCCCGTCCCGGTTCTGACCGTTTCCGGTGCGGCGGGCGCGAAAGCAAATTCCTAGCAGTCGGTTGATAATGACATGCCATTTAATTACCTAAATCCGGTGGCTTGGTGCGCTTCTGCTTGTGGCGTAAATGGACGATAAATACAGGCACTTACAAACGAAATGCGCCCGCTGATTAAAACAATTTGCTATATATTTTGTTGCAACTATTATAGCGGTGCGATGACCGTTCCGTCCAATACTACCAGTGGCAATTCCGCCACCGCGCAGCTTTCCAGCGCGGCTGGCGAAAAAACAATTACCTATTAGCAAAACCCAGAACAAAAAAACAAGTGAATACAAAACCAACAAACCAATCCCCAACGCAACTTTCTCGCAAGGCCCGCCACAAGACGGCCATCCTGGCAGGGACGGTGCTTGCCGCCGCAACCTTGGCCGCCCACGCCACCACGATCCTGTCGACCGGCTTTGAGACCAGCCAAAACTACCACGCTGGCACGGCACACAATACGGGCCACCAGATGACTCAACAAACAACAACACCTCACACTTGGACGGAAGCCGGATTCCCCACTCCGAACTTCGATGTCTACACCTACGCCGGTGCTCAGGTTCCCTACACTCCGGCCTCTGCGATTGGCGGGCTGATCGGGGGGGTCCAGCAACTCATCACCCCCCCGCAGAACCCGAATGGCGGCTCGCAGTTCGCCGGTGGTGGTAAACAAGACGCCGGCCAGGTAATGGCGGATTTCAGTCTCATCGCCTCGGGCCTCGTGGAATTCAGCGTTGATTACTTCCCCAGCGAGTGGTTCGACAATACTGGCGGGAACTTCAACGGAGGCTTTCACCTCCGGAATGCTGATAACGCCAACAATGCCGGCTTTGGCTCCGGTCGGGGTTCGGCGCAAGCGTCTGGAGATATAAACGGCAACGGGCCTTGGGCTCCACAGTGGGACGTGTCAAACCTTGATGGCAGCAATGCGTATTCAGGGCCGTATCGCGGCATTCGTTACGACGGCATAACAGGCTTCGACAACCTGTCGAAGGCCAACTGGTATCGGATTGGTATGGTGTTTGACGCGGTTACCGGGAAAGCAACACAGTTCAAGGTGCAGGAGTTGATTCCTGGGGGAAATATCTGGACCATGGACGATCCCAAGGGCGCGGCGGGTCAGGATCTCTACTTAGATAGCACCGCAGGTGTCCTGAATGTTAACGTTGGCCTGCGTATCTACAATGTTGGCAATGGCACCCTCTCGGCCTACGACAACCTCTACGCGGGCGATCCCGTAACCTGGACCGCGGTCGTTCCCGAGCCTTCCACGGTGGGACTGTTGCTCGCCGGTCTTTCGGCACTGGGCCTCGTTCGCCGGAGGAAATAAAGTACCTGGAGCAAGCTCCCGGTGGGTGATCGAGCCCCCGTGAGCAGAAACGATTCAGTCTGGCGTTCCTTCTTCGGGAGGAACGCCAGATTTCGTTTCGGGGGAGGAAAGAAACTCGGGATCTTCGTTGCCGTCCGCGCGGCGGCTGGGAATCCTCAGGAAACCGATTTTCCCCCGCCGTGGGTCTCCGCAGCGGAATGTTCGACTCCCCCTCATACCACCTTTCGGAAATAAACAGACGCCGCTCGGGCGCGGGCGGATTTCGGGTAGGGTGGGCATCCTGCCCGCCGGTTCGGGCGTCCCGCTTGAACGAACTTCCGCGCGTGCGAACGCGTCCACCACCGTTGCTTGCGCGCAGGGCCGTCCGCGCCGCTGGGACAAGCTTTTTATCGGAAGGTTTTTGGCAGCGGTTTTTTCTCGCGCGGCGCTCTCCGTGGCCTCAGTCGGAATCGAGGACGAGGATGGAACCGTCTTCGCGGCGAATCTCGACCGGCTTTGCCGGAGGCGGGGCGCCGGTCGAACAAGTCGAAGGTCGGCTCCGCATCGTCGTCGGGGATCCATGCGCGGTAGTGCGCGGAAATCAGCCCGTCCCGGCTGCCACGGAAAACGGGTGTCCCGCCCGTCAAGCCGCGCCAGCGCTTGTGGTTTGCAGGCCAGAGGCCCGCCTACCGTGACAGGCCGGAGGCCCGTCTTCCGCCGCCGCGTTGGAATTTTTCAACAGCCTGCTAACGGTTCTATTTTCCGGTTGCCGCCTTCTTCTCTTGCAACCTGTCATCCATCAATTTCGAAAAAGCCTCCGCATATCGGCGACCGAATTCGCGCTGTGATTTGTTGTCGAAATGCACGAAATCACCATTGCTGGTCAATCCCTCGGCGGATACGAACGCCGCGTTTCCATCTTCTTTTGCCACGGACCGCAAGGCGGTATCCAGAATCCTTGAATTCTCGTCATTGGCCTCTTTCCGGAAGGGGCCCAGTTGTCCCAGCAACACCGGAAGATCCGCCGCCGATAAATCCTTGCGAAACCTTGCCATGAGCGCAGTCAGATTCGCCTGATATTTGGGCGCTCTATTCCCAGCATCGCTTTCACCCTGGTGCCAGAGGATTCCCTGCAACACGCCATCTTTCGATGCCAGGTTTGCCCGTGCTATCGCGTCATCGTAGGGGTGGCCGTTGGTCTGATACCATTTCGCACCCGGCTCCCAGCTTGCTATCGGCGACCCGCCATGCGCACAGGGAATCAGTCCGATGGTCACGTCCGGGCCCAGCTTCTTCGCCATTGCCAATCCAAAACCCCGGCCCGGGCCTACACCTGAACCAGGCTTGTCAAAATGAATCGGCTCAACCGCCGGCACCCACTTGCCGTCTTTCGTCAAAGTCAGCACCCGCGGATTGGCGACTTTGTCTTCTTCTTCAATCACCCCGCGCCCCGCCATATTGGACTGGCCGGCAAGAATGAAGAGATGGAATTTCTCTTTCGCTGGCAGTTTTACCGATGGCGTCTGCGTCTCCACAGGCGCCTCTTCCGCCTTCACTTGGGAGGCCAGCCAGATACAACCACCGAAGACAACGGCGGCGCTGGCCAGGATGGACAATGACTTTGCACGATTAGTTGATTTCATGTTTTTTGTTCTCAGCGGGAGCTCGCCGGAGCCAACCCCACCCGGACACGGGCAAGCGGGTCAGCTTTAGAGACGGGCGTTTCCCCTCGGGCCCACACTGGAGCGCGGGAGCTAGGTTACGAGGAAAAAATCGCGCGCTCGTAAATCTCCGCCAGCGGGAGCTGTGCGGGCCGGGGCGCATGGTATCACGGCCAGGCCGTCAAAGACGCGGCCCCGCCGAAGTGGTCCGCAAAGTTGATCTCATCGCATTGCCTCCGCCGGACACCCTCCGGCGGAGGTTTTTTGTTTCGGCGGTCTCCGGGGATTCCGGCCAGGCCCTTCTATTCCCCGCGCTTCGCGCTTGCGGCAGGCGGCCCGAGGCGTGCATCTTCGCGCCTGCTTTTTCCATTGGCCACAAGCTTTCCGCCAGCCTCTGAGAACTTCCTAAATCCTAATTCTTAAATCCTAAATTCCATGGCCGTTATTTCACGAGGACTCGAAGGCATCATCGCCGCTGAAACCCGCATCGGCGACGTCCGCGGCGATATCGGCCAGCTCATCTACTGCGGCTACGACATCAACGAACTCGCGGGCCAAGTCAGCTACGAGGAGGTGGTCCACCTGCTGTGGCACAACCGCCTGCCCACCCAGCGCGAACTCGAAAAGCTGACGACCGCACTCCGCGCCGAGCGCGAGCTGCCGCAGGGCGTCATCGACTTTCTCACCAGCGCGCCCAAAGACGCGGCCCCCATCGACATCATGCGCACCGCGGTCTCGATGCTCGGCTGCTACCGCACCACCCGGCCCAGCCTCGACCTGCCGGAGCAAAATCAGATCGCCATCCAGCTCGTCGCGCAGATCGGCGTCATCGCGGCCTATTTCCACCGCGCCCGCAGCGGGCAGCCCCTGCCGCCGATCCGGAAGGACCTGAGCGAGGCGGCGCATTTCCTCTGGCTGATCACCGGCGAGGAACCCGGCACCGAGGCGGTGCAGACGCTCGATGTCGCTTACGTGCTGCACGCCGAGCACGGCTTTAATGCCAGCACCTTCACCGGCCGCGTGGTCGCCAGCACCCTGAGCGACATGTATTCCGCCGTCAGCGCCGCGATCGGCGCGCTCAAAGGCCCGCTGCACGGCGGAGCCAACGAGGGCGTCATCCACATGCTCCAGGAGATCGGCTCGCTGGAAAAGGTGGACCAGTGGATCGAAGACGCGCTCGCCCAGAAAAAGAAGATCATGGGCATCGGCCACCGCGTTTACAAAGTCCTCGACCCGCGCGCGCCGCACCTCAAGGCCATGGCCATCAAGCTCAGCGAGGAACTCGGCGACGCGAAATGGATCCAGATGAGCGAGCGCATCGCCACCATCATGAAAGAGCGCAAGGGGCTCAATGCGAACGTCGATTTCTACAGCGCCACGGTCTATTACTCGCTCGGCATCCCGACGGACTTGTTCACCCCGATCTTCGCCATCTCGCGGATGAGCGGCTGGACCGCCCACGTCCTGGAACAGCTCGCCGACAACCGCCTCTTCCGCCCGCTCAGCGAATACACCGGCGCTCCCGTGGGGAAGACGGTGGTGCCGATCGCGGAGCGCTAAGGCGCAGCCGACACGCCAGGGTTTGGCAACCCCGCGCGCCTTTTCCGTCGGGCCGCCCGCTACTTCGCGGCGGGCTCCGGCTCGGCCGCGGGTGCCGGGGCTGACTCCGCGGCAGGAATCGCGGTGAAGTCGCCTTCGACCGTGGCCGGCGCGTTCGCTTTCGCATCCCAATAGATCGTCGTGAGTTTCCCGCCCTGCTTCTCGCGGACGGTGTAGCGCTTGTTCGCGGCGTCTTCCGCGGCCATTTCAAATATGCCCGTGATGATCCTGGCACTCGCGGTGGCGCGGGTCGGGTTCGTTTTCATTTCCTCAGCCACAGCCGCCGCAGCTTCGCCGAACTTCTTCAGCTTGGGCACGAGGATCAGGCCGCCAATGAGGAGCAGGACGATGATGCCGCCGCAGCCGATGCCGACCCAAGTGAGTGCGCCGAGGCCTTTTTTCTGGGGAGTAGGTGAGGTGTTTTCCATCGTGCGGGCGAGGCTAGCGGGGGAAATGTGGCAGCGGCAAGGAGGGATCCGCCCACGACTACGGCCCGACCAATTCCGGCAGCCGCACCGCGACACCGCACGCGGCGAGGTGCCGCTTCACGTCGCCGACGGTGTATTCGCCAAAGTGGAAAATGCTCGCCGCGAGGACGGCGTCGGCTTGGCCCGCGGCGAGGACTTCCACCATGTGGTCGAGCGTGCCGGCCCCGCCGCTGGCCACGATGGGGACGCCCACCGCCTCGCTGATCCGGCGCGTGATGACGAGGTCGTAGCCGGCCTTCGTCCCGTCGGCGTCGATGCTGTTCAGCACGATCTCGCCGGCCCCGAGCGCGACCGCCCGCGTGGCCCACTCCACGGCGTCGAGGCCGGTCGGTTTGCGCCCGCCCTGCACGAAAACCTCCCACCGATCCGGCGCGGTCTTTTTCGCATCGATGCTGACCACGATGCACTGGCTGCCAAAGCGCTCGGCCCCCGCGCTGATCAGCTCCGGCGTGGCGATCGCGCTGGAGTTGATGCTGATTTTGTCGGCCCCGCTTTTGAGCATCAAGCTCATGTCCTCGACCGCGCGGATGCCGCCGCCGACGGTCAGCGGCATGAAGCAATGCGCGGCCGTGCGCTCGATCACGTCGATCATCGTCCCGCGCCCGTGCGCGCTCGCCGTGATGTCGAAAAAAACCATCTCATCCGCGCCCTGTTCGTTGTAGCGGATGGCGAGTTCCACCGGGTCGCCCACATTGCGCAGCCCGCCCTCCTCGGCCCGGCCAAACTGCACGCCGCGCGTGACTTTTCCGTCGTGGACATCGAGGCAGGGAATGACGCGTTTCGTGAGCATGCAGTGCGGGCGTGGCGGAAAAGGGGAATAGGTTTGACCTGAGCGGCGGCGTTTTTAAAGTCCGCGCGGGGTCCGGTGCAACCACTCAATCGCGACGCGCCGTAATGACTGCGATGGCCGACGACAACTCCACACCAACAGTGACACAGCCCATGAAGACAACTGGCGGATTTCAGATCTCACAGGAACCCGTGACCGGCGACGGACCGGAAGGCGACCCCCACAAATACGACATCGCCGCCGAACCCACCGAGCCCGCGGAACGTCCGGCCTACGAAGATCTCGGCGAATTGCCGCCGTCGTATCAGGAGGACCTCCTCTTCCTCGCCGCGCGCGATCCGCGCTGGCTCTACAGCTATTGGGACTTCGATTGGAGCCGCTACTCCGCCGACACCATGCTCGGCGGGCTGGCGCAGTTTTTCCTCCGCACCAGCACCGCGGAAGGCGACGACGAAGCCGTCTTCGAGATCCAGCCCGCGGCGCGAAACTGGTATGTGCCCGTGGCCCGGCCGGCCACGACCTACCTGGCGGACATCGGCTTTTTTGAAAGGGACGGCGCCTGGCATTCCATCGTCCGCTCCGGCTCCGCGACCACGCCGCCGGACAGCGAGGCCCGGGAGGAAAGCGCCGCTTTTGCCACCGTCCCCGCGCACCTCAGCTACGAGCATTTGTTGGAAATGGTGCGCGAAAAAATAGACGACGGCGAAAGCCTCCTCGCCGCCCTCGCGCGCATCGCCGGCGAAGGCCGGATCGAGTTTCGCCCCGGCGCCGCCCCGACCTGGACCGAGCAGCAGAAGCGCCTCCTCGCCGCACTGCTCGGCGAAGATCTCACCGACCGCATCGGCCTCGGGTCGGCGGAAATCGACCAGCTCCTCCGCAAAACGCTCGCCGAAAAACTCCCCGGCGAAACCGCCGGCGGACTTTCCGGCCCCCTCGCCGAAATGCTCGCGCCCGGCCCGAGCAGCCTCTTCAGCGGCATCGGCGCGAGCTGGAGCGCGCAGCCCTTCAGCGTGCAACGCGAGCGCGGCTTCTTCCTCCACGTCAACGCCGAGATCGTCTTCTACGGCGGCACCGATCCCGACGCCACGGTCTGGATCGACGGCCGCGAAATCCGCCTCGGCCCCGACGGCACCTTCCGCTACCACTTCACCCTGCCCGACGGCGACTTCGCCATCCCGATCATCGCCCGCTCGCCCGACGGCGTGGAAGAGCGCACCGCCACGCTCAGCTTCGTCCGCGGCACCACCCGCACCGGCAAAGTCGGCGCCACCACCCAGCCACCCGAGCTCTCCCCGCTCATCGGGAAAAAGTAAGCTCCCCACGGACTAGCCGAACGCAGTCGTTCCCCTCCTCGTTCCGAAGCTCCACTTCGGAACGAGGAGGAAAAACTCCGGGTGGAGCACTCGACCCGAGTGCGGTCTTCGGCGACCCGCCGAGGACGCGGGGGCGCGGGTCGCTTCGGGATGGCCGGGTGCATTGACAGCCGCGCGCCCACAGTCTTTGCGGCGGGTCGCCGCCAAGAGCACCCGGGTCGGGTGCTCCACCCGGGTCGGGTGCTCCACCCGGAGCTCGCAGCGACCCTCCGAGGACGCGGGCCCGCGGGGCTGGCGACGGCTTTGCCGAGCAACTCGATGGCGCGCGCGCGGTGGCCGCGGAGGTCTTCCTCCAAGCCGGCGTAGTT
>CAIQUL010000121.1 GCA_903874975.1 uncultured Chthoniobacter sp. | reverse complement strand
GGAGGTCGCGGCGGAAGGTGTCGGCGTGCTCGGGGCCGAAGTCGGCCTCGATGCCGCGCAGGGCGAGGTTCATCACGGTGAGGCGGCGGGTGGTGGCGTTGCTCTCCTGCCCGTAAATGGAGATGTCGCCGAGCTTGCCGCCGTGGGATTCGACGAATTTCTCCGACTGCACGAACATGCCGCCGGAGCCGCAGGCGGGGTCGTAGATGCGGCCTTTGTCGGGGGCGAGCATCTCGACGAGGCAGCGCACGACGCAGGACGGGGTGTAGAACTGGTCGCCGTTCTTGCCCTCGGCGCTGGGGCTTTCCTACCGGGATGGATGGCTGCCGTGGAGGTCAAACAATGCTTCGCTGAGTTTGTCGAAACCGGCGGTATAAATAACCCTAACTCCGGGAGCGAGGTCCACGAAAGGCACAGAAAACACGAAAGGCCAAAGGGTTGTGGGAATTGCTGCGTCCACCCACCGGGTGACTCAAAAAATTTGGCAAGCCGTTCTTTTCGTGATCGCCGTTTCTACCGACGCCGCGGGCGCGGAGGCGCTTACGGTTGCGCGGCGCGCTGGTATTCGGCTTGGGCTTGGGGGAGGAGTTGGCGGAGTTGGGCGATGCGGGTGGTGTCGGAGGGGTGGGTGGACATGAATTCGGGGGGCTTGCCGCCGCCGCTGCCGGCGACGTGGCTCATGCGCTGCCAAAAGGCGATGGCTTCGGCGGGGTCGTAGCCGGCGCGGGCCATGTAGCGGAGCCCGATTTTGTCGGCTTCGCTCTCGTGGTCGCGGCTGAAGGGGAGGAGGATACCGTAGCGCGCGCCGGCACCGATGGCGCCCATGACGGCGCGCTGCTGCTCGTAGCTGAGGTCGCCGACGGAGGTCTGGAGGCCGGTCATCAGGGTCTGTGTGGCTTTTTTCTGAAAGAGGCGCTCGGAGCCGTGGCGGAGGGTGGCGTGGGCCATCTCATGACCCATGACGGCGGCGAGGCCGGCCTCGGTTTTCGCGACGGGGAGGATGCCGGTATAGACGACGATTTTGCCGCCGGGGAGGCAGAAGGCGTTGACCTGGGGGTTGCGGACGAGGGAGACCTCCCAAACGAAATGTTTCGCGGAGGGGCCGGTGGTGGCGGCGAGGCGTTGTTTGACCCGGCTGACGAGTTCGTAGTCGGGACCGGAATCGACGGTCTCGGACTCTGATAAGATCTGATCGTAGCTCTGAAGTCCCAAGGTCTTTTCCTCTCGGGAACTGAGCGCGTAGCGGGCGGTGCGGCCGGCTTCGTTGGTGACTTTCTCGGCGGAGAAAAACTGGAAGAGGATGACGAGGCCGGCGATGCCGACGGGGAGGAGGCGGATGAGGAGGCGGCGTTTGTCCATGGTGCAAGGTGGAGAACGATGCCTCGAAAGCGGGGAGAGACACGCGAAAAGTTTGGGCGTGCAGGGGTGGGAGGGATTGCCTTGCGGACACCGCTCCACGGACATGGTTTTTGTCCGACGATCCCGGCTGACTTACGGCTGCGCGGTGATTTTGGTGATCGGGCCGGGCCAGATGGTGCAGGCTCCGTGGCTGGATGCGCTGCGCGCCACGCTGTTCGGGCGGCTGGTGCTCGGGCAGGGATTTCTCTGGAGCGACCTCGTCTGCTACGCTGCGGGGATCGCGATCGGGGTGGTCGCCGAACTCGCGCTGCGGGTGCGCCGGGCGGTGTGACAATCCTTTCGCGAAAGCGCGCGATTTCTTTTGACGGTGGCGGTGATGTCCCCCTAGTTTCAGCCGCTTTTCGATCACGCTGCGGCGAATTTTTTAAGAGGAGAGAACGATTTCTCCCTGCGTCCGCGCTCCATCAAAGGCGTTCACCCGCAAGCCACAATTTACGATTTAAGAAGAGGTTCACTTTGAATGTTTAATGGAATTTTCGGGATGTTCTCGAACGATATCGGCATCGATCTCGGGACGGCGAACACCCTGGTTTATGTAAAAGATCACGGCATCGTTCTGCGCGAGCCCTCGGTGGTGGCGGTGCGGGCGGGGACGAATCACGTGCTGGCCGTGGGCGACGAGGCGAAGCGGATGCTCGGGCGCACCCCCGGCAACATCGTGGCCATCCGGCCGCTGAAGGACGGGGTCATTGCGGACTTTGAGATCACCGAGGCGATGCTGCGGCATTTCATCCACAAGGTGCATCCGCGGCGCTCGTTCTTTAAGCCACGGCCGCGGGTGGTCATCGCGGTGCCGAGTGGCATCACCGAGGTGGAAAAGCGGGCGGTGAAAGAGAGCGCGCTGCGGGCGGGGGCGCGGGAGGTCCATCTGATCGAGGAGCCGATGGCGGCGGCGATCGGCTGCGGTCTGCCGGTGCAGGACGCGGCGGGCAATATGATCATCGACATCGGCGGCGGCACCACGGAGGTGGCGCTGATTTCGCTCTCGGGGATCGTTTTCTGCCGGAGCGTACGGGTGGCGGGGGATGAACTGGACGAGGCGATCATCCAGTACATGAAGCGCGCGTATAACCTGATGATCGGCGAGCGCACGGCAGAGGACATCAAGATCAAGATCGGGAGCGCCTATCCGTGCGAAAAGGAGACGACCATGGAGGTGAAGGGACGCGACCTCGTGGCCGGGCTGCCCAAGACTTTAACCATCACCTCGCAGGAAGTGCGCGAGGCGTTGCTCGAACCGATTTCGACGATTGTCGATTCGGTGCGCGTGACCCTCGAGCGCTGCCCGCCGGAACTTTCCGCCGATCTTGTTGACCGTGGGCTGGTGCTCGCGGGCGGCGGCGCGCTGTTGCGCGGTCTCGATCGTCTGCTCACCGAAGAAACAGGTCTCCCGGTCCACGTGGCCGAGGATCCGCTCAGCGCCGTGGCCGAAGGCACGGGTCGCGCGCTCAGCGAGATCAAATTCCTGCGTCAGGTGTCCACGACCGACACCCGCCGGACCTAGGCTCACGCAGGCATGACTGCCTCCATCCAACGGCCGCCCGGGCGGGAGATTTCCTCCTTATGAACCGCCGCATCATCGTTCCATCGGTGGCGACTTTTCTCGTCCTCACCCTGCTGGTGCTGACGCTCGGGCCGCACAAGATGCGCCGGGTGCAGTCCGGTTTTCTCGGGATGATCTCGCCGTTTTTGAAAACGGGGTCGTCGCTGGACAAGAAGTATCGCGAGTTTCGCGACGGCCTGAAAAAGCTCGATGAACTGGAGGCGGAAAACGCGCGGCTCAAGGTGACCAACAAGGAGTTGAGCACGACGAACCAAACGCTGCGCGGCTACGAGGTGGACAACCAGCAACTGCGCAAAGCGCTGCAATACCGGGAGCGCGCGATTTTCACCCTCAAGCCGGCGCGGATCATCGCGCGCGACGCCTCGACGTGGTACAACAAGATTGTCATTGACCGCGGATTTGCGGATGGGCTGGACAAGAATGGCGACCAACCGGTGCTGACCGAGGCCGGGCTCGTGGGCAAGACCACCGTGGTGGACGACCACGCGGCGACCGTGGTGCTGATCGCTGATGAAACGTGCAAGGTGGCGGCCAATGTCGAGGGTACGCGAGAGCAGGGGATCTTGCGCGGCGAGCGGGTTTCAAATGGAGCCGTGCCGAGCATCGGCCTGCACTTCCTGTCGAAACAGGCCGGGCTGAAGCCGGGGCAGAATGTGCTGACCTCAGGCACTGGCGGGGTCTTTCCCGCCGGGGTGCTGATCGGGCAGGTGAAGGAGTTCAAGGCCCGGGAACTCGATGGCCACGCGACCATCATTCCCGCCGTGGATTTCACGAAACTCGAGGACGTCTTCGTCGTCATCGGAAAGAAGCCATGAGATTTTTCGGCATCCTCCTAGTGGCGATGTTTTTTGCGCTGATCGGCGAGCATTTCATCGCGCCGCTGGCGCCTTATGGAGTGCGGGTGTTGCTCATGCCGATGATCATGTTCTACGGTGCCTTGGCACTGCCGCTGCCGGGGATGCTGGCGCTGGCCTTTTGCGGCGGGCTGATGTGGGACGCGCTGAGCACGAACATGGAAATCGTGTGGAGTGCGGAGCAAATGAAAGTGGCCGACATCAACGTGGAAGTCGCGCTGGGGTGGTCCATCGTCGTCTTCGCGCTGCTCAGCGGTTTCATGAGTGGCTTCCGTCCGCTTTTTCAGCGGGGCCGCTGGGAGGTTCACTGCCTGCTGAGCGGGGTTTGCACGGCGATCATTGTGCTCGCCGAGTACTTGATGCTGACGTTCCGCCGCGAGCCGGTGCTGCTCTTTTTCGACCACGAAGTCTGGTGGCGCATCAGCGGAGCCGGCCTTGCGGCGGCGCTGCTCGCCCCGGGCATCTACTTTCTCTTTAACTACGTCGCCTTTTTCGTGGGCTACGACCCTCAACCCGCGCGCGGTCCCGTGCGCACCCGCTGACATGGCACGCCGTATTTCCCGCCGTCCCAGCGCTGAGTGGCGCGTCGTTTTCCTGGGCTTCACCATGCTCTGTTGCTTTGGCGCGCTCGTGGGAAAGCTGTGGTACGAGCAGGTTTTGCGCGGCAAGCAGTGGGCGAAGAAAATCGCGGGCCAGTCCGAGGTCACGGTCCGCATTCCTTCGATGCGTGGGGAGATTCGCGACCGCAATGGCCTGACGCTCGTCACCAACCGGGCCAGCTACGGTGTGGATTTCTATCTGCCCGACATGGAACGCGGCTATCGGACGCAATTTGGCAACAAGGTCCCGGTGGTGGGGTATCAACGGACGATCCGGGGCATGATGACCAACATGCGGGAGGCCGACATCGTGCAGATCGTGAACACGACAGTCATGCCGCGGCTCGATGAGCTGGATCTCGCGCAGGATTACAATTCCGAGCGGCTGCAACTGCACTACCGCAATGCGCGGCTCGTTCCCTTCACCTACCAGGAGGAGTTGGACTATGAAACGATCGCCCGCTTTTCCGAACACGACCTCGGTCTGCCGGGCGTGGACATCGCGGTCAAGCCGGTGCGGCAATACGTCTATGGCGCGCTGGCGGCGCATCTGCTCGGCTACGTCGGGGCCCCCAATGACATCGACAAGCTCACGGACATCGAGGACTACACCTTCTACCAGCCGGACGTGGAGGGGAAGAGCCAGGTGGAATTGGTGTATGACAAGTGGATTCGCGGCACGCCGGGCGTGCGCGTGATGCAGCGGAGTTCCAAGGGCGTGATCATGGGCGAAATCCGCCGGGAGGCACCGAAGACCGGCAACAATGTCTATCTCACGATCGACGCAAAAATTCAGTTCATCACCGAGCGGGCGCTGCGCGCGGTGGGGCGCGGCGCGGCGGTGGTGATCAACCCGAAGAATGGCGACATTCTCGCGATGGCCTCGGTGCCCTCGTATGACCCGAATATTTTCATCCCCAGCGTCTCGGTGGAAAACTGGAACAAGGTGAACCGCGACGAAACCGATCCGCTGACCAACCGCGCCATTCAGGGGTATGCGCCGGGGTCCACCTACAAGACCGTGACCGCGCTGGCGGGGCTGCGCGCGGGGCTCCCGGCCGACCGCTACTACAACTGCTCGGGCAGCGTCACCTACGGCAACAAGGCCATGAAATGCTGGATCGCGGAAAAGGGCGGATCGCATGGTTCCCTCAGCCTCCCCGATGCGCTGAAGCACTCTTGCAACTGCTTTTTCTACCAATGGGGCAACGCCGCCGGGATCGACCAGATCGACGCCGTGGGCGAGCAACTCGGCCTCGGCAAGCGCACCGGTGTGCCCTTGAGCGGGGAGAGCGGTGGCATTCTGCCGGGGCCGGCGTGGTTGCAGTCCGTGGCCCCCCAGGAGCGGTGGTCGAATGGCTACACCGCCAACACTTCCATCGGCCAGGGCTCGGTGGAGGCCTCGCCGCTCCAGATGGCCATGGTCGTGGCCACCATTGCCAACCGCGGAATTTCCTATACGCCGCGGCTGATCGCGCGCGTCGTCGATCAGCAGGGGAATGATGTGAAGAACGCGGACGGCACGCTGGTCGCCCCGCCGGAGGGAAACATTCGGGCCGATCTGCACGCCGTGGGCATCACCGACAAGCAGATCGAATCCGTGCGCGACGGCATGCGACGCGTGGTGGACACCGGCACCGGCAAGCGCGCGCAGATCAAAGGCGTGGTCGTCGCGGGCAAGACCGGCACGGCGCAGTTTTGGCGGTATCTGGGCGACGGGCAGAAGATCAAGGACAACCACACTTGGTTCATCACCTTTGCCCCGTACGACGAGCCGAAGTATGCCGTGTGCGTCATGGTTCAGGGCGCGAAATCCGGCGGCGGCGTTTCCGCTCCCATCGCGCAAAAGATCATCGAGGAAAGTCTCGCGCTCGAAAAAGGTTACGACCCCGGAGTCGCCCCGCTCGCGCCCGCGCCGGGCAGCTTTACGCCGATCGAACTGGTCGAGTTTAAAAAGAGCGAAGTGCCCGCCGGTTCGCTCGCCGACGACCGCGAGACCGCCGAGCACTCCGAGGGGCCGGCGGGACGCGCCCGCGAGCGGCAGGTCCTCGCCGAGCCGAACATCCGCGCCAAGGCGGACGCCCGCGGCAAAGTCAAAGGCCAGAGTCGCAACGTCGCGGCACCACTACCGCCTTCCGCCCGGTCACCGGGTCTTTTTCAACGAGTCTTCGGCACCAAAAAAAACAACCCGCAACCACCCACCCGATAGGGCCGGCAACAAAATACCGTGCTCTCCAAACTTTACCCAAAACTCATTTCTATGACTGAACGCGTCAAACGCCTCATCGGACTGGCCCCGCGCCAGACCGGCAACAAACTCATCATCAACTGCGAAAAACTCGAGCGCCGCGTGGCGCTGCTCGAGAACGGCGTCCTCGAGGAATACTCCATCGAGCGGCAGACCGACCGCAACATCGTCGGCAGCATCTTCAAGGGCCGCGTCCGCAACATCGAGCACGGCCTCAAGGCCATGTTTGTGGACATCGGCTTTGAAAAAAACGCCTTCCTGCATTTCTGGGACGCCCTCCCAGCGGCGCTCGACAGCGGCGTGGAGCAGGTGGAGCGCGGCGGCAGCAAGCGCGAGCAAAAGCGCATCACCGCGAAAGACATCCCCAGCATCTATCCGGTCGGCGCGGAAGTGCTGGTGCAGGTCACCAAAGGTCCGATCAGCACCAAAGGCCCGCGCATCACCACCAATCTCAGCCTGCCCGGACGCTACCTGGTGCTCATGCCCTACAGCGACCAGTGCGGCATCTCGCGGAAAATCGAGTCCGCCAAAGAACGCGACCGCCTGCGCACCATCCTCAAGGAACTCGACCTCCCGGAAAACATGGGCGTCATCGTCCGCACCGTCGGCGAAGGCCAGCGCGCGCGCTATTTCGTCCGCGATCTCGGGTTGCTGCTGGAGCAGTGGAAAGCGATCGAGGACGCCATGAAAGCCAAGCCCGCGCCCTCGTGTGTCTTCGAGGAACCCGACCTCATCGAGCGCACCGTGCGCGACTTCCTCACCGACGAAATCGACGAGGTCATCTGCGACGACGAAAATGCCGTGAAGCGCATGACCGATATGGTCGGCCAGATTTCCCGGCGCTCCGCCAGCCGCATCAAGCACTACAGCGGCCCGCAGCCGCTCTTTGAAAACTTCAACGTCCAGAAGCAGATCGACGACGCCTTTCACCGCCAGGTCTGGCTCCCGTGCGGCGGCTACATCGTCATCGACGAAACCGAGGCGCTCATCGCCATCGACGTTAACACCGGGCGCAACAAAGGCGGCAAGGACATCGAGAAAACCATCCTCCAAACCAACCTCGAAGCCGCTTCCGAAATGGCCCGCCAGATGCGTCTGCGCAACATCGGGGGCCTCATCATCGGCGACTTCATCGACATGAAAAGCCGTCGCGACCAGCAGGCCGTCTTCCAGCGCGTGAAGGACGGACTGCGCCGCGACAAAGCCAAGACCCACGTCCTGCCCATCTCGCCGCTCGGCCTCCTCGAGATGACCCGCCAGCGCGCCGCCGAATCCATCAGCGGCGCCGTCTTTGACTCCTGCCCGTACTGCCACGGCCACGGCAAAGTGAAGAGCGCCATGACCATGAGCGTCGAGCTGCAGCGCGAGCTGCATCAGGTCATGCGGAAATATCAGGACTCCATCCACGAGATCAAAATCATCGTCCACCCGCACCTCATGGACCGGCTGCGGAAAGAGGACGAGGAACTCCTCGTCGAGATCGAGCGCAAATACGCCGGACGCCTCACCTTCCGCAGCGACCCGACCTTGCATCACGAGAAATTCAGCATCACCGACGCCAACACCGGCGCGGAGCTGAAGGCGTGACGAGGGGCGGAGTGCGTGGTGGTCCCTGCTGCGGAAATCTCGCGCCCCTTGGAGCATCCCGTCACCGCCTTTGAAAACCTGCTGAACGCACCGGAGCCGGTGCTGGCGCTGGCCCCGATGCAGGATGTCACGGACCTGCCCTTCTGGGGGCTGATGCGCGGGTATGGCGGGGCGGACGTGTATTACACCGAGTACTTCCGCGTGCATGGCGACTCGCGGTTGGAGAAGTGGATCCTCGAATCCGTCACGCAGAATCCCACCGGTCGGCCGGTGGTGGCGCAGATGATCGGCAACGACATCCCATCGCTCGTCCGCACCGCGCGGGAATTGCAGCGGCATCCCATCGCCGCCGTCGATCTGAACCTCGGCTGCCCCGCGCCCGTCGTGTATCGCAAATGCGCGGGCGGCGGATTGCTGCGCGACCTCCCGCGGGTGGACGCGATCCTCGGCGCGTTACGCGAGGCGGTGAGCGTGAAGTTCACCGTCAAGACGCGGCTCGGCTTCGACGATCCCGCGGTCTTCGACGAGCTGCTCCCGATCCTCGCCCGGCACTCTCTCGATCTCGTGACGGTCCACGGCCGCACCGTCGCCGAGCGTTACCGCAGCGGGGTCCACTACGATTTCATCGCCCGCGCGGTCGAGGCGCTGCCCTGCCCGGTGCTGGCCAATGGCAACGTCTGCTCCGCCACGAAAGCAGCCGAAGTCCTCGCGCTGACCGGGGCGCGCGGCCTGATGATCGGGCGCGCCGCCATCCGCAACCCGTGGATTTTCCAGCAAATCCGCCAGCAGCGGCGCGGCGAGCCGGTTTTCCAACCGCGCGGCCACGAGGTCCTCGACTACGTCCGCGCACTCTATGACACCACCTCCGTGCCGGGGCGCAATCCGAACCAGCAGGTCCAGAAGATGAAGAAATACGTGAACGTCCTCGCCCTCGGCGTCGAACCCACGGGCCGCTTCCTCCACGACATCCGCCGCGTGAGCACCGAGGCGGATTTCTTTCGCGTCTGCGCCGAGCACCTCGACCACAGCGAGCAGATGCCGTTGGAGCCATTCCCCGTCGTCTTGCAGGAAAACGACGTCCTCGCCGGCGAGCACGCGTAGGTGGAGAGCGCCGGGTAAAAATTCTAATCTTTTCCCGAGGCGGGGATTCCATCTACCTACCGCCCCCTCGTTTGCCCCTGACCGCCCGAACACACGCCCAATTCTGACGCTCTGCACGCTGACGAAGACACCAACCAAGCAACCGCAGTCCTCAACCCAAAACTCAAATGACCAAATCCACCCTCCGCCGTCTGACCCTCAACCTGGTCCTCGCGACTTCCATCATCGGCACCGCGCTCCCGGCCGCCGCGGATGTCCGCATGCCGAAATTTTTTACCGACGACATGATGCTGCAACGCGACAAGCCCGTGCGCGTGTGGGGATGGGCGGAAGCCGGAGAGGACGTGAAAGTGGCGCTCTCAGGAAAGTCCGCCGCGGCAAAAGCCGACGCGAATGGCGCGTGGAAAGTGGAACTGCCGGCGCTCAAGGAGGGCGAGAATCTGGAGATGACCATCACCGGCAAGAACAGCATCACTTTGAAGAACATCATCGTGGGCGACATCTGGGTCTGCGGCGGGCAGTCGAACATGGAGTGGACAGTGCGGCAGGTTCCGGCGGCCGATGACGTGAAGGCCGCGGACTTTCCCAAAATCCGGCACATCAAGATTCGGAGAGCCAAGGCCGACCGACCGGAGGCCGACGCTGTGACTGACACGCCGTGGCAGGTGTGTACGCCGGCGACGGTCCCGGGATTCACGGCGGCGGGTTTCTATTTTGCCCGAGAGATTTTCCAGAAGACCGGGGTGCCGATCGGCCTCGTGAACTCCAACTGGGGCGGCACCCGGATCGAGCCGTGGACTGCGCCGGAAGGGCTGGGGATACTGGACGCGCAATACAAGGAACAGTTGCCCAAGGTGCTGACCGAGATGGAGAACTGGGTCGCGCAATCGCGGAAGAACCTCGCCGCCGGGCTCGACATCGCGCCTCCGCCGGCCATGCCCGCTTCGCCGCGGGCCAAGGGTGAAATGAGCGTGATGTATAACGCGATGATCCATCCCATCGTGCAGATGTCGATCAAAGGCGCGCTGTGGTATCAGGGCGAATCGAATGGCAACGAGGGCGAGAGCTATTTCCACAAGAAGCAGGCGCTCATCGGCGGGTGGCGGAAAAATTTCGCGCAGGGCGACTTCCCGTTCCACTTCGTGCAGCTCGCCAATTTTCAATCCCCGGGCACCGACCCCGCTGGCGGCAGTGGGTGGGCTAAACTTCGCGAGGCGCAGGTGAAGACACTGACCGTGCCGAACACGGGCATGGCCGTCATCATCGACAACGCGCCGCTCGCGGAGGCCAAAGACATTCACCCGAAGAACAAATACGATGTCGGTGTGCGGCTCGCCCAATGGGCGCTGGCCAAAGACTACGGGCAGAAAAACGTGGTCGCCTCCGGTCCGCTTTTCAAGGCGCTCAAGATCGAAGGCGGCAAAGCACACGTGACTTTCGACTACCCCGGCTCGGGCCTGATGGTCGCGAAAAAGGAAGGCCGCAATCCCGCGACCGAAGCCAAGGAGGAAAAGCTCAAGCGCTTCGCCGTGGCCGGGGAAGACAAGAAGTGGTTCTGGGCCGACGCCGTCATCGAGGGCAACGCCGTGGTCGTCTCCTCGCCCGATGTAAAAGCCCCCGTCGCCGTGCGCTACGCCTTTGAGATGAACCCCGACGGAGCCAATCTCTACAACCGCGAAGGGCTCCCGGCGTCGCCGTTCCGCACGGATAGTTGGTGAGCGGGCGGCAGTGGAGAAATCGTGGCTTGAAGCCCGGTGGGCGCGGGTGAAGCATCCGTGCCCTCATGGACAACACCGAAATGCGGCTCGATCCGCTGACCGAAGCGTGGACGATTTTTTCCGAAGCGCGGCCGATTCCGCCGGCGTTCGAGTCGGTGCGGATGGAGGCGAAAGGGGTGAGTCCCTTCGCCGCCGGGCAGGAGCAGCACGCTGCGCATGCGCTTTTCACCGCGCCGGGGGAGGGCGGGGGATGGCAGGTGCGGGTGGTGCCAAATCGCGCGCCGGTCGTGCGGGTGGAAGGCGACGCGACGCGGCGGAGCGACGGTTTTTACGACCGGATGGACGGGGTGGGAGCGCACGAGATCGTGATCGAAGATCCGGGCGACGCGGCGCTGGAGGAGTTGCCGCTCGGGGAGATCGAGAAGGTGGTGACGGCGTGGAAGGTGCGGATGCTCGACCTGCTGCGCGATCCGCGGATGCGGGCGTTCAGCATCGTGAAAAATGTGGGCGCTCCCGCCGGCGCGCGGGTGGCGCACAGCGTGAGCCAGCTCGTGGCGATGGCGGTGGTGCCGCCGCTGCTGGCGCGGAAGCTCACGGTGGCGCGGGCGTTTTTCGAGGCGAAGAAGCGTTCCATTTTCGAGGACATCCTGGCCGAGGAGGTGCGTGTCGGCACGCGGCTGGTCTATGAAAACAACGGCTTCGCGGTGTTCTGCCCGTATGCGGCGCGCGCGCCGTTCGAGCTGGCGATCTACCCGAAGTGCCAGTGCCCGGATTTCCACGGGGTCAGCGAGCAGGAAGTCGCGCAGCTCGCCGATGCGCTCAAAACGGCGCTGCGTAAACTCAACCGCGCGCTCGATCACGCGCCCTACAACCTGATGCTTTTCACCGCGCCCACGCGGAGCGGCAGGCCCGATCACTGGGCGACTATCGAGAGTGATTTCCGCTGGCACATCGAGATTCTGCCGCGGCTCTATTTTCGCGGCGGGGTGGAACTCGGGACGGGCTGCTGGCTGAACACGGTCTGGCCGGAGACGGCGGCGGAGTGTCTGCGCGGCATCGCCTTGGCCGAATGATCGCGCGGCAGGTTTTCTACGAAGGCCGCGTGCAGGGCGTGGGCTTCCGCTTCATGGTGAAGCAAATCGCGCGCGGCTACGAGGTGGTGGGCTGGGTGCGGAATCTCGACGACGGACGCGTGGAATTGCAGTGCGGTGGTGAGCGTGAGGAGGTCGAGGATTTTCTGAAGGCGATCGCCGAGAGCGAACTCAAGGCGCACATCAAAGGCGTGGCGGCGGTGCCTATTGCCTTGCTTGCAGGGGTGCGGGGATTTGAGATTGTCCGCTGATGGCCACGCCTGCGATTTCGATCCAAAACCTGACCAAGCTCTACCCGATCCCCTTTAAGCGGGAGAAGGTGACGGCGGTCAAAGACCTGTCGCTCACGGTGGAGCCGGGGCAGGTTTATGGCCTGCTGGGGCCGAATGGATCGGGGAAGTCCACGACCATGAAGATCGTCCTCGGGCTGGTCTCGCCGTCGAGCGGACGGACGGAAATTTTCGGGCGCGATTCGACGACGGTGGAGAGCCGGGAGGACGTGGGGTTCCTGCCGGAGAATCCGTATTTCTACAAATTCCTCACCGGCGCGGAGACGATGGCTTTTTTCGGAAAACTCTGCGGCCTGAGCGGCGCGCGGCTGCGGGAGCGGACGAAGGAATTGCTGGCGCTGGTGGGGTTGGAAAACGCGGCGGATCGCCGGCTCGGCGGTTACTCAAAAGGGATGCTGCAGCGCATCGGACTGGCGCAGGCGATGGTGCAGGAGCCGCGGTTGCTGGTGCTGGATGAGCCGACGGCGGGGGTTGATCCGGCGGGTTCACGGGAAATTCGCGACCTGATCCTCGATTTCAAAAAGCGCGGGATCACCGTGCTGCTCTGCTCGCATCTGCTCGGCCAGGTGCAGGAGATTTGCGACCGCATCGGCATCCTGCACCAGGGCGTACTCGTCCGCGAAGGGCGGCTGGGCGACCTGATTTCGATCGAGAATCAGACCGAGTTGATCTTGGAAAACGCCACGCCGGAGTTACTCGCGGAGATTCAGGCGGCGGTCGGGCGGTCGAACGGGCGGGTCGTGGAGCAGCGCCAGCCGCAGACGACCCTGGAGCGGTATTTTCTCGAGGTCACCGGTTCGCCGGAACGGGTGATTGGTGATCGGTGATTCGTGATTGGTTGACCTGCCGCGATGAGCTTTTCCATTCACCAATCACCGACCACCATGCACCGCCGACGACCCAGCCTGTGACCGCTCCTGCCGCCACCCCACACAAGGCCTTCTCGCTGGCGCGCGTCTATGCCATCGCGGCGAACACGCTGCTCGAACTCGTGCGGCTCAAGGTCTTCTACTTCCTGCTGCTCTTCGCGCTGCTCGGCATCGGCGTCTCGTTCTTCACGTCGAAGATGACATTTCAGGAACAGTCCCAGGTGCTCAAGCACGCGGCGCTCGGGATGATGTCCATTTTCACCTGGCTGCTGGCCGTGCTCGCCACCGCGATGCTGCTCCCGAAGGACATCGAGGAGCGCACGCTTTACACGATCCTCGCGAAGCCGGTGCCGCGGCTCGAGTACCTGCTCGGCAAGCTCGCCGGCGTCCTCGCGTTGCTCGCCATCGCGCTGGCCGTGATGGTCGCGATGTTTGCCCTCGTGCTCTACGCGCAGCAGCAGTCGGCGCTCGCGGCGGTGGCCAGCCAGCTGGCGCCCGGCCCCGACCTGGAGGCCGCGCGGCAGCAGGTCCGAGCGGACACTTTCACCGCGAACCTCGTGCCGGGCATCGCGCTCATTTACGTGAAAGCGGCGGTCTGCGCCGCGGTCACGCTGCTGCTCTCGACCTTCGCGTCGTCTTCCATTTTCACGATCATCGTGTCCGTCATGGTCTTCATCATTGGGCACGTCCAGCCGATCGCCCGGGAGTACCTGATGATCACAGAAAAGGGAGCTTCGGAGCTGGCGAGGTTTTTCCTCGGGCTGGTCGCGCTCCTCATCCCGGACATGCGCGCCTTCACGCTGCTCGACGATCTCGCGGTGGCGATTCCCTTCGAGCTGTTCATGCAGACGGCGGGCCTCGGCGTGCTCTACGTCGCCGTCTATTTTCTCGTGGGCTACCTCGTCTTTGCGGGCAAGGAGCTATGACGCGCCGGCATCTTACCGCGCTCGCGGCGTTGCTGGTCTTTGGATTCGTGCGGCTGCCCATCGAACTGCACATCGAGGGCAAGGCGCGGGCGGCGCGCTTTCATGGAGTGAAGCTGGATCGCGGGGTCTTTGAAAAAGTGGGCCAGATGGGTTTCGTTGCCGCGCTCAGCGGTTTCCGCGCGGTCGTGGCGGACGCGTTCTGGATTCACGCGTACGGCGTCTGGGAGCGGGTGGACTGGGCGGCGATGAAGATCGACTTCGACATCGTGACGACGCTCCAGCCGCGGTGCGTGCTGTTTTGGGACAATTCCGCCTGGCACATGTGGGCGAATGCCAGCATCGCGGCGCTGGAGGACCGCAAGCAGCCTCGCGCGGCGCTCCGCTTGAAGGCCCAGCGGGAATACTGGCGGTTGGGCGAGGACTACCTGCTCCGCGGGATCGCCAACAATCCCGACAGTGCGAAGCTCCACACCAGCCTCGGATCGCTCTACCGCGACCGCTTTCAAGACCACGCCAAAGCGGCGGAGGTCTATGCGCGGGGTGCGGCGCTCCCGGATGCGCCGGTCTATCTGCACCGGTTCGCTGCGTATGAACTGGCGAAGTGCCCGGGCCGCGAGCGGGAGGCTTACGAGAAGCTGCTCGCCTTTTACCGCAAGGGCGAGGACGAGCACCTGCCGACGCTCCTGAAACACCTCGGCGAGCTGCAGGAAAAATTAAATGTTCCCGCAGACCAGAAAGTGAATACTTCCCCGCCGCCCGCCAAACCCTGACATGCGATTCGCCATTTTCGGAGACATTCACGCCAACCTTGAGGCGCTCACCGCGGTCCTCGCCGACGCCGAGAAGCACGAGGTCACGCACTACGTCTGCCTCGGCGATGTGGTGGGCTACAACGCCAACCCGCGCGAGTGCCTGGAGATCGTGCGGAATCTCGACTGCCCGGTGGTGAAGGGAAACCACGACGAGCAGGCCTCGATGGAGGACGAACTCGTCGGCTTCAACCCGCTCGCCGAGGAGGCCATCAACTGGACGCGGGACCAACTCAACGCGGAGGACAAGCAATGGCTGCGCGATCTAAAAATGGTGCGGCAGGTGCGCGACTTCACGATCGTCCACGCCACGCTCGATACCCCGCACAAGTGGGGCTACGTCTTCAACCAGCTCGATGCCGCCGCGAGCTTCAACTACCAGCACACCCAGCTCTGTTTCTACGGCCACACCCACGCCCCGCGCGCCTACATCCGCGACGGCTCGGTGAAAAGTCAGCTCCTCGACAAGCTGACCCTCGAGCCGGGCAAAAAGTATTTCATCAACAGCGGCAGCGTGGGCCAGCCCCGCGACGGCGACTGGCACGCGTCCTACGTCCTCTACTACCCGGACAAGCAACTCATCGAACTCCGCCGCTTGGAGTACGACATCTTCAAAGCGCAGGACAAAATCATCGAGGCCGGCCTCCCGCAGCGCCTCGCGGAACGGCTGGCGCAGGGGAAATAAGCTGGTTTCCGGTTTGAGGTTTCTGGTTTCTGGTGGGCCACGAACTTGGAACCAGAAACCAGAAACCAGAAACCGGAAACGATTCTGGTCCTCAAACCCAGCTCCCTCGGCGACATCGTCCACACGCTGCCCGCCGTCGCCTTGGTGAAACGGCGTTGGCCGCGGGCGCACCTCCGTTGGCTGGTCAACCCGGAGTGGGCACCGCTGCTCGACGGCCACCCGCACGTTGATGAGGTCGTCCATTTTCCGCGCGGGCAGTTTCGCGGGCCGGCCGGTTGGGCGCGCGTCCCCGGTTGGGCGAAAAAGATCGCCGCGCGCAAAGCGGATCTCGTGCTCGATTTCCAGGGGCTCCTCCGCAGCGCCCTGATCGGGCGGCTGTGCCGTGCCGCGGGCGGGCGCGTCATCGGGCTGGCGGATGCGCGGGAAGGCGCGCGGCATTTCTACGACGAAACGGTGGACGTGTCCGGCCAGGCGCACGCCGTGGACCGCTACCTCGCGCTCGTCGCCGCGCTCGGCATAGACATCGCCGTCCCGCGCGAATGGCCGCTCCCGGCGGGCACGCCGCCGGCCGGCTTCGATGCCACCGCGCCCTTCCTCCTGCTGCATCCCTTTTCCCGCGGAGCGGGCAAATCCCTCACCGCTGGTGAGGTCGGCGAATTCACGCACCGCGTCGCGCCGCACCGCGTCGTCCTCGCCGGTCGCAGCGACGTGGCTGTTCCCGAGTCGGCCAACGTCGCCAACCTGCTCAACCGCACCACCCTCCCCGAACTCATCTGGCTGCTCCGCCGCGCCGCCTTCACCGTGAGCGTGGACAGCGGGCCCATGCACATCGCCGCCGCCGTTACCGCCCGGCTGCTTTCCATCCACACCTGGAGTGAGCCGCGGCTCGTCGGCCCGTATCGGCCCGAGGCGTGGGTGTGGAAAGATCGCGCGCTTTTCCAGATGCGGGATCTCAACGTCCCTGAGACCCGCCAGCGCGCGGATGGGATCGCGGACGTGGCGCGGTTTGTGGGGGCTGAGATGGGCGGGCGCTGAGCGCGTCGCTTTTTTTTGTCTTCGGCCCCTGGATGGCCTGCGGGCTGCTTGGTTAGGGGGAAATCTGCATCCGTCAGCCTTCACTCCTATGGTTAAACTTCACTCCTCGCTCTGCGTCCTCGCGGCACTCTCCGTGAGTTCCGTCCTCGCACAATCTCCCGCCGCCAAACCCGGCACGGTCGCCGCACCGCTCACTGCGGTGCCCGCCACGCCGGCCGTAGCTGCGCTGGCGGCCGCTGCGGTGCCCGCCGCGATCGAACCACCCATTCAAGTTCCCGCCAACCAGCAGGCCATCCCGCCCGTGGTCGGGCGCGCGCCGGGGCTTGATGCCTCGGGCCTTCCACCCGTCACCGCGGCGTCCGTTTCCACGCCGAGCACGGTGCGCACCATCGAGTTTCAGGGCGACGAAATCGGCCTCGTCCTGCGCACGCTCGCGCGGCAGGCCAAGATGAACATCGTCGTCAGCGATCAGGTCGGTGCCACTGGCGGTACCGTGAGCATGCGCATCGAGGAAAAAACGCCAAAGGAAGCCATCGAAACGATCATCACCGCGAAGGGGCTGATCATGGATGAGCAGAAGGGCATCTACTTCATCAAGACCGCCGCGGAGAAAGCGAAGGAGCCGACCGAGAGCGGCAACTACACCCTGAGCTACGCCACCGCGGAGAAGATCGTCCCGCTGCTCCAGGCCCAGCTCCAGAGCGGCGTGGCCCCGCAGTTCGACGTGCGCACGAACACCATCTACTACCGCGAAAACCGCTCGAACCTCGACAAGATCCAGCTCTTTCTCGACAGCGTGGACCGGCCCACCAAGCAGGTCATGATCGAGGCCCGCCTCGTCGAAGTCACCGCCAACCCGCGCCAAAGCTACGGCATCAATTGGTCCGGCGTCGTGGGCGGCTCGGGCACTCCGCAGACGTTCAAGTACGGCGGCACCACGCCCGCCACCCCCGACAAGATTCAGGAGGTCAAAACGGCCAATGGCAAGTTCGACGCGCAGGATTTCCTGATGAACGGCATGACCCGCGGCGGCTTCGGCGACGCCATCGGCGGCCAGTTCGCCATCTTGAGTGCGCCCGCGATGTCCATCACCACGCGGCTTTTGAACGAAGACGCCGACGCCGAGTTTCTCGCGCATCCCCGCGTCGTGACCTCCAATAATCTGGAAGCCAAGATCACCATCACCCGCGCCCAGCCCGTGCCGCAGCTCAATTTCAACGAGCAGACCGCGCAGGCCGTGTTCAGCGGATTTCAGGACAAGGAATTCGGCAACACGCTCACCGTCACGCCCTCGATCAACAAGGACGGCTACATCTCCATGAAGGTGAAGCCCGAGATCAGCAACAAGGTCGGCGACGCCACCTTTGCCTTTGGCGGCGCGACCGTCACCAGCCCCGTCATCGACAAACGCACCCTCGACTCGAACGTCCTCATCCGCAGCGGCGACACCCTCGCCATCGGCGGGTTGCTCCAGGACGAGCAGACCAAAGGCCGCTCCAAAATCCCCGTGCTCGGCGACGTGCCGCTGCTCGGCTACCTCTTTCAGGAAAAGCTCAACCAGCGCAACAAGCGGAACCTGCTCATCTTCGTCACGCCGACGATCATCGAGCAGGGCTACGGCACCGGCCTCGAAGATCAGGTCACCGGCCTCTCCCACAGCGGCGAGGAATACGCCGACCCGAACGGCTGGCGCAACAACGCCAAGGGAGCCAAGCGCCTCGTCCCGACCTCGAACCGCCAGCTCGCCGGCGACTATCCGAAACCGGGGGTTGCGCCGGCGCCGAGGAAATCCACGAGCCGCCCCGGCGGTCGGTGAGCGTCGCTTTTCGGCGGAACCGGGCCGCCTTTTAAGGGGGAAACCGCCCCAGCTTCTTGTTTCAGGCAAACGTCAGCCAGCAATGGCTGGCGTTTCGCCGTCGGCAACGCGCGGGTAGCAGCGGCTCGGCGGAGGACAGTGCCAACCGTTTTCCGCGAGTCCTTGATGGGCGTCGAAAAATTCCTTTCGCCGCGCGGCGGTCAGGGACGTAGGATCGGGCCATGGCTGAAGTTCAAACACATACCGAGGCGGGCGAGATGACGCAGATTTTCATCGAGTTCGTGATGATGCAGGCGCAAAACGCCGCGCTGTTTTTGGGGCAGATTCCCAATCCGCGCGGCGATCAGCCGGAGGTGAATCTGCCGCTGGCCAAGATGTTCATCGACCAACTGGCGGTCATCGCGGCAAAGACGCACGGCAATTTGAACGAGCAGGAGGCCAAGGTGCTGGACAACGCGCTGACGCAGCTCGAGGCAGCCTTCGTGGAGGTGATGTCGCGGACGGAGGGCTTTCATCCCGGCGAATCGCTCGCGCCGCCGCCGCCGGCATCGCTCGCGCCACCCGCCGCGGCGGAGCCGTCGCCGATCGTCGCACCGGAGGCACCGCCGGCCCCAGCTCCGGAGCCGGCGCCGGAAGAAGGGCGCAAACGTTTCACCAAGAGCTACGGAGCCTGAGTGGTAATGGCTCCGGCGCTCGCCATCGGCGGCTGCCAGCTCGGGGGAGCGCAGCCGCTTTTCATCCTCGGTCCGTGCGTGATCGAGTCGGAGGATTTTGTCTGGCGCATGGCGCGGGCGCTGAAAGCGATGTGCGTGGAGGCGGGCGTCCAATTCGTTTTCAAGGCGAGCTACGACAAGGCGAACCGCACGTCGGGGAAGTCATTCCGCGGCATCGGAGCGCGCGCGGGTTGCCGGTTGCTCGGGGAGATCGGGCGGGAACTCGGGGTGCCGGTGACCACGGATGTGCATTCGCCGGAGGATTGCGCGGTGGCGGCGGAGTGGATCGATATTTTGCAAATCCCGGCGTTCCTCTGCCGGCAGACGGATCTGATCCAGGCGGCGGCGGAGTCGGGGCGCGTGGTGAATGTGAAAAAGGGGCAATTCCTCGCGCCGTGGGACGTGCGGAACATCGCGGAGAAGCTGGTGGCGTTTGGCAATGACCGGTTCTTTTTCACCGAGCGCGGGACGACCTTTGGCTACAACAATCTCGTGGTCGACATGCGCTCGCTGTATTGGATTCGCGAGGCGGGCTACCGCATCGTTTTCGACGCCACCCACTCTGTGCAGCGGCCCGGCGGGGCGGGGGACACGACGGGTGGCGATGGCGTGCTCGCTCCGGTGCTGGCGCGGGCGGCGGTGGCGGCGGGATGCGACGGCGTATTCATCGAGACGCATGAGGATCCGAGTAAGGCGCTGTCCGACGGGCCGAACCAAATTCCGCTCTCGCAACTCCCGGCGCTGCTGAAACAACTGACTCAAATTCATGCGCTCGTTTCCTAAATTCTTCGCGACGCTGCTGGCTGCCGCCGCCGTGTGCGGCGCGCTGCAGGCGGGGGCTTGCGCGGAGAAAAAGGCCGACGAGAATCCGAAGCCGAAGGACAAGAAAAAGACCGACGAGAAGGCCGGCAAAGACAAGAAGAGCAAGGACGGCCCACCAAAGGAAAAAGGGAAGATGGACATCCCCGTTTCCAAAGATCACGACGCGAAAGGGCTGAAGATTCCCTATTTCGACAGCGAGGGAAAAAAGCAGATGGTCTTCACGATCGGCGTGGCCTCGCGGGTCGATGACGAGCACATCGGAATGACGGAGACACAGGTGGAGACTTTCGATGAGGACGGTGAGTCGGAGATGACGATCGAGCTGCCAAAGTCCGAGCTGAACGTGAACACGAACGTGATTTCCTCGAAGAAGCACGTGGTCATCAAGCGCGAGGATTTTCAGATCTCGGGGGAGACCATGGTCTTCAATATGAAGACGCGGCAGGGAACTCTCGGTGGCGGTGTGAAAATGCTGATTTACAATATCCAAGAAGAACTGGCCGCCGTGCCTGAGCTCAAAGCCCCGTGAACCAAAAAACCGTCCTCCTGTTCCTCGCCCTGGCCACCGCTTCCGTCCACGCGCAAAAGCCCGCCAAGGCACCGCTTTCGCAAGATGAACCCCACCGGCAGGTCGAGGCTGTGACCGGACGCGCGCCCGCTGGCCAAGGTCGCCCGGCTGTCGCGGCGGTGGCCGAGGGCAGCGTTGCGGCCGAGGCGTCCCCGGCGGCGTCCCCTCCGCTGAAGAAGAACAAAGGGCCGACGGAGATTTCCGCGCTGGAAGCGACCTTCGATCAGAAGACCAACCAGGCGGTTTTCATCGGGGAGGTCGAGGTGAAGGATCCGGAATTCAACGTGAAGTGCGACCGGCTCACCGCGCACCTCAAGTCGGCATCGAAACTCAAGGCTGGCGACCCGCCGGACCCGAAGGCTCCGAAGCCGGTCGCACCGGCGAAACCCAAAGGCGGCGGCGGCGGTTTGCACCGTGCCGTGGCCGAGGCGAACCCCGGCGGACGGGTCATCATCGTGCAGGACAAAAAGGACGCTGACGGCACGATTCAACATTCCGCCGGCGAGGCCGACAAGGCCACCTACGACGCCGTGACGGGCGACATCGTCCTCACCGGCATGCCGGAAATCCAGCAGGGCATCAACCGCGTGGTCGCTACTGCGCGCGGCACGGTGATGACCCTGAACCGCGACGGTCACATGAACGCCAAAGGCCCGCACAAGACGATCATCGTCGATAAAGCCAGCGGCGGACTTTAAGCACGCGTGATCTCCACCGACACTCCACCCGCCGGCCTCGGTCAGGAAATCGTCCGCACCGAGAAACTCGTCAAAATCTACGGCGGGCGGGCGGTGGTGAACGGCGTGGACATCAATTGCCACCGCGGCGAAATCGTGGGTCTGCTCGGTCCCAACGGCGCGGGCAAAACGACGAGTTTCTACATGATCGTGGGCCTCGTGCAGCCCAATGGCGGGCGCGTGCTCTTCAACAACGAGGAGGTCACGAAATTTCCGATGTACAAACGCGCCCGCATGGGCATGGGCTACCTGCCGCAGGAGGAGTCCATCTTTCGGAAAATGACCGTCGAGGAAAACATCATGGCCATCCTCGAAACCCAGCCGCTGAACAAGCGCGAGCGCCGCGAACGCTGCGACGAACTGCTCACGCAATTCGGCATCACGCACGTGGCGAAGCAGGTCGCGCTCACCCTTTCCGGCGGAGAAAAGCGCCGCCTCACCATCGCCCGCTCGCTCGTCACCAAGCCCAGCCTCCTCATGCTCGACGAGCCGTTCAGCGGCGTCGATCCCATCGCCGTGGCCGACGTGCAGCAGATCGTCTCGGACCTGCGCGACGCCGGCCTCGGCATCCTCATCACCGATCACAACGTCCGCGAAACCCTGAACATCGTGGACCGCGCCTACCTCATCTCCGAGGGGCGCGTCGTCACCCAGGGGACCAAGGATTTCCTCATCAACGATCCCATCGCCCGCCGGGTCTATCTCGGCGAGGGCTTCCAGATGTAAGTGCGAAACCCATAACCCAAAACCAACATGCAAACATCCAACGTCAACGTTCCCATCAAAGTTACCGGCCGCCACGTCAGCGTCACCGAACCGATCAAGGACTACGCTATGAAAAAGATCGAGGCGCTGCACCTCGACTACCCGCGCATCATCGACGCGCAGGTCATCCTCGACGTGGAAAAGCACCGGCACTTCGCGGAGATCATCCTCCACTGCAACAACCACATCACCATCGAGGCCAGCGAGGAGACCGACGACATGTACGCGGCCATCGACGGCGTGATTTCAAAAATCGCGCGGCAAATGCGGAAGTACAAGACCAAGATTCTCCGCAACCACCGCCCGCGCCGCCACGAGGTCCAGCACTTCGACGAGCAGGTCTTCCATCTCGATGAGGCCTTTGCGGAAACCGAGGGCCACGTCCCCGAGGTCATCAAAACCGAGCGCTATCCGGTGAAGCCGATGTTCGTGGACGAAGCCGTCCTGCAAATCGAAATGTCCAACCGCCAGTTCGTCGTCTTCCTTAACGCCAAAACCGAAAAGATTAACGTCCTCCACCGCCGCAAGGACGGAGGCTTCGGATTGATGGAACCGATCTTCGCGTAGCTGCCACGCGCCCGGGCGAAGGCGCGATTTTAGACGGGAGCCGCATTTTCCGCTTCGCTCCGGTTTTGGCCGGAGACTATAGTGCGGGCTACAAATGCCTGCTGCCGAAGCCAAAGCGCCGTCCGTCACGGTCGGGGAGTTTTACACCCGACATTCGGAAACCTTGCAGATGAAGTTGCTGGGTTCGGATGTGGGATTCCAGCGGAAGATCGGCGAGCCGACAATTAACCGGCCGGGGTTGGCGCTGGCGGGATTCTTCACGTATTTCGCCACGAAACGCCTGCAGGTGCTCGGGCACGCGGAGCTTTCCTATTTGCGCAGCCTGCCGGAGACGGAGGTGCGGGAGCGCTGCCGGGCGCTGTGCGCGGAGTCGATTCCGGGGATCGTAATCTCGCGGTCGCTGAAGGCTCCGCTGGCGTTGCTCGAAGAGGCGGAGGCGTCGGGCATCGCGGTGTTTCGCACGCCGATGGTGACGATGCGTTTTACCAATGCGGCCACGATCGCGCTGGAGCTGGATTTTGCGCCCTCGAAAAGCGAATACGGCAGCATGATGGACATCATGGGCGTGGGGACGCTGATCCGCGGGTCGAGCGGCATTGGAAAAAGCGAGTGCGTGCTGGGGCTGATCGAACGCGGGCACAGCCTCGTGAGCGATGACATGACGCGGCTGCGGGCGCTGGAGGGGCGGGAATTGGTGGGGTCTTCGCCAGAACTGACCCGGCATCACATGGAGGTACGCGGGCTTGGCGTGATCAACGTGATGTCCATCTTCGGGATCGGCAGCGTGCGGCTGGAAAAGCGGCTGGACCTGATCGTGACACTAAAGGATTGGCAGGACCTGGAGGAGGTCGATAGGATCGGACTGGATCAGGAATACTTCGAGATTTTGGACATCCTGATCCCGCACATCACCATCCCGGTGCGGATGGGCCGAGACCTCGCCCGACTGGTG
>CAIQUL010000120.1 GCA_903874975.1 uncultured Chthoniobacter sp. | reverse complement strand
GCGTCGCTGCGCTGACCATCTTCGACATGTGCAAGGCCGTGGATAAGAAGATGGTCATCGGCGAAATCCGCGTGACCGAAAAGCGCAAGGAATGAAGGTCGCGCGCGTGACTTTGAGCGACCGCGCGAGCGCGGGGATTTATGAGGACCGCAGCGGACCAGAGATCGAGCGCGTGTGGACAGAGCACGGCGGTGGGACGGCGGAATGGGAACGCGTGCTCATCGCCGACGACCGGGCCGCGATCGAGTCCACCCTGCGCCGCCTGTGCGACGCCGCATCGTGCGATCTCGTCCTCACCACCGGCGGCACCGGGCCCGCGCCGCGCGACGTCACGCCCGAGGCCACCCGCGCCGTGCTGGAGCGCGAACTCCCCGGCTTCGGCGAGATCATGCGCGTGCAGTCCTTTGCCAAAGTGCCGACCGCCATCCTCTCCCGCGCCACCGCCGGCACGCGCGGCCGCACGCTCATCGTGAACCTCCCCGGCAACCCGCGCGCCATCGGCGAATGTCTCCCGCTCCTCCTCCCCGCAATCCGGGAGGCGCTGCGGCATCTGCGCGGAGAGTGAGCGCCCCGCCCGTTAGTAGGACTCCGCCGCTTCGCTGAAATAATACGGGGCCTGATAACTCCCGGTGCGCTCCTTTTCGATCTGCCGGAGCAGGTCGTTGAGCAGCGCGCTCGCGCCGAAGCGGTAGCGCGCGTTGTTCAGCCAGGCGTCGCCGAGCGTCTCTTTCACGGCGACGAGGAAATGCAGCGCCTGCTTCGCCGTGCGAATGCCGCCGGCGGGTTTCATGGCGATGGCCGTGCCGGTCGCGAGATAGAAGTCGCGGATGGCTTCGAGCATGACCTGGTTGTTGCCGAGCGTGGCGTTGAGGGTGGTCTTGCCGGTGCTCGTCTTGATGAAGTCGCCGGGGCGCAGCACGCGCATGGCGAGGAAGGAGGCGGCGCGGATGTTGTCGAAAGTCTCCAGCTCGCTGACTTCGAGGATGACTTTCAAAGTGGCGTCGCCGCACGCCGCGAGCACGGCGGAGATTTCCTCCTGCACGCGGCCGAAATCGCCCGCGAGAAACGCGCCGCGGTTGATCACCATGTCGATTTCGTCCGCGCCGTCGCCGACCGCCGCGCGCACCTCGGCGAGCCGCGTCTTCAGCGGAGCCTGGCCCGCCGGAAACGCCGTGGCGACGGAGGCGATGCGCACCGCAGTGTCGCTGCCGAGCGCGCGGCGCGCGTGGCGGACCATCGCGGGGTAAACGCAGACGGCGGCGACCTGCGGCCCGGCGGGATCGTCGGAGGGACGGAGCGCTTTCTGGCAAAGCGCCGCGACTTTGCCGCGCGTGTCTTTGCCCTCCAGCGTGGTGAGATCGACCATCGAGACGGCGGTCCTCAGCCCCCAAAGTTTCGCGGTCTTCTTAATCGATCGGGTGGAGTATTTCGCCACGCGCTCCTCGATGCCCACGGCATCCACGGGGCCGATGTCGTGGAGCAGCGTGGTGTGGGGGTGAGGCATGGCGTGGAATATGGTTGGCTGCCGCGCGGTGGAACAAATGAAAAGTCGTGGGGTGATCGCTTCACTCGCCGTCTTGGAGTTCGATGTAGCAAGCGGTGAGCGGCGGGAGTTCGGCTACGCAGAGTTTCAACGCTCCGTCGGCGGCGTCCGTGAGTGCGATGGCCGTTTGCGTTTCCATCAGGCGCTCGATCGGGCGCAGCGCGAGCTCGGCGGGGAGTTGGAGAAAGGCGACGGCTTCACGCGGGAGCCGCACCTGCACGTCGCGCAGCGTCTCGCTGGGATGGAGGTTCGCGATCACGAGGAAGCGCTGGAGGCTCGCGGGATCGAAACGCAGATACGCATACACCCAGTGCCCGCTGGTCGTTTCGCCGCCGACGCGGCCGAAGCGCTCGTTGGAGTGGTTCGCGTAGTTCAGGCGGAAACATTCGCCGTCGCGGAACGCCGGCTCTCCGACCAGTGCGAGCAGCCGCGCGTAATACTCGCGCAGATTTTTCTGCCCGGGCGAGAGCAGGCCGCCGTCGTAGCGGTGCCCGTTCACCCACTTCGCCAACTCGGGCATCGACCAGTAATCGAAGATCGTCGTGCGCGCGTCGTCGCCGCCGAAACCCTCCGCCCCGTGCGCCGGCTCGCCCACTTCCTGCCCGCTGTAAACCAGCACCGGCCCGCGCGAGAGACCGAACAAAATCGCCGACCCCGCGCGCCCCACTTCCATGCCCACGCCGGCCCACTGGCCCGCGCCCGCCAGCCGCACCTCGTCGTGATTTTCCGCGTAGCGCAGCGCGCGGTGGAAGAGCGCGCCGTCGCCCACCACGCCGTCGAGATCGTTCGCCCACTTCGGGCCGTCGTAGAGGCCTTTGAGCACCTTGTAGCTCGGGTCGTCATAGACCGCGTCGAAGCCCGCCGCGAGCAGCGCCGTGAGCACGTTGCCACCCGGCACTTTCATCGGGTCGTTGTCGTAGGCTTCGGCGAGGAAAAGCGCGTCCGCTTTCCGCGCCCGCGCGCGCCCGATGGCCCACGCCCAAAACTCCGGCGGCACTAGGTGCGCCATATCGCAGCGGAAGCCATCGACGCCGAGCGCCTGCCAATGCGCGAGCACGCGATCCATTTTCCGCCAGGTGTCCGGGACCGGCTTCCCCGGCTGCTCGGCGGTCGGATACTCCCGCGCGCCGGTGGTGAAATCGTAGCCGTAGTTCAGCTTGATCGTCTCATACCAGTCGTGCGGCCCCGGCGCCCACGAGGCCAGGTTGTTGCCGGTCGCCTTGCCGTGCTCGCGCTCGCCGTCGAAAAGCCCGTCGCATCCACCGAGGACGCGGCAGGTCGGGCTCACGGGCTGGCCGTCGCGCACCGTCGGCAGCCGCAGCGGCGGACCGCCGCCGGGCGAGTCGGGCTGGAGGTAAAAGAAGTTGTTTTGCGGATCGAAGAACTTCCCCCGGTCGTCCGCCGCGCCGAAATCCGCGTCCGGCGGCACCACCGAGCGGTGGCTGCGCGCCAGATGATTCGCCACGAAGTCGATCACCACCCGCAACCCCGCCGCCCGCGCCCGCCCCAGCAGCGCCCCAAACTCCGCCAACCGCTCCGCCGGCTCCACCGCATAGTCCGGGCACACGTCATAGCAGTCCTTGATCGCATACGGCGAACCCGCCAGCCCCTTGAGCAAATCCGGATCATCCGCCGGCAACCCCAGCGCCGCGTAATCCGTGGCCGTGGCCTGCCGCAGCACCCCCGTCAGCCACAGATGCGTGAAACCCAGCGCCCGCAGCGCGCCCAGCGCCGCATCATTGATGTCCGCAAACTTCCCCACGCCGTTCTCCGCCAGCGTGCCGTTCGGCTTCCGCGTCCCGTTCACGTTGCCGAAAAGCCGCGGGAGCAGTTGGTAAATGCGGATGCGCGGGTTGGTGGATCCGGGATTCATGGGGAGCGTCGGCAGCGTGGCCCGGAGCATTCAGCAGCGCCACTCCGATTCAATCAACCGCTGACCCTCCGCCGGCATCCGACCTGGAGACGCACCCACGCCGACGTCGCGCCGGCGATCACCGCCGTGGTCACACTCTGAGCCAAATAACTCGCCTACCCTTTGCGAATCGCCGCCTGCCGCTGCTCGGCGGCGTAGCCGGGGATGTGGATGCCCACGAGCGCCCCGGCTTCCTCAAAGGCGCCCTTGGGTTCGCCCGTCTGCGGGTCGAGCCGGATGCGCCCACCGCGCGGTGGCTCGGTGGCCTTGGTCACGCCCGCGAATTGGCCACGCCGAGGTGCCCGGAGATATGCACGATCCAGACCGGGTGCCGCGTGGAGACGCGGTCCAGATCGGCGCGCGTGGGGTGGCGCCCTTCGGCGAGCAGCGTGTCGTCGTAACCCCAGCTCACCACCCACCCGCCCGCCGGAATCGCCTCCGCCTTGCGCTTCAGCGCCGCGATCAGCTCATCCATCGTGCGGATCGCACCGATCGGCGGGCCGTTCAACTCGACCTTGGACAACTCATTCAATCCCGAGTCCGGAAAGGGATCGTGCGCCGCGTAAAAGCCCGGCAGCACCGTCCGCCCGCGCAGATCGACCGCGGCAAACCCCGGGCGCAGCTTCTCCGCCACCGCCGCCTTGGTTCCCCCCGCCACGATCCGTCCATCACACCCGCCGAGCGCCTCGAACGTCCGGCCCTCGGCATCCAAACTGATGATCGTCCCGTTAAAATCGAGGTCGTCCGCCCGCGTTCCGGATGCCACGCGCAGGAGGATGCCCCACAGCAGCAACCGAACAGCGCGGCTGACCGAGCGAACATCGCCCACGGATTTTCGCCCATTTTTCACACGGAGACGGTGCGGGCAAACGCGTGGTCCGACAAGCCGCGGATGCCATCAAGAAATGCCTTGCCAGACTCCCGCCCGCCCGCCATCTTTCCGCGCTCTTTTCCCAAGAAAAGACCCTATCGTCCAGTGGTTAGGACACTCCCCTTTCACGGGAGTAACACGGGTTCGAATCCCGTTAGGGTCACTTGATTTTATCAGCATCTCCGGGCGATTTGCTTGCTTTCACGACAAAGAGGCAGACGCATGGCTCGTCAACGAAGTGAAAAAAAACGGTGCCCCACTGATCGTCAAGGTCGGCAGCGCGGTCGCGAAGATTTACCGGGACGAAAACTGC
>CAIQUL010000119.1 GCA_903874975.1 uncultured Chthoniobacter sp. | reverse complement strand
GTGAAACATCCCAAAGCCCGCATCGTCGGCCTCACCCTCGGCCACGACGCCCGCGCCCACGACCTCCCCGACTACCAGACCCTGCTGAAAAACGCGGTCATCTGGGCCGGCGGGAAATAAAGGTCTGCAAAGGAGCGGCCGGAAGCGCGCCGCTCCTTTGAGAACGCCGATCCACTCCCCGAGGCTCTGTTTCTCCTGCGGCGTCCCGCGTCTTGGATCGCGCCCACGCCACGGAAACGGAGTTTCGCCACACACATCCATTCCCAAAGCGCTGCGCTTAACTTTGGGCACGAGAGCGGGGGCGAGACTTTACTGGACAACACGACACATAGTGGAACGATTTCCGGTGTTTCCGCGCGGTGCGGGAACTTCCAGCCACTCAGTATTCCATCAAAACGAGCAACCAAATCCGACGCGACCTTTGCCGGCCGATCTCCGGGCTGCTTTTGACGGCCGCAGGGCTGGGCAGCGCTCAGGCGACCGAGGTGGCGGTCATGACTCCGCTCGGGGAGATTCGCGTGGAGCTATACGAGGACAAGCCGGTCACGGTCGGGAACTTCCTCGAGTATATGAATGCCGGTCGCTTCACGGACTCCTTTGCGCACCGGTTGATGCCGGATTTTGTGCTGCAAGGCGGGGGATTCACGCTGCAAGGCAATAGCATCACCCCAGTTACGACCTTCCCGCAGATCATCAATGAGTACGGTGCCGGTCAAACCCGCAGCAACGTATTGGGGACCATTGCGATGGCCAAGTTGGGCGGCAATCCGGATTCCGCCACTTCCCAATGGTTTTTCAACCTTGGCAACAACAGCGCGAATCTGGATTCGCAGAATGGCGGGTTCACCGTGTTTGGCCATGTCGTGGCGGGGCTGGATGTGCTGACACTTTTCAACACCACGTTTAACCAGCAAGCCACCGGCGGGCTCGGAGTTTACGACGCCACCGACCTCTTGGGTTCCGCTTTTGACACTCTCCCGCTCGGCGCTAACTCGCTTTCCATAAACAACTTCGTCCATACCACTTGGAGCATCGTCACCGCGACCGCCTATTGGCAGGGCGGCATGGGCACGCAGTGGAACCAACCGGCCAACTTTGCCACCAGTCGGACCGCCAATTACAGCGCGACCAGCCCGGTCAACGCCACGACGGACGTGGTCTTTAACGCCGATGGCGCGGCGAACTTCGCCAACACCACGCTGGGCGCGAACCAGTCCATCCGCTCCCTGATGCTGCGCGCGACCTCGGCGGTCGGGATCGGGGGCGGCCACACGCTCACGATCACCCCCGACGCGCCCACCGCCGGGATCACCGTGACCGCCGCTGCTCCCGGCGCGCTCACGCACGTCATCAGCAGCGGTGTCGTGCTCGGTGCGACGCAGACCTGGACGGTGGTGGCGGCCGACCGCACGCTCGTGGTCGATGGAAATGTGAGCGGCAACTTTGCCCTGACGAAAGCGGGTAACGGCGTGCTCAACCTCAACGGGACGCAGGCTTACGCCACCCTCACCGCCGCCGCCGGGACCACGAACGTGAACGGCGCCTTCGTCCCGCCCGTGGGCACGGCCAGTGTGGCGGTGGCCGCCGGCGCGCGACTGAAATTTGGCAGCGTGAGCCAGACCCTCGGCGCGCTCACCATCGGCCCGGGCGCGACGGTCGCGTTCACGAGCGGAGCGGCGGTCGGGGCATTCAGCGGGAGTGGAAAAGACGGCGTGGTGGGTGGCTCGGGGGCCGTTCCCGAACCGGGCACCGCCGGGCTGCTCCTGCTCGGTGGGCTCGGCCTGCTGAGCCGCAGGCGGCGCGGGAGGAACAGCGGCTAGTTTCCCGGATTCCGTGTCGAAGCAGCAGGGTTCGCTCGGCGATTCGCGGAGCCGCCCTCCGCTCACAGGCGAAGCCCCGCCTTATGTCACACACCGGGGCATTTTGTCCGTAGCCAAGCGGGGGGACATCTGCTTTCCTTCCCGCCCCTTTTCAAAAAAACCAACTCACGCCGCATGACCGCCGCACAGATCGCCCAAGCCAATGCCGAACTCCGCGACCAAGCGCCGCTGGAGATTGTCCGCTGGGCCGCGGCGCAGGCGGGGGGACGCGCGATCGTCTCGACGAATTTCCGCCCGTATGAGGCGGTCGTTTTGCACCTCGCCACGCGGGTGCTGCCGGACATCCCGGTGCTGTGGGTGGATCACGGCTACAACAAGCCGGCGACCTACCGGCACGCGGAGGAGGTGCAGGCGCTGCTCGGGCTGAACATCAAGGCCTACGTCCCCCGGATGACGGCGGCGCATTACGACGCGATCCACGGCGGCGCGCCGGAGCCGACGCCGGAGAATGAGGAGCGCATCAAGGCGTTTAGCACGGTGATGAAACTGGAGCCTTTCCAACGCGGGATGCGCGAGCTGGCCCCGACGGTCTGGATCACCGGCCTGCGCGAGGTGCAGAACCCGAACCGCGCGGGGCTGGACATCGTGAGCGCGGACGGAAACTTCGGCTCACTCAAAATCAGCCCCTTCTTTCGCTGGACCGACCGCGACATGAATGCCTACTGCGAGGAGCACGGGCTGCCCAACGAGTGGGACTACTTTGACCCCGCCAAAGCCGACGAAAAGCGCGAGTGCGGCCTGCACGCGGCGTGGGGCGGCGCAAGGATGAAGGCGGAAGGATGAATTGATCGCGCCATGCTCTTCATCCCTCATCCTTCATCCTTCATCCTTTCCCCGTGACCAGCTACCACCTCGACCATCTCCAGTATCTCGAAACCGAGGCCATCCACGTGATGCGCGAGGTGGCCGCGGAGTTTGAGCGGCCGGCGCTGCTCTTCTCGGGCGGAAAGGATTCCATCTGTTTGCTGCGCTTGGCGGAGAAAGCGTTCCGGCCGTCGGACATCCCGATGCCGTTTCTCAATGTGGACACGGGTCACCATTTCCCGGAGCTGAACACTTTCCGCGACAAGCGCGCGGCCGAACTCGGCGGGAAGCTGATCATTCGCAAAGTCGAGGACGCCATCGCCGCCGGCATCGCGCATCCGTCGCCCGGCGAGATCAGCCGCAACCGGCTGCAAATCCCCACGCTGCTCGCGGCGCTGGAGGAGTTCCGCTTCGACTGCGCCATCGGCGGCGCACGGCGCGACGAGGAGAAGGCCCGCGCGAAGGAGCGCTTCTTCAGCTTCCGCGACGCCTTCGGCCAGTGGGATCCGAAGAACCAGCGCCCGGAAATCTGGAACCTCTACAACGCCCGCGTGAACCCCGGCGAAAACATGCGCGTCTTTCCGCTCTCGAATTGGACCGAGATGGACGTGTGGGAATACATCAAGCGCGAGCAACTCGAAGTGCCGACGATCTATTTCAGCCACCAGCGCCAGGCCGTGCGCCGCGGCGGGCAGTGGCTGCCCGTCAGCGACATCCTGCCGCCGACGCCGAAGGAGGAAGTCCGCGAGTTGACCGTCCGCGTCCGCACCATCGGCGACATCATCAGCACCGGTCTCGTGGAAAGCCCGGCCACCACCGTGGATGACATCATCGCCGAAATCGCCGCCGCCCGCGTGACCGAACGCGGCTCGCGCGCGGATGACAAAGCGAGCGAGGCGGCGATGGAGGACCGCAAGAAGCAGGGCTATTTCTAATGAGCGCGACCCATCCCGTAGAACTCCTTCGCTTCAATACCTGCGGCTCCGTCGATGACGGCAAGTCCACGCTCATCGGGCGCCTGCTTTACGACACGAAGTCGCTGATGGAGGACCAAATCGAGGCGCTGGAAAGGTCGGCGGACATCACCGGCGGCGGGCAGATCAATCTCGCCAATCTCACCGACGGCCTGCGCGCCGAGCGCGAGCAGGGCATCACCATCGACGTGGCCTACCGCTACTTCGCCACGCCGCGGCGGAAGTTCATTGTCGCGGACACGCCCGGCCACATTCAGTACACGCGCAACATGGTCACGGGCGCGAGCACGGCGAACCTCTCGGTCATCCTCGTGGACGCGCGCAACGGCGTCATCGAGCAGACCCGCCGGCACACCTGCATCGCCGCGCTGCTCGGCATCCCGCACCTCGTCGTCGCGGTGAACAAGATGGATCTCGTCGGCTGGAGCGAGGAGCGCTTTCTCGAAATCCGCGATGCCATCGAGGGCTTCCTGCCCAAGCTCGACGTGGCCAAGGACGTGAAGTTCGTCCCGATCAGCGCGCTCACCGGTGAAAACGTCGTCACGCCGTCGGACAAGACGCCGTGGTATCAGGGGCCCGGCCTGCTCAGCCATCTGGAGACCGTCCACATCGCCAGCGACTGGAATCTCACCGCCTTCCGCATGCCCGTGCAGTGGGTCAACCGCCCGAACAATCCGACCGATCATTCGCTCCACGATTTCCGCGGACTCAGCGGGCAAGTCGCGGGCGGCATCGTGAAGCGCGGCGACAAAGTCATGATCCTCCCGAGCGGATTGAAAAGCACCGTGCAGAGCATCTGGACGCTCGACGGCGAACTCGACGAAGCCTTCGCCCCGCAGTCCGTCACCCTCTGCCTCGCGGACAACGTGGACGTGAGCCGCGGCGACATGATCGTGGGCCTGGAAAACCTGCCCGGCATGAGCACCGACCTGCGCGCCCGCGTCTGCTGGATGCACCAGCGCGCGCTGACCAAAGGCGGGAAGTATTTCCTCAAGCACGGCACCCAGACCGTGCAGGCCATGGTCACGAGCATCGAGGGCCGGATCGACATTCGCACCTTCGAGCACGAGCCCGCGCCCGCGCAGCTCGCGATGAACGACATCGGCGAAATCCGCGTGCGCACGGCCAAGCCGATCGTCTTCGACGGCTACGGTTTCAACCGGCTGACCGGCTCCTTCATCCTCATCGAGCAGGGCACCAACCACACCGTCGCCGCCGGCATGCTTTTCCCGCCGACCGAGGCCGTGAAGCCGGAGTACGACGACTTCGCGATCTGACGGTTCCGCCGGCCCGCTGCGGCGCGCTCCTCGCTTCTCTTCAAACGCGGAAGGAGAAGGAGATGAAGAAGAGCGACCGCACAGTTTTTTCAACCGCCTCCTAACCATTTCGCTTGCACGGTGCTTAACCGGGCGCTGTCTCTCACGAGTCGGCTTTTTCCCACGATTCATGCGTTCCTTCATCAGCACACTATTCCTCGCAGCCTGCTCCCTCTGCCAGGCAGGTGCGGCGGACGGCGCGGCCAAAGCGATCGACCTTTCCAAGCTCCCGCCCGCCACCACCGCGCCGGTGGATTTCGCGCGCGACATCCAACCGCTGCTGGCGGATCGCTGCGTGAAATGCCACGGGCCGGAGAAGCAGAAAGGCGGGTTGCGGCTCGACGCGAAAGCGCAGGCCATGCAGGGCGGGGACGACGGGAAAATCATCGAGCCGGGGAAGAGCGCGGAGAGCCGGATGATCCATCTCGTGGCGGGGCTGGAGGAGGACACGGTGATGCCGCCGAAGGACAAGGGCGAGCGGTTCACGGCGGCGCAGATTGGGTTGCTGCGGGCGTGGATTGATCAAGGCGCAAGCTGGCCGGACGACGGCAAGGTGGCGAAGCTGCGCAGCGATCATTGGTCGTTGCAGCCGCTGAAAACGCCCGCGCCGCCGGTGGTCCCGGGCGCGGTCACTCCGCTCGACGCTTTCGTGCAGGCGAAGCTCGCGGCGAAAGGTCTGGCGCTCTCACCCGAGGCGGACCCGCGCACGCTCATCCGGCGTGTCACTTTCGACCTCACCGGCCTGCCGCCGACGCCGGAGGAGGTCGAGGCGTTTGTCGAGTCGTATGGGACACCTAAGGCCCATGAGTCCCATCCGTCCTATCGCGCGCTCGTGGACCGGCTGCTCGCCTCGCCGCGCTACGGCGAACGCTGGGGCCGGCACTGGCTGGATGTGGCCCGCTACACGGAGAGTCAGGGCTTCGAGTATGACCGCCTGCGCGAGAACGCCTGGCACTACCGCGACTACGTCATCCGGAGTTTCAACGCGGACAAGCCGTACGACCTTTTCATGCGCGAACAGGTCGCCGGCGACGTGCTGGAGCCGGTGACGACCGACGGCATGCTCGGGCCCAGCCTGCTCGTCTGCGGCCCGTGGGATCAGGCCGGCAACGCGCAGGCCAACGCCACCCAAAAGAAGATCACCCGCGAGGACGAACTGGAGGATTTGCTCGGTGTCGTGGGCCAGACGTTTCTCGGGCTGACGGTCAACTGCGCGCGCTGCCACGCGCACAAGTTCGACCCGATTCCGCACGAGGATTACTACCGGATGAAGGCGGTCTTCGAGGGCGTGAAACATGGCGAGCGGGACATCGCCAAGGCGGATGCCCAGGAAGCTGCGGCGAAGAACAACGAGCGCCGGGCCGAGCTGCAGAAAGCGATTGCCGCCTCCGCGAAAATGGTCGCGGAGATCGAAGCCGCGGGCGCGAAGCTGGCGGCGGCCCAGCGACCGGCGACCGCGCCGGCGCCGGAGTCGGCGGCGGCCGCGTTTCGCGCCGGCGACGCGTCCATCTCGCCGGAGGAAATCCTCGCCGCGCTCACCGCGGAGCAGCGCACCGCGAGGGAGGTCGCGCTGGCTGATGGCAAAAAACTCAGCGCCGCACTTGAGTCTCTCCCGCCCGGCAAACCACCGCGCCGCGAGACTTCCTACGTCGGCACGCGCATCCAGCCGGCGCCGACGAAGCGCCTCGTCCGCGGCGATGTCCTTGCGCCGGCCGAGGTCGTCACGCCCGGCGCGCTCAGCGCGGTCTTCGTTCTCGAATCCGACTTTGGCCTGCCCGCCGACGCGCCCGAGGCACAGCGGCGGCTGAAGTTTGCCGACTGGCTCGCCGACGCCCGCAATCCGCTGCCCGCGCGCGTGCTGGTGAACCGGGTCTGGCAGTTGCACTTCGGCCAGGGCCTCGTCTCGACGGCGAACGATTTCGGAGCCAGCGGCGCGCGGCCGACCCACCCCGAGTTGCTCGACTGGCTCGCGGGAAAATTCATCGCGAGCGGCTGGAGCGTGAAGGCGCTGCACCGGCTGATTCTGGACTCAGCGACGTACCGGCAGTCGCCGGTCACAAATGAAAAAGCCGCCGCCCTCGACGCCGACAATACCCTTCTCTGGCGCTTCCCGCCGCGTCGCCTTGAGGCCGAAGCCGTCCGCGACGCCATGCTCGCCGTCAGCGGTCAGCTCGATCTGCAAATGGGCGGACCCAGTTTCAAAGGCGCCTCGTATGCCAACGGCGGCAAGGGCGCCGCGGAGTCGAACCGCCGCACCGTCTATCGGATGAATGTGAACAGCGGCAAAGACCCGCTGCTGGACGCCTTCGACTGTCCCGATCCCGCTGTGAAAACGCCGCGGCGCGGCGTCACCATCACCCCGCTCCAGGCGCTCGGGCTGATGAATAACGCCTTCGTCCAGCGCCAGGCCCAGAGCCTCGCCGAGCGCGCGCTGAAAGCCTCCGGCAACGACCTCGCCGCCGCCATCCAAACCGCCTACCGCCTCGCCCTCAGCCGCCCACCCACCGCCGCCGAAACCCAGCTCGCGCAAGCCGCCGCGCAGGAACGTGGTCTCGCCAGCGTCTGCTGGGCGCTGCTCAACTCCACCGAATTCGTCTATGTCCAATAACGATCATTCCCCCTCTGGCCCCGCGCCTTTTTCGCGCCGGCATTTCCTCTGGAATTCCGGCGGCGGGCTCGGTGGCATCGCGCTCGCGTGGCTGCTCCAGCGCGACCACGCCGCCGCCGCCGGGGGCGCGCCCGCTTCCTCCCTGAAACCGCACTTTGCGCCGAAGGCGAAACGCGTCGTGCAGATTTTCTGCGCCGGCGGCGTGAGCCACATCGATGCCTTCGACTACAAGCCGGAGCTGGAGCGCATGCACGG
>CAIQUL010000118.1 GCA_903874975.1 uncultured Chthoniobacter sp. | reverse complement strand
CGCGAGCGGGCCGCTGAGGACGAGCGCGAGGTGGGTGGATTCCTCCGGCGGCAGCGCCGAGAAGACGCGCCCGATTTCAAACAGCCGCACGGTTCTCGCGCCGATGCGCGCGTTGCCGCCGAGTGCCGCGAGCAGGCCCGGCAGCAGGCCGGGGCGGAGAATCGCCTGCTCGTCGTTCATCGGGTTTTTCACGCGGCGCAGGTTTTCCGCATCCGTGCGAGTCAGGGCGAGGCCGGGCGTTTTCTCGCCGATCAGCGTGAGGGTGCGGGCTTCGGCGAAGCCGTGCGCGGTGAGGGCGCGGCGGAGTGTCATCGCGCGGTCGTAGGCGCGGTCCGTCTCGCTGGCGGCGGCAAACTGCGCCTGCACCCGCGCGGGGATGGCGTCGAGCCCGATGACGCGCGCGATTTCCTCGATGAGGTCCACCTCGCGCGTGAGGTCTGGGCGGAAGGACGGCACCTCCCAGCCCGCGTCCGTCTTCGCGAGGCCGAAGCCGGTCAGGATCGAGTCGATCTCCGAGCCTGGCACTTCCACCCCGAGCAGTGCGGCCACGCGCTCCGGGCGCAGCGTCACGGTGTGGGAAAAAACGGGCTCGTCCGTGTCGTTCATGGTCTGCGCCGGGTCGAAGCCGAGCGGCGTGTCGCCTTCCATGCCGAGGCCCAGCTCGCCGCGCGTGCCGCCCGCGAGTTCGGCGATGAGCGCCGCCGCGCGCTGCGAGGCGCGGAGCACGCCCGCGAGGTCCACGCCGCGCTCGAAGCGGTAGCTCGAATCGCTCGCCAACCCGAGCTGCCGCGAGGTGCGGCGGATGTTCGCCGGCGCGAAGTGCGCGCTTTCCAAAACGATGTTGCGCGTCGTTGCCGTCACGCCCGAAGCCGCGCCGCCCATCACGCCCGCGAGCGCCAGCGCGCGGCTGGCATCGGCGATGACGAGATGCTGCGGGCCGAGCTCGTAGGTCTTCCCGTCGAGCGCGGGAAACTCTTCGCCCTCCCGCGCGGCGCGCACACGGATCGCGCCATCGAGCTGGTCGGCGTCGAACGCGTGCAGCGGCTGCCCGCTTTCCAGCATCACGAAATTGGTGATGTCCACGATGTTGTTGATCGCCCGCAGGCCCACCGCCTCCAGCTTGCGCCGCAGCCACTCCGGGCTCGGCCCCACTTGCACGCCGTCGATTTCCCGCGCGCTGTAAAAACGGCACTGCCCGCCGGTGACGTCGATCGCCTCGGACGCGAAACTCTCCCGCTCCACCTCCACGCGCGGACGCCGCAACGCCTGCCCCGTGAGCACCGCGATCTCCCGTGCGATGCCGCTGTGGCTGAGCAGGTCGGCGCGGTTCGGCGTGATCTCCAGATCGAGCACCGTGTCGCCGGGAAACAGCTCCGCCAAAGGAGCGCCGACCTGTGCGTCTGCCGGCAGAATGAGCAGCCCGTCCGCGCCCTTCGGCAGCCCCAGCTCATCCGCGCTGCACAGCATCCCCTGACTCTCCACACCGCGCAGTTTGCCGACTTTGATTTTGAAATCCGGCCCGAGCACCGCGCCCGGCAGCGCCAGCGGCACCTTGTCGCCCACCGCGTAATTTTTCGCCCCGCACACGATCTGCCGCGCGGTGCCCGAGCCATCGTCCACCTGGCAGACGCTCAGCCGATCCGCGTTCGGATGCTGCACGCTCTCCTTGATCTGCGCCACGACCACATTGGCAATCGCCACGCCCGTCGTCTCCACGCCCTCCACCTCCACGCCCGCGAGCGTAAGCAGATCGACCAGTGAGGGCACGGTCGGCGGCAGATCGACGAGTTCGCGGAGCCAGTTGAGAGAGACTTTCATAGGCGGAAAAAATGGGCCGTTACCAAAGACGCGCGCCGGCTGCCGGGCAAGCCTTTGCTCGCCGCCGCCGCCATGCGCTCACATTTTCCGCAGCCGCTGGCGCTACTTTTTCCAGCTCCGGCTGGCCCGCAGCCTCGTTTTCGGCGTCCCCTGCTTTCCCGCGCTCGGCAGAGGGCGTCCGAAAACCGCAGGCACAGGAACCGCAATGGGAGTAAGAGAATGCCCGCCATGCCCCTCACCGCAAAGCAGCGCCAACTCACCGCCCGCTACTCCGTCATCGAAGACCTGCATGAGCGCCTCGCCGCCCTCGTCGCTCGCGGCCAGCGCTGGCCCGACGTCACCACTGCCGAGCGCACCGATGCCCATCTCATTCGCGGCTGCACCACACCCGTCTGGCTCGCCGGTTCCGTCGCGGACAGCCATTGCCACTTCCGCATCGCCGCCGGTTCCGCCTTGGTGAAAGGTCTCGCCGCCCTGCTCGCCGAGCTTTACGACGACGAACCCCCCGCGGCCATCCTCGCCTTCGAGCCCGGCATCATCGAAGCCCTCGGCCTCGACCGCCACATCTCCCCCACCCGCCTCCACGGACTCGCCCAAATCCGCCGCGCCATCCGGGACTTCGCCGCCGGTGCCGACAAATCTTCCTCTTAACTCTTCCTCCGTCTCCGGAGCAGAGGAAGATTACGAGACCGATCGACCGCACTCCATGCTCGACGCCCACAACCATCTCCACGACCCGCGCCTCGCCCGGCACCTCCCCGCGATCCTCGCGGAACTCGCCCGCTTCGGCATCACCCGCGCGGTCGTCAACGGCACTCGCGAGGACGACTGGCCCGCCGTCGCCGCCCTCGCCCGCGATCAGCCATGGATCACCCCGTCCTTCGGCCTGCACCCGTGGCACACCGCCACGCGTTCGCCCGACTGGCTCGCGCACCTCCGCGCCCAGCTCGACGCCCACCCCGGCGCAGCCATCGGCGAGATCGGGCTCGACCGCTGGATCGCCGGACACGACCCCGAGGCGCAGCGCGAAGTTTTCACCGCCCAGCTCGCCCTCGCCACCGAGCGTAACCTCCCCGTCACCATCCACTGCCTCCGCGCCTGGGGCCCGCTCTGGGACATCCTCCGCACCCATCCCCTGCCCGCCCGCGGCTTCCTCCTCCACGCCTACGGCGGGCCGGCGGAAATGGTCCGCGGATTCGTCAAACGCGGCGCTTATTTTTCCTTCAACGCCTACTTCCTCCACGACCGCAAAGCCGCCCAGCGCGCCGTCTTCCAGCACCTCCCCGCCGACCGCCTCCTCGTCGAAACCGACGCCCCCGATTTGCGCCCGCCCGACGCCCAGAACCCCCATCCCCTGCTCGCCCCCGACGGCACCCCCATCAACCATCCCGCCAACCTCGCCATCGCCTACACCGCCCTCGCCAAGCTCCGCGACAGCCGCGCCGCCGAACTCACCGGGCAGATCGCCCACAACTTCGCCCGCCTCTTCGGATAGATGGGCCTACGCCATTGGGATCGCATGGCGCGCGGAGCGACGCCCTCCACCGAGAGCAACACACCCTGCCCGCCTCAATGCAGCATCGGCCGCGGGTTCGGCTCGCGGATGAGGCGGGCGTCGAGGTCGAGGAAATAGTCGAGCCGACGGTCCGCCTCGGCTTCGTCAATGTGCCGGGCCATGAGGAGATAGGTGGCGTAGTGGTTGCCCTCGCTCGCCACGAGGCTGGCGTAGAAGTCGGCGAGCGGCGCGTCGAGGTCGCGCAGACCGGCGGCGAGGATTTGGAATTTCTCGCAACTCCGGCCTTCGACCAGCGCGAGGGCCGTGAGGTGGTCGATGACCTGCTCGCGCCGGCCTTTGCGCACGGCCTGCATCATACCGCGAATCCACGGGCTGCGCTGCGGAGTGGTGAAGGGGATGCCGCGCTCGGTGAGCAGGCCGAGCACGAGATCGAAGTGCTGCAATTCCTCGATGGCGATGGCGTTCAGCTCGCGCACGCGACCGTGCAGCTCGGTATACTTTTCGAGGTTGAGCGCCGAGGTGGCGGCTTTGCGTTCGAGATGGGCGTGGTCCACCAGCACCGGCGCGAGATTCGCGCGGATCATGGGCAGCCAGGTGTCGGGGAGCTTTTCGCGCCAGAGGAGCATGGCGTTCTTTCTAAACCTCCGCGCCATGCGCGGCCAGCCCACATCCAACCCGCGCCCATTGGGACATT
>CAIQUL010000117.1 GCA_903874975.1 uncultured Chthoniobacter sp. | reverse complement strand
CTTGATCGTGGACTCCGCCCTGCTCCGCAAAGAAAGCCGCGGCCTCCACTACACCCTCGACCACCCGGAAGCCGACCCCAGCCTCTGCCTCGCCACGGTCCTCCGGCGGTAGCCCACGTCCCCGAGCGCCCCGGGCGTGAGTCGCTCCGGGAGCCAACCGCGACGCTGGCCCGCCCGCTGCTCTAGGTATCTGCCGATCCCGGTTTCTCTCTGTATTTCCTCTGTAAAACCGGGCTGTCAGCGCAAATTTCCGCTTTACCGACCACCCGCCTGCGCCTAACGGTACCGCCCACATTCCTGAATATGAAACGAACTGTCCTCGGAATCATCGCCACCGTCGCCGCCACCGTCCTGACCGCCAGCGCCGCCGCCCAATCGCCGTATTCGAGCAGCTCCGACTTCGCCAAATACGCGATGAAGCTCCGGGAAAGCGCCATCCTCAAGATGGAGCCGCAGGTCGTCGTCCCGACCAGCTCCCGCGCCCTCGGCGTCTCGGGGAAATACCCGTGGAAGACCCGCATCGTGACCACCACCTTCTGGGTCGGCGAGCCGGCCGGCGGGAACAACCCGGTCCACAACGTCAGCAGCTCCTGGGACATGAACTGGCAGGCCAGCTTCGGCGGCTTCGACAACCCGACCCCGGCGGCGCGCCGCGGTTTCATCCCCGCCAATTTCATCCCGCGCCAAAACCCGTTCTACATCGCCCTGCCCTACAACGACGTGACCGCCGGCACCACCAAGCCCGAGTCCAAGCTCGTCATTCCGTGGTTCCGGGAGGAATTCCAGCGCGAAGGGAAGTCCGTCTGCCGCGACCGCTGGGTGGCCGTCCGCAACAGCGATACGGGCAAAATCTGCTACGCCCAGTGGAGCGACTGCGGGCCGTTCCGCACCGACCACTGGCAATACGTCTTTGGCAACGAGCGCCCCAAGGCCAACCTCAACAAGGGTGCTGGCCTCGATATGTCGCCCGCCATCCGCGACTACCTCGGCCTCAGCAGCACCGATGTGACCGACTGGAAATTCGTCGATTTCCGCGACGTGCCGAGCGGCCCGTGGGCGCAGTTTGGCGACAACAACGACTTCGTCCAGCAAGGCCGCCGCGGCAGTCAGCGGGTCGTCAGCTCCAAAGGCGGCCCGGTCGAACCGCCACTCCCCACGCGCAACAGCGGCCCCACGGTCATCGTCAAGTAGCACCCCCAGCTCCTTCCGCTTCCTCGTCCGTTTAATCTTCCTCCCCTCCGCTGGAGAAAATTTACGAGGAAGCCCCGTCGGGCAAGCCTCCACCCTCCGTCCCCTCCATGCCGCGCGGCCTGTTCATCAGCTTTGAAGGCAGCGAAGGCTGCGGCAAATCCACCCAGATCCAGCGCCTCGCCGCACGGCTGACGCGGTTGGAAAAAACGCTTCTTTTAACCCGCGAACCCGGCGGCACCGAGATCGGCGAGCACCTCCGCGAGTTACTCCAGCACTCCCCAGCAGGCCACGCCATGTGCGCCGAGACCGAGTTGCTCCTTTTCACCGCCAGCCGCGCCCAGCTCGTCCGGGAGAAAATCCTGCCCGCCCTCGCGGGCGGGACCATCGTGGTGGCCGACCGGTTTCTCGACTCGACCACCGTCTATCAAGGCGTTGCCCGCCGCCTCGATCCCGGCCAGGTCCGCGCCATCAACCGCTTCGCCGTCGGCGACTGCCTGCCCGACCTCACCTTCATCCTCGACCTCGACCCCGCCCTCGCCCGTGCCCGCCTCGCCGCCCGATCCGGCGCGCCGGATCGGATGGAAAGCCAGTCCGCCGCTTTCTTCGACGCCGTCCGCGCCGGCTACCTCGCCCTTGCCGCCGAGCCTGAGCCCCGCTTTCACCTCCTCGACGCCGCCCGCAGCGCCGACGCATTGGAGGATGAAATCTGGCAGAAAATCCGCCCGGCCCTCACCTAAAACTGCCCGTCTGCGACCCCGCGTGCATTTTCCCAAAAACCCGCTTGCCCTTTCGACTTCGACCGCTACTTTCGCCGCCCCATGCCTCGATCCATTGCACGTCGCAAGACGAAAAAATCCGCCGTTAAGCGCATCAAAGTGACCGGTACGGGCAAACTCATGCGCCGCAAAGCCGGCCTGCGCCACCTCGCTTCGAGCAAAAGCTCGAAGCGCAAACGCAAGCTCGGCAAAGACGGCGAGATCCACGTCACCCAACGGGATCGCATGAAGGAATTGCTCCCGTTCGCCTAGCCCTTTGGGCTCGGGCTTTCGCGCCCGCGGCCCACCCGATTCCGCCACCTGCTCCGCCTCGCGGAGTGCCTCAGCGAATGAGGTCGGCGGGATCATCAACCAAAAGAACAATTCGCTGAATAACTAGGAGGCCCGGGCAACCGGGTTTTTATAAACTATGGCACGCGCCACTAATGCTCCCGCCAGTCGGGAGCGCCGCAAGAAAGTCGTCGATCTCGCCCGCGGATACCGCGGACGCAGGTCCAAGCTCTTCCGCTACGCGAAAGACGCCGTCTATAAGGCCCAGCACTGGGCCACCGCCCACCGGAAGACGCGCAAGCGCAACTTCCGCATGCTCTGGCAGCAGCGCATCAACGCCGCCGCCCGTGCGCAGGGACTCACCTACTCCCGCTTCATGGAGGGGATCAAAGCCGCCGGTATCGAGCTCGATCGCAAGATCCTCGCCGACCTCGCCGTCACCGACGAAGCCGCCTTCACCGCCATCTTCAACAAGGCGAAAGCTGCGCTCGACGCGAAACGCGACGCCGCGCAGAAGGCTGCGTAAGCAACCGCTCACGAAAACTCTTTCCGCAGCCTCGAACGCGCCCGCGTGTTCGAGGCTGCGCTGTTTTAATGACGGATGACGGAATGAAGAATGGCGAGAGAAGCCCGCATGACGAACGCCACGGTTGATTCGTCATTCCAGCTTCGGCATTCCTCTTTCGTCATTTTCCCTTATGGATCAACAACTCTCCCACCTCCGCACCGCCGCCCTCGCCGAGATCGCCGCCTCCACCGATGAGGCCGCCGTCGAGTCCGCGCGCATCAAATACCTCGGTCGCTCGGGCAGCATCTCCGTCCTCAGCGAAGG
>CAIQUL010000116.1 GCA_903874975.1 uncultured Chthoniobacter sp. | reverse complement strand
TCTTTGTGCCGTTGGGCGACCAATAGAAGCCGGACTTCGGTCCGTATTCCGTAGAGAAAGATTGTTCTGCGGATCCGCGAATTCGACCGTAGCCAACCAGGTCAACGAGGGAGCCAATCGCCGGAGTGCTGCTGGAAACCATCGAACCCGTGAGGCCGGGTGTGAGGACCAGATGGTAGAGCAGCATGTCCGCGAGCGAGGTGTCGGGATTGCTGAGGCGGATGACGCGCCCGTCGGGTTGGAAGGTGCCGCTGTCGAACGCAATCGGCCCGGCACCCACGTGTGCCGCCGTGAGAACCCAGCCATTGCCGAGGTAGGTGCCGGAGCCACCGTTGACGCTCCCGACATTGGCCCAGGGGACCCCGCCGCCAGGGTCCGAGGTGTTCGTTGTCGAGTTGGCATCGACGATCGCGAAAGAGGTGGCCGTGGTGCAAAGCAGGACGCCGGGCATCCAAAAGCTGTGAGGCATGTCAGCACGATACCAAGGGCGTGCCGGAGCGCAATTCGCCGCGGGTGCAGGAGTCCGCCGAGGACCGAAAGGCGCAGAGTTCGCGCCGACTGGATCATGACTCATGAGAGGTCTTCGGTCGTGTGGCGGAGTGATTTAACACTTTTTGGAAACTTTTCGCGGGCGTGCTCGTTTCACACGGCAGACTCCGCCGGCACTCCGCCGGCGGGGCGGAAAATCAACAAACCAAATCATCATGAAGACGAAACTCATCATCAGCACCCTGGGCGCGCTCGCGCTCGCCAGCACGCTCGCCTCCGCTGAGGACAAGCCCGCCGGACCCGGTGGACGGCCCGGCCATCACCAACCCGGCGAGATTTTCAAGAAGCTCGACACGAACAACGACGGCTCGGTCAGTGAGGCCGAATTCAAAGCCGGACCGCGAGCGCAGAAAGATCCCGCCAAGGCGGCGGAGATTTTCAAGAAGCTCGATAAGGACAACAGCGGCGGGGTGACCGCCGAGGAACTCAAGGCTGCCCGGCCGCATGGTGGTCCAGGCAAGGGCCGCGGTGACTGCAAGAAGCGCGGCGGCGGCACCGCTCCGGCGGCGGCGTAGGCGCGGTCACCAGCACAGAAATTCCCAAGCGCCGCACTCGCTCCCCGGGTGCGGCGCTTTTTTGCCCCGACCTCAGAGCATCCGCTCCACGAAATCCCGGCTTTCGAAGAAGGCGAGGTTTTCCAGCTTCTCGCCGGTGCCGATGAAGCGCGTGGGGATGCCGAGTTCGTGCTGGATGGCGACCACGCAGCCGCCTTTGCCGCTGCCGTCGAGCTTCGTGACGATGATCCCGGTGAGGCCCGTGGCGGCGTGAAACTCGCGCGTCTGCTGGAGGGCGTTGCCGCCGGTGGTGGCATCCACCACGAGGAGCGTCTCGTGAGGCGCGGCGGGGTCGGCTTTTTGGAGGACGCGTTTCACCTTGGCGAGTTCGCCCATGAGATTGGTTTTCGTGTGCAAGCGGCCGGCGGTGTCGCAGATCAGAAACTCCACGTTCTTGCGGTCGGCGGACTGGTAGGCCTCGTAGCACAGCGCGGCGGGGTCGGCGTTGTATTGGCCTTTCACGATCTCCACGCCGAGTCGGTCGGCCCAGACGGTGAGTTGCTCGATCGCGGCGGCGCGAAAGGTATCGGCGGCGGCGAGCATGACGCTGTGCCCTTTGGCTTGGAGAAAGCCGGCGAGCTTCGCCGTGGAGGTCGTCTTGCCTGTGCCGTTCACGCCCACGACGAGGATGACTTTGGTTTTCGAAGCGAGCGGGCGCAGGACGACGTTGTCGCGCGGGAGGACCTTGAGGATTTCCTCACGGGCCACGGCGACGACGCTCTCCGCGGTGAGTTTCTCCGTGCGCGCCTGGCAGGCCGTCATGATGCGGGTCATCATCGGCACGCCGAGGTCGGCGCGGATGAGCGCTTCCTCGAGTTCGTCCCAATCCACGGGGCGCCCGGTGAATTTTTCGATGAGGGATTTGAAAAAGCCGAAGGCCATGAGGGAAATGGATGAAGGATGAAGGCGGAGGGATGAAGCCTTCCTGCCTCAGCTCTCGGTCTTCGCGATGCCCACCCGGTCGGGGCGGTTCAGTTCTTTTTTGATCCGGTCGAGGATGCCGTTGACGAAGCCACCGGACTTTTCCGCGCCGAACTTTTTCGCGACCTCGATGGCCTCGTTGATGATGATGACCGGCGCGACTTCGAGACTGTGGAGCAGCTCATAGATGGCGACCCGGAGGATGTTCCGATCCACGGCGGCGATGCGATGGAGGTCGTAGTTCGCGGTGCAGGCGACGATCCGGGCGTCGATCTCGGCGCGATGGGCGAGCACTCCGTGGATGAGTTCCTCCGTGAAAGCGCGGGTCTTGGCCGCAGGGGGCGAGCTTTCCGGGCCGGTGCGCAGGTCCCAAAATAGGCCGATGTCGCCGGCTTCGGCTGCGCCGTGCAGATCGAGCTGGTAGAGGAATTGCACTGCGGCCTCGCGGCCTTCGCGTCGTTTGCCCATGTCGGGGAAAAGATCAGCGCCCGAAGCGAATTTCGCTGCGCGGCCCGGCGGTCTCGGTGCGGGAGTTGCGGAGTTCGCCGAGCATCTGGACCATGCGGGCGGCCACGCGGGCGGCTTCGGTGCCGCGGTTGATCTCGTCGTCGAGGCAGCGCACTTTCGCCTGCGCTTCGTTTTTCAAAAGGAGCACCTCGTGAATGACGGGGATGTGGTGGGCGAGGGCGAGTTGCTGGAGCGCGCGGGTGATCTCGGTGGCGATCAGCGCCGCGTGCTGGGTCTCGCCCTCGATGATGACGCCGAGGGCGATGATGGCATCGACGCCTCCGCGCGTGGCGATTTCCTGGACGACGAGCGGAATCTCGAACGCGCCGGGGACCTCGTGGACCACGACGTTGAAGTTCGGCGAGATGGCCAGAAACTCCGCGCGGGTATGCTCGATCAGTCCGCGGACGTAGTCGGGGTTGTACTGCCCGGCGACGATGGCAAAGTTGCGCCGCTGGCCGACTTGGCGGGGTCGGGATGGAATATTGGCGGACATAAGGGTCGGCAAAGTAGTGGGACAGCCGTCCGGCGCAACTACGGATTGGTCTCGGGTGCGGCACCGAGCGGTGGGGGAAAACCGCCTTGCGCCGGGGGGGCTCGCGGCTAGCGTGCCGCCCGCATGCGCTGGACGCTTCCCTTTTTCATCGCGATCTTTTTCCTCCTAGCCACGGGGCGTGCCGTGGAGTGGACGCTCTACAAGGTGGGCGGGCGCGACTTCGTGACGCTGGAAAACCTGTCCGAGTTTTACAACCTCGGTAGCGTGCGCCGCGCGAACAACGATTTCACCATGGCGATCGGCCAGCGCAGCCTGCGCGGCACGGCGAACAGCGTGGAGTTCTATATCAATGGGCTGAAATTCAACCTCAGCTACCCGATCACCGAGGTGGATGGAAAACTCGCCGTGTCACGGATGGACCTGACCAAGGTCATCGAGCCGGTGCTCCGCCCGAGCCAGATCAAGGGCGCGGAAAAAGTGGACACGATCATCCTCGACGCCGGGCACGGCGGGCACGATCGCGGGGCGCTCAGCCCGTATGGGTGCGAGGCCGACTTCACGCTCGATGTGGTCCGGCGCACGCGCGCGCTGCTCATGCAGGCTGGGTTCAAAGTGGTGCTCACCCGGTCGAATGACACCTTCATTTCCCTGAACGAGCGGACGCGCATCGCCAACCGCTACACCAATGCGCTTTTCATCTCGGTGCATTTCAACAGCGGTGGCGCGGGCACCGGCCTGGAAACCTACACGCTGGCTCCACGCGGCGTGCCCTCGATGATGGCCGACGGCCCGCGCGTCTCCGATCTCGACCAGTGCGCGGGCAATGTGAACGACGCGCAAAACATGGCGCTGGCCACGGCCACGCACGCCTCGCTCGTCGTGCGCTCGCGGATGTTCGACCGCGGGATCAAGCGTGCGCGCTTCGTCGTCATCCGCGACATCGCCATTCCCGGCGTGCTCATCGAGGGTGGATTCCTCAGCAACCTCTACGATGCCAAACTCGTCGCCATGCCGGCCTACCGGCAGCAGATGGCGTCGTGCATCCTCCAGGCGACGATGAATTACCGCCGCGCCGTGGGCTCGCAGATCGGCGAGGTCGCCGGACGGAAAAGCGACGGCCCGCGGGTGGAGATTCCGCCATTCCGCACGAGCCCCGGTATCACCTCCGGCGAACCGGAAGTGGTCATCCCGACGGCTCCGGCGACGAACTGAGCGGTCGGGCGCGGCGGTGCGGGAAGACGGGTGGGGGAGTGAACTGGTTGCCGACTTTCGACTCCTTCTGCTTTGTTACGGCCCACGAGCTTTTCTCCTCACCCATGTCCTCATCCACCACCTCCACCACCCCCGTCGGGGTCTATGACAGCGGCTTTGGCGGCCTGACCGTACTCCGGGAATTGCGCCGCGAACTCCCGCAACTCGACTACGTGTATCTCGGCGACAGCGGCCGCGCGCCGTATGGCGGACGCGACGTGGATACCGTGCTCGATTTTGCCGAGCAGTGCGTCGAGCGGCTTTTCGGCGAAGGCTGCCGTGTGGTCGTGGTGGCCTGCCACACGGTTTCGTGCGTGGCATTGCGACATCTTCAGCAGCGCTACGGCTCGGCGGAGCGCCGCGTTTTGGGCGTCACCATTCCGGCGGCGGAGGCCGCAGTTGCGGCGACCCGCGGGCACATCGGTTTCATCGGCACGTCCCGCACCGTGGCCTCGCACACCTTTCGCACCGAAGTGCGCAAACTCAGCGCCAGCGTGCAGGTCAGCGAAATCGCTGCGCCGCTGCTTGCGCCGCTGGTCGAGGAGGGCTGGGAGGAGACCGACATCGCGCGCTTGGCGGTGGCCCGCTACGTGGGGCAGTTTGCGGAAATCGACACGCTGGTCCTCGGCTGCACGCACTACCCGCTGCTCGAACGCGCCTTCCGCGAAGTCGCCCCGGCGGGCGTGCAGGTGCTCAACCCCGCGCCCGAAGTCGCCGCGCGCTTCGCCGCGTGGCGCGCGCGCTATGCGGCGCTCGCGCCGGAAGGCGCCGGGCGGCTGCGGGTCCTGTCCAGCGGCGATGTCACCCGCTTTGCCCGCCACGGCGCACGGTTCCTCGGCGAGGAACTCCCGCCCGTCGAGCACGTCGGCGAGCGTCGCGGGCGGCTCGCCCTTTGCCCGAACGAAACGGAGCCCACCGGCCAGATCGTCCGCGAGTAGCCGCGGCGGTCCGGGAGAAAGTAGCTGGGGCTTCAGCCCCAAGCTCCCGGCCCGATAGAGCTGAAGTCCCAGCTGCTTTGCGCCGCTCCGCGGTCTTCTCTCTGCCCAAAGGAGGCGGGTCGCTGCGAGCTCCGGGTGGAGCACCCGACCCGGGTGCCC
>CAIQUL010000115.1 GCA_903874975.1 uncultured Chthoniobacter sp. | reverse complement strand
GTTCCACTTCACCGCCGCCGATGTCTGGACGCTCTTCCACTCGCCGGCCTTCGATTTCTCCGTCTGGGAAATCTGGGGCGCGCTCGCTTACGGCGGCCGGCTCGTCGTCGTGCCCTATCTCGTCACGCGCAGCCCCGCGCAGTTTTACGCGCTCGTCGCGCAGGAAAAAGTTACCGTCCTCAACCAGACCCCGCTCGCCTTTCTCCAGCTCAGCCGTGTCGAGGACGACCCCGCGCTCCGCCAACCGCTCGCGCTCCGCACGGTCATCATCGCCGGCGCGGCGCTCGACTTCGCCACGCTGGGTCCGTGGTTCGACCGGCACGGCGACACCACTCCGCGCCTCATCAATATGTACGGCATCACCGAGACGACCGTCTTCGTGACCTATCGCCCGATCACTTTCGCCGAACTCGACACCCTCGCCGGCAGCCCCATCGGCGAAGCCATCCCTGATCTCGATCTCTACATTCTCGACGAAGCGCTCGCGCCCTGCCCGGTCGGCGTCACCGGCGAAATCTGTGTCGGCGGCGACGGCGTGGCCCGCGGCTATCTCCGCCGTCCCGAGCTGACCGCCGAGCGTTTCATCCCGCATCCGTGGCGGCCCGGCACGCTCCTTTATAAAAGCGGCGACCTCGCCCGGCGCACCGCCGCCGGCGATCTCGATTATCTCGGCCGCGCCGATCAGCAGGTCAAAGTGCGCGGCTTCCGCATCGAGCTGGGCGAGATCGAAGCCGCGCTCGTCCGCCATCCCGGCGTCGCCCACTGCGCGGTCATCGCGCGTCCGCTGCCCGACGGCGACGCGGAGCTGCTCGCGTACTGCGTCGGCACCGCGCCCGCCGCGGAATTGCGCGCCTTTCTGCTGGAGCGGCTGCCGGCCTACATGGTCCCCTCCGCCTTCGTCCCGCTCGACGCCCTGCCGATGAATCTCAACGGCAAGCTCGACACCCAGGCGCTCCCGCCGCCCACCTCCGCGCGTCCCGAGCTGGCCGCCACTTTCGTCGCGCCCGCGAGCGCCCGCGAACTCACCGTCGCCGAGCTGTGGCGCACCATCCTGCTGCTCGACCGCGTCGGCACTCGCGACAACTTTTTCGACCTCGGCGGCAACTCCCTCCGCCTCGCGCTGCTCCACCACCGGCTCCAGCAGAAATTCGCGCGCACCTTCCCGCTGGTGACGCTCTTTCAGTATCCGACGGTCGCCGCTTTCGCCGCCTTCCTCGACGGTGCCGCGGCTCCCGCCACGCAACCCGTCAGCGCCACCGACCGCGCCGCCAAACAACGCGAGGCGCTCGCCCGGATGCGCGTCCTCGGCACCACCACCCGCTAATGGCCACCGATTCGCTGCCTCCCGAAGGTGTCGCCATCATCGGCCTCGCCGGCCGTTTTCCCGGCGCGCGCGATGTCCGCGAGCTGTGGCAAAACCTGTGCGCCGGCACCGAGTCGATCACGCATTTCACCGACGAGGAACTGCTCGCCTCCGGCCTCGATCCCGCCGCCATCGCTGACCCGCACTACGTTCGCGCCCGCGGCACGCTGGCCGATGCCGACAAATTCGACGCCCCGTTTTTCGGCTTCACCCCGCGCGACGCCGAGCTGACCGACCCGCAGCACCGCGTCTTTCTCGAATGTGCCTGGCACGCGCTGGAGGACGCCGCCCTCGATCCCGCGCGCTTCCGCGGCAGCATCGGCGTCTTCGCGGGCTCCAGCCTGAACACCTACTTCCTCGACAACATCGGCTCGCAACCCGGCGCGCTCGCGGAGTTCGTCCCGCAATTTCAAATCGGCAGCTCCCCCCTCGTCACCGGCACGGACAAGGACTACCTCGCCACAAAACTCAGCTACCGCCTCGATCTGCGCGGCCCGAGCATCACCGTGCAAACCGCGTGCAGCACT
>CAIQUL010000114.1 GCA_903874975.1 uncultured Chthoniobacter sp. | reverse complement strand
GCCGGCACCGACTGCTCTTCAGCCGCGTCTTTGGCTGCAAGGACGCCTGCGCGATCCTGCCGGCGCGGAAACGGGAGCAGGACAAGCTCGCTTAGTGAAAAGCGAAGACGTGCCGGTGGCGCTCGGTCTGGCGACGGCGGCGCTGCTCGGGGAGCTGACGGCGGACGGGCATTGGGTGGGCGAGCTTTCGAGCAGTGCGCTCTCGACGGCGACGGCGGTGGTGGCGCTGGCGCAGCTCGGGCGGGAAGCTGATGGGGACATGATTCGCCGCGGGCTCGGGTGGCTGGCGCGGACGCAAAACGCGGACGGCGGCTGGGGCGACACGGTGCAGAGCAAAAGCAACATCAGCACCACGGCGCTCTGCTGGGCGGCGTTCGGCGCGGCGCGGGCGGATGGGGAGCTTGCGGAAGTCGTGCAGCGGGCGGGCGAAGCTCTGGGGAGCACACGCGTCCCGCGTGTTGGTCGGGGCGTCCCGCCCCGACGAACTTCCGGGACGGGTGAATTGGAAATGACGGACCGACCAACTGAGGACGCCTCAGGAAGTGCGTTCCGGCGGGACGCCGAAACCAACACGCGGGACGCGTGTGCTCCCCGGGCACTCGCCGCCGCCATCGCCGCGCGCTACGGCAAGGACCGCACCTTTTCCGTGCCGATCCTGATGGCCCTTGCGCTCGGCGGACGCATCGGCTGGGAGCACGTCATGGCGCTGCCCTTCGAGTTGGCGGCGCTGCCGCACCAGGTTTTCGGCGCGCTGCGGCTGCCGGTGGTCAGCTACGCCCTTCCGGCGCTCATCGCGATCGGGCAGACGATCCATCATCACCGCCCGACGCGGAACCCGCTCACCCACTTCCTCCGCGAGCGCACGCGGGCGCGGACGCTGCGCGTGCTGGCGTCCATCCAGCCGGAAAACGGCGGCTTCCTCGAAGCCGTGCCGCTGACGAGTTTCGTGACCATGAGCCTTGCGGCGATGGGCCTCGCGGAACATCCCGTGGCGCGGAAGGGCGCGGAGTTTCTGCGCGCGTCGGCGCGGGCGGACGGGAGCTGGGCCATCGACACAAATCTCGCCACCTGGGTGACCACCCTCTCCATCGAAGCCCTCGCCGCCCAACCGGCCGCGCTTTCGCCAGAGCAGCGCGAGACCCTGCGCGCGTGGCTGCTCGGGCAGCAGTATCGCACCGAGCATCCCTCCACCCACGCCGCGCCGGGCGGCTGGGCGTGGACCGACCTGCCCGGCGGCGTGCCCGATGCCGACGACACCGCCGGCGCGCTCCTCGCCCTGCTCGCTCTCGGCGCGGTCGATGGCCCCACGCGCGCCGCCGGCCGCGCGGGCGTGCGCTGGCTGCTCGATCTGCAAAACGGCGACGGCGGCATCCCGACGTTCTGCCGCGGCTGGGGCGCGCTGCCTTTTGATCGCAGCGCGCCCGACCTCACCGCGCACGCCCTGCGCGCGTGGAGCGCGTGGCTTCCGCAGTGCGACGAGCCGCTGAAAACGCAAGCCGGGCGCGGCCTCGCGCGCGCGCTCGCCTACCTCGCGCGGACCCAGCGCGCGGACGGCTCGTGGCTCCCGCTGTGGTTCGGCAACGAGCACGCGCCCGACGACGAAAACCCGCTTTACGGCACCGCGAAAGTCGTCGCCGCCCTGCGTGAACTGCGCGACCGCAGCACCGCCTGTCCCGAAGAAATGCTCCGCACCGGCGTGCGCTGGCTGGCCACGGACCAGAACGCCGACGGCGGCTGGAGCGGCGTCCGCGGCGGGCCGTCCTCCGTGGAGGAAACCGCGCTCGCCGTCGCCGCGCTCGCCGGCACCGCCGAGGTCGCGGCGGTGGAAAGCGGGGCGCGCTGGCTAACGGAGCGCGTGCTCTCCGGGGCGTGGCGCGAACCCGCTCCCATCGGATTCTACTTCGCGAAACTCTGGTATTCCGAGCGCCTCTATCCGCTCATCTTCACCGCCGCCGCGCTGGGCCGGGTGGCCGCGCCGCGCTAAAACTCCGCGTCTCGAATCGGGAATCTCACGACCGCGCGCGACGGGCGCTTGCCAGCGCAGGCGGTGCGCGGAAAACTCCCGGCATACCGCCTCATCCACGCGCCATGACCACCCACCGCCTTCTCCCTCACCTCGCCGTTTTCACCGCCACCCTGCTCAGCGCAGCCACGCTGACCGCCGCGGAAAACTGGCCGCAATTCCGCGGACCGGCGGGCGATGGGCAGAGCGCGGCGACCGGGCTTCCGGTGAAGTTCAGCGAGACGGAAAGCGTGAAATGGAAAACCGCCATCCACGGCAAGGCGTGGTCTTCGCCGGTCATCTGGGGCGCGGAGATCTGGCTGACCACGGCGACCGAAGACGGCACTGCGCTGGGCGTGGTCTGCGTGGACAAGGACTCCGGCAAGGTGCTGCGCGACGACACGCTCTTCCGCGTGGCCGCGCCGCAATTTTGCCACAAGTTCAACAGCTACGCCTCGCCCACGCCGGTCCTCGAGGACGGGCGGATTTACGTGACCTTCGGCGCGCCGGGCACGGCCTGCCTCGACACAAAGACGGGCGCGAAAATCTGGGAGCGCACGGATTTTGTCTGCAACCACTACCGCGGCGCGGGCTCGTCGCCGATCGTGTGGGGCGATCTGCTGATCATGAGTTTCGACGGAAGCGACGCGCAATTCATGGTGGCGCTCGACAAAAAGACGGGCCAGACCGTGTGGCAAACGCCGCGCTCGATTGATTTCCAGGATCTCGGCGCTGACGGCAAACCGAAGAACGAGGGCGACTACCGCAAGGCTTTCGCCACGCCCACGGTCGTCGAGCACGGTGGCACGGCCACGCTCGTGAGCAGCGGGGCCAAGGCGCACTACGGCTACGACCCGAAGACCGGCAAGGAACTGTGGCGCTTTGAGGAGCGCGGCAACCACAGCGCCGCCACGCGCCCGGTCGCGGGCTTCGGCATGGTCTTCATCGCCGCCGGCTATTCGCAGGGCCAGGTGCTCGCGCTCAAGCTCGGCGGCAGCGGTCTGCTTGGTGCCGATGCACTCGCCTGGCGGCTGAAAAAATCCGCGCCCAACAAGCCTTCACTGCTGCTCATCGGCGACCTGCTTTACGCGATCAACGACGGCGGCATCGCGAGCTGCGTGGACGCGAAGACTGGCGATGTCGTCTGGACGCAGCGCATCGGTGGGAATTTTTCCGCCTCACCCATCCACGCCGATGGCCGCATCTACGCGTGCAACGAGGAGGGCAAAGTCACCGCGCTCGCCACCGGGCGGGAGTTCAAAGTGCTGGGTGAAAGCCAACTCGAAGCCGGCTGCATGGCCTCGCCCGCCGCCTCGGGCAAGGCGCTCTTTGTCCGCACCCGGACGCACCTTTATCGCGTGGAGCAGTAGAGAGCCTACGCAGTTCCCGCACCGTTGCAGCCCACGGCAGCCAGCGGTTTTTCGGGCGAGATAGTGGACGTGCGCCGAGCGGTTTATCTCCCCGGCGTTTTCCTCCCGCTCCTCGCCCCAATGATCGAGAACGCGCATCTCCTCGAACCCCTGCCCGGCGAGTTGGCGCACCTGTTCGGCCGGGTCCACGAAATAGAGCACGAGTTGAAACCGGTGAGCGCTGTCCACGAGGATCGCCCGGCCCGGCTCCTCCGTCTGGGACGCGGACGTTGTGCGACGAGAACCAGAACAGGCCGCCCGGTTTCAAAACGTGCCGCACCTGCGCGAGGATCTGCTGCCGCTCCGCGTGGCTGACGTGGTCGATGCCCTTGAACGAAAAAAGACGAGATCGAACGTGCCCTCTCCGAGAATCTCGAGCGTCCGCGCATCACCCTGTTCAAACCGAACGCCGGGGAACTTCGCCTGACACGCGGCGATCAGCTCGGGTGAATAGTCCACGCCGAGGTAGTCGGCGGTGAGTTCCAGCAGATGCGGGGTGGTCCGTCCGCCACCGACGCCGAGGTCCAAAATACGCCGCCCGCGGACCTCGTTCGCCATGCGGACAAGGATCACTTTCTCGGAAGCAAAAAGGTGCGCACCCGAACCCGCGTAGCAGCCCACGACCGCCGGGTCGCCGCAGGCGTTTTGGTTGGCGGCGGCCTGACGGGAAGTGCATGCGCCGAGCTCGCCAGATGAATCGCGGCCTGACGAAACGCGCTCCCGAGGTGCCTCCGTCGGGCACACGCTTATCTATGAAAAATCGGCAGGGAACAAGGCGGTCTCAGCGATGAGGAATTCTGCCTGCAGAACCGCGTGATTCGCCAGCAAGAATCAAATCCCGCGGCTGAGGATTCATAAAGCGGACGGCGACCGGCGGCGAAATGCCCCCCGCAGCAACTCGCGCTCGTCCTTTCTCAAAACGCCGTAAAACACGGCGGGCGCGAAGACCACGGCCTGGCCGACGACGAGCAGGATGAGTCGCAGGTAGCCGGGTTCAAGGAGTTGCCGCACCGCGAAAAAGTAGAGCCCGAGGGGCAGAAGACATTTCGCCAAAGTGCCGAAGAGCGCGTCTGCGAAGAAGGTGCGCAACGGCACTTTTGCCACGCGGCAAACGACCACCGGGAAGACGAAGAGAAAGTTCAGCGTCAATTCCACGGCCGTCCCCAAGGCCACACCGTTCATGCCGTAGATTTTTGCAAAGACCACGCTCAGCGTGAGATTCACCACGGCAGCACCCGCGCAGATCCACGCCAGCAGGTGGTGCTTGGACAGGCCGTAGAGCAGCCCCACACCGGGCGTCTGGGAGAGGGCGAGGGTGAAAGGACCGGCGAGAATAAGCAGAATCGTGGTGCTGTCGCCAAAGCCCGGCCCCATCCACCGCTCGATAAAGGCCCCGCCGTAGAAGGCGAGGCTCGCCCCGAAAAACACGGACACGATCGCGCTCACGCGCGTCGCGCTGAGAAAACGATCGCGCACCAAGTCATACTCCCCACGCCCCTCGTAGCGACTGAAGACTGGCATGAGCTGCCCGCCCACGAGATTGCCGACCAGCTCCACGAATTGATCCATGAATCGCGCGCCGATCGAATAGTGGGTGATGAGGCTCTTTTCCCGGAGGACGCTGGCGATGACGACCAGATCGAGTTTGAAGCGAATCTGCTGTGTCACACCGAGAATGAAAGAGCGCCAACTGTAATCCAGCAGCATGCCGCGCGTGGCTGACCGGTAAGAACCGAACCCCAGCCGAAGGGCCGGAAAGGCACGGTAGGCAAAGCGGATGGTCAGGAAATACTCGATCACTCCGGCGAGCGCCGTGATCACCGCCAGGCACACGATGCCGTAACCCGCGCGCAGCAAAATCCAGATGAGCAGGTTCGTAAGAATGAGCTTGGCCAGGCCCGCGAACGCGATGAGGTCGTAGCGCAGGTAGGCCTTGAGGATTCCCTGGAAGACGCGCACCGGAAATCCCACGGCCACGAGGCTCCCGACGATGAGCACGCAGGTGCGGACCACCGCAACTTCGTCCGGGGCCGACGCGAGGCGGTCGGCGAAAAACGCCAGGCCCAAGGTGAGGAGGAGACAGGCCGTGCCGATGATCGCAAACAGCGCCAGGGCCGTATTGACGACCGCGTGGATCTCCGCCTCGTCGTTCCGCGCGGAGGCCGCCGAGACGAAACGGGCCACAGCCGAGGAGATCCCGAAATCGAAGAGCGCGTACTGGCCGATCAGCGAGGTCAGAAGCAGCCAGATGCCATAGGTCTGGACGCCGAGCGAATGCACGAGCAGCGGCGTCACGACGAACGCCAAGACCACCTGCGCGACCAGCGCGATGGTACTCACAACCGAGCCTTTGAGCAGACTCCGTCCGATGTTCACGGGCTCGGGCTCCCACCCGGAGCTACGAACGCGCCTCCGTCGGCACGCGCAGAACCTCCGGGCTGAAAGGCGTAGGCGGCAGGGGCGAGCGACACGGTCGGCAGCTTCTTTTCCGCCTACGACGCGGCAACAACCTCCGGCACAGAACTCGGGGCTGCTGCCGTCCTCGCGAGTCGCCGACCGACGACGACCGTGGAAAGTCCGCTCGTCGGGAGGATCGAGTCGAGGACACGGAAGAGCGGGGTCAGGAAGCCGTAAAGCTTGAGTTGCCAGGGCTTGAGCGCTTTTTGACCGCCCAGCGTGTTGGCGACGTACCAGGCGAAAATGCCGATTTTGTTAAAGAAAAACTGCGTCTCCACCTCAAGTCCCGCTGCCCGCATCTTGGCTTCCAGTTCCCCTTTTTCATACCGCCGGAAGTGACCGAGCGCGCGATCAAACTCGCTATACAGCTTCATACTGAACGGCACGAGCACGACGATCCGGCAGCCCGCCGGCACCGTCTCCACGAGGCTGCGCAGGACGGCGCGGTCGTCTTCGATGTGTTCGAGGACGTTGAGGAAAACGACGCTGTCCGGGGCGAATTCGCGGAGCTGTTCGTAGTCCGCGCGGGAGGTCATATCGAGTTTGCCGATCTGGAGCCCACGCTGCTCGGACCATTTGCGCTGAAGTTCCGTGAGGTAATCGAGCCGGTAATCCGTGAGCAACACGTGCTCGTGGCGGCGGATGTGCGTGCTCAGATTGCCACGCCCGACCCCGAGTTCCGCGACGCGCGCGCCGAGCCACGGCTTGACGCTCTCATACATCCACTCATTGAACTGCGGCGCCTGTTCCATGGCGTCGAGCGTGACCTTGCCGGGATCGGAGTAGTTGCTGGAAAAGCGGTATTTGAAAATGAACCAGAGCGCCGCGGCCCCATCGCGCCAGGTGATCTTTTTGCCCTCGTCGTAGCGCCGCCCGTTGTAACTGATCGGCACCTCAAACATCCGCAGCCGGTTGCGCGCGACCTTGGCGGCGATCTCCGGCTCGATGCCAAAGCGGTTCGACTCCAGCGGGATGGCCTTCAACGCGGAGGCCACGAACGCTTTGTAACACGTCTCCATGTCCGTGAAGTTCGTGTCATTGAGCATGTTGGAAAGCATGGTCAGGAGGCGATTGGCCTGCGTGTGCCAGAAGTAGAGCACGCGCCGCTCTTCGCCCGCAAAGCGACTGCCAAAGACCACGTCCGCGCGTCCGTCGAGGATCGGGCGCAGCATCCGCGGATAGTCATGCGGGTCGTACTCCAGATCGGCATCCTGGAAAATCGCGACATCGCCGGTCAGCTCCGCGATGGCTCGGCGCAGGGCGGCACCCTTCCCCTGATTCGGAGTCTGCTGGAAAACGCGGATCTCGGGGTGCTCGGACGCCAACTCCTGGGCGATGCGCCAGGTGCCGTCCTTCGAGCCGTCGTTGACGATAACGATCTCGCGCTCCAAGCCCGCGGGCAGCGGTGCCGTGCGCACCGCTTCCATCGCGGCGCGGAGGCTGTCCTCCTCGTTATAGGCAGCGACGAGGATGGAAAGTTTGCGAAACTTGGTAGACGGCGGAGGCATCGGGAGGCGGGGCAGAAATCAGTCTTTCGCGTGGACTTTGTAAAGCCTAACGGGCGCCAACTGCGGCTCCCCTCCTCTGATAATCTCGGATTCCTGAAGGAGGCTAAAACGGTCCTCGTGCCCCGCGATCACGCGCTTGAGCTGGTCGTGGTGGGCGCAGCGCTTGGCCTCGGGGATCGCGTCATCGAGGACGAGATAGCGGATTTTTCCGCCGGTGAGAAACGCCAGCAGCGCGTCGTCCGTGGCAAACTGCGGCGCGTAATCGCCCCCGCTCCAGGTGCTGCTCGCGAGCGCCTTGCTCGCCCGCTGAATGATGTGCCCGGGCCGCCGCTCGCGCATGGCGACCTCGGCGATGAACATCCCCTCACCGCGCGCTTCCGAGGAAACGAGCGTGATCTCCGTCGGCCCGGCGGCGGCGAGCACGCTCCTGGCCAGCGGCTCGAACCCGCGGCAGCCTTTCTTTTCCAGCGGCAGGACGGAACCGGCCACGATCAGGAACCCGAACCCCGCGGCCAGGCTCTGTCGTCGCCACGAGGCGGTGAGGGCCGCAAAACCAGCGACGGCAAACAGGAGGGCCGCGGGCAGGACTGGAATCAGGTGACGGGCCTCGAACCCGACAGGCGCGAGCGCTTGGAAAATCACGACGCTGATGACGAACGCTCCCGCCGCCGCCCAGCGCCCGCGCGGTCCGGAAGTCGCCCGGAATTGCACAAAAGCGCCGAGACAAAAGAGCAGCGCCGCGACGAGGCCGAGGCCGACCCCCAGCTTGCCGACGTAATAGGGCAGTGCCTCGGCGGTGAACTGCCACGAGGGGCTCGGCTGCACCCAACCGCCGGCCCCGAGGTGGCGCGTGGCCCAGGTCCACGGCCCGGCCAGCACCGCGACGAGCAGCACCGCCAGCCAGAGCGCCGGGCGTCGGAGTAGGTGAAAGCGGCGGGTAAAAAGCAGCGCGAGCGGTGCCGCCAGCGCGAGCGCGAGTCCGGTGCCTTTGGTGAGAATGGCGAGCGCGGCGAGGAGGCCAAAGCGGAGCGCGTCACCCCGCTTTTCGCGATCCAGAAAATTCCCAAACGCCAGCACCGCGCCGAACATCAGACTCGCGCTCAGGGTCTCGGCCATGACCATGCCGTAGCCATTGCGCACCAGCGGGAGCGTCAGCCACAGCGCCGCTCCGAGCGCCGCGGGCACGAGTCCGAACTCCTCGCGCAAAACCCGGAAGAGCTGCGTCGCCACGACCGCCGCGAGCACACAGAGCAGCAGCAAAAGCGACGCGCGCGCGGGCGAAAAAGGCAGGGTCCACGCGGCCTGCACGAGATAGAAAAACGGTGGCCACACCCCGAGCCCGATCTTCGGGTAATGCGCGTAATACGTGTCCGCGAATTCCTTGCCGACCTGGACCGGCGAACCGGGAAAACCGTCCGCCGCGTACCGCCCCACCATGACCAGCGCATCGCGCACAAACAGTCCCGTGACGTAGTGAGCCGCCTCGTCCGGGTGCGCGCCAAACTCGCTCTCGTGCGCCTCGCCAGCCCGCTGCCAGAAAAACGCGAGATCGAACGCCAGCACGAAAACGATGCAGGCCACGACCCACCCTCGCGACTTCATGCGCCCCGCGCGGCTGGCGTCATCGTCGGTCGCCGCCGTCATTTTCCGGCCGCTGGTTCAAAGCGGGCGAGCACCGCTTTGTGTTGCGACTTTTTCCCCGGCTCCGGCCGGCACTCCACCGGTCGCCAGCCCCGTCCGGCAAAGAAATAGTCGAGCCGCAACCACGGCCCGAAGCCCGCCACAGGATTGCGCGTGCTCCCCGGAAACGTCAGGCCCCAGCCCCGGCCCGACGCCTTGAACGCGTCCGTCATTTCACCGGCAAACAGGTGATAGATATAGCCGTGATCCGCCAGGTTGAAGTCGCCGCCCACGATGAACGGCAGCTTTTCATCCGCAAAGACCTGACGGAGATCGCGAGCGAGCTGAATGCGCTGCTCGAGCCACTCGCCGTAGCTGCCGTAGAGCGGATCGCGCCGGGAAACGCCCGCGAGATCACCCAGAATCCTCCGTCCGCCCATGAAGTGGGAGAGCACCCTCCGCGGCGTGGGCAGGTGGACGCTGTAAAAAGCCATCGGCTGCGCATTCACCAAGACCTCGAACCGCGCGCCGACGGGGCGTCCCTCCCCAAGCGGCGTGGCGAGGAGCGCGGATTTCTGAATCGGGAAACGGCTGACGAAGGAATACTCCCCGTGCCGCGCCACGTGATAGCCCGGCAGTTTCGTCTGCAAAAAAGCGGCCAGCGTCGTGCCGGCGTCCTGCATCACCACCACGTCGGGCTTTTCCCGCTCAACGAACTCGGCGAACTGGATGCGACTGCTCTGGCCGGCGTTGAAGGTCACGGCGGTGATGCCCTTCTCGGTCCGTGGGGGCGGCCAGGACCAGCGGAAATTCATGTAGCCAAAAGCGAGGACGAGCACGACCGCCAGATGCCAGAGGCAAAGGCGCGGGCGGAAGACCACGCACAGCGGCGTCAGGACCAAGAGCGGCAGCAGCATGACCTGCGGCGGCGCGAAAAGCAGGAGGCTGAGCAGCCAGAGTCGCTCGCCTCCCCATTCCAGCGCGATCATGACTAGGAGCGCGCCGCCCCCATAGGCCAGCGTGAGCCAGCCGAGGCCCAGGCGGGCCAGCCGAAGCCACCGCGGCAACGTGTCTCCGGGGATTTTGAAAACCACCGGATCGGGCTCCGCTCGGGGCGCTCCAGGAGTCAGTTCGGTCATCGCGGCAGTACCAGAGCGGCGGATTTCACGGGCCGGTCACGCTCATTCCCCCGCCGGTGGAGGGAGTTCCGGGGCTGGCGGCAGCAGCTTCTTTCCCAGTTCGCTGTTCTTGAACTGCTCGATCTCCGCGAGGGCCGCGGGGGAAATCTCCACCTCGCTCAGGGCGTTGGCTTTGCGCAGATAGAGTTCCGCCTCGGTCCAGCGCCGCTGAAGTTTGAAGTGCAGGCCGTAGTAGGCATAGACGTTCCCAAAATTCGGATCCCCGGCGATGGCCCGCTGGAAAACCTCATCCGCTTCCGCAAAGCGTCCCGCCAGATCCAGCGTGCGACCCAGCACCAGCAGGAGCCGCGTATCCCGCGGAAACAGTCTCAGCCCTTCCTGATAGGCCTCCGCCGCCGATTCAAACAATCCCGCGCGCCCCAGCGGATTGTCCATGTCTCTGGTGAGAAAATGAGACGCTTCACCGAGGTAAAAATAGAGATTCGGATTACTCCGCTCCCATCCGATGGCGCGTTCCGCGAGGCTGCGCGCCTGACTATAATTCCGATCGCGCAGAGCGCGCCGGGCCAGTTCGCCATAATACTCACCGGCCACGAGCGGACCGCCCAGGATCAGCATCGCCACGCCCACCCCGGGGGCCAGCCCCGGCACCCAGGCCAGCCGCCGGGCCGGTTTCTCGGCGGTGGATTCGGCATCGGTTCCGGGCGTGGCCAGAATCGCAAAAAGGATCGCCCCCACGAGGGCATTGGCCGGCAGGTGAAAATTGAAATCGAACACGGAATGGAACAGCAGCGCCGCCGTGCCGCAAAGTGCCCCGACCGTGAGCGCGAGTTCATTGCTCGAGGTTCGCCATTCCGCCTTCAGCTTCTCGTTCACGATCTTTTTCATCCCGCGACTGCCGGAAAAGACATGCAGCCCGACGAACCCCAATCCCAAGACCGCCCCGACAACGCCATATTCCGCCAACAGATGGAGATAGTCATTATGGACATAGAGCGGATCGCGCTGGTTCCCCGGCGCACGGAATTCGCGACCGTAATAGGCAAACGTGCCACTGCCCGTGCCCACCCAGGGACTCAAATGCCATTGTTGCAGCGCCGACTTCCACATGGTGAGCCGAACATTGTTGGGCTCATAGACGGTATTCACCCGCTCCGCGATCGAAGCGCTCTTCACCATGAAAAAAAGCGCGCCGCCGACGAGCAGCGCGATGCCTCCCACGGTCGCCAATGTCACCACCCCCTGCCGGTCGGGGCGCACCCGGCGCACCAACCAGAGGCTGCATCCGCCAAACACGACCAAGCCGCACAAAACACTGAGGTAACCACCCCGGCTTCCCGTGAGGGCCACGCCCACGAGGCACATGAGGGAGCAATATCCCCCCATAATTCGCACCCAGTTTGGCACCCGCCCCCAGCAGCAGATGCTCATGGTGAGAAAGCAGACCATTTCCAGCAGGCCCGCCAGATGATTCGGGTAGATGTACAACCCACTCGCCCGCCATTCCCAATCCGAACGGATAAACCACGAGATCAGCATGAAATTGTCCTGCTGCTTGAACTGCACGGCCCCGATCACCACGTGGATCAGCGCCAGGATGCCCAGCACCGCCACCACGATGACGCGCTCCCGGGAGCGGACGAAATACTCGGTCACCATGAAATAGCCGAGCGCCGCCGCGAGCGTCAGAAAAAGATCCCACCGCGCGAGGTATTCCACCGGCGAAAAAAAGCTGCGCCCGATCACGTAGCCCGCGAGCAGCACCGTCGCCGCGCCCGTCCAGATTCGGAGCCGGTGACCGGACTTTTTTTGCCTGACAAAAACCAGCAGAAGGGCAGCCGTGGCCAAGAGCAAACCGGCCGGCAAAGCATGCACCAAACCCGCTCCACCCAAGAGAACCTGCATGGTCACCAATCCAAGGAGAAACAGGAAAAAGGCTACGTGACGCATGGCACTCAATAGATCGGGTTTGGTTTCGGTGCATAGCCAAAAGGCACTCGGCAAGGCAACGGATTTCCGGGGCAGTGTCCCCATCAAACCGGGCCGGAAATGCCGCCGCCCGCGCGGCTTTCACTCCTGGGCGGCCAATCCGCAGACCGGCGCCGCTCGTGACGGTGCACGCGCATCCGCCGGGTCTTCGGGAGCGTGCGTGGGCGCATTTTGGCGGGGGAAATATGTCTTGGACAAGGGTGCCCCCGTCCCTACTTTCTCCGCCCCATGATTTCAGAAATTCAAAAAGCGGTTGAAGCGGGCAAACTTTCCGCAGCCGCGGGGCAGGCCCTCGAAAAACTATCGCCCGGCACCTTTGTGGTCCACAAGAGCTGGGGCTTTGGGCAGGTCGATGCGGTGAATTTTCTGGTGAGTCAGATGACCATCCACTTCACCGCGAAAAAGGGGCATCCGATGCAGCTCCAGTATGCCGCGGAGACGCTCGAGCCGCTGGCGCCGGATCACATCCTGGCGCAGGTCGCGGCGGACGCGGCGGCGGTCAAGACGCGGGCCAATGGCGACGCCGTGGGATTGATGCGCGCGCTGCTCGGCAGCTTCGGCGGCAAGGCCACGCAGGACCAAATCACGCAGGCGCTGGTGCCGGCGGTGTTCTCCGAGGCGGAGTTTAAGAAATGGTGGGAGGCCACGAAGAAGACCTTGAAGCGCGACGGGCATTTCGTCGTGCCGGCGAAAAAAACCGCGCCCTTTGAATTGCGCGCCACGCCGGTTTCCCACGCCGCCGAATTTCTCACCGCCTTGGCCAACGCCCGGCAGCTCAAGGACCAACTCACGGCGCTCGACCAGATTTTGAAAAACCTCGGTGAGTTCACCGACGCCGCGACGCAGCTCACGCCGGTGCTGGCGACCGCCGACAGCCAGGCGCGGAAGAACCAGCGCCTGAACACCGCGCAAGCGCTCGAGATGCTCCTGACGCGCGACGAAATCGCGGAAAAAACCAGCCTCCCGAAAGGCGCGGACGCGCTCGCCGTGGATCAAATCCTGCGCGATGAAAAGCGCCGGCTGGTCACGCTCATCGGCGATCTGCCGGCGGCAAAGCACAAGCGCGTCTTCGCGGAAATTCCCGCGGCCTTTGGCGACGACTGGCCCGCGGTGGCGCTCGACCTGGCCACCCGCGGCAGCACCCGCCTCGTGACCGAGGCGGCGCGCCTGCTGGAGGAAAAGGGCCAGACCGAAGCGCTGCTCAAAGGCATCGACCGCGAAATCCGCGACCACGCGATCACTTCGGAAACGCTGATCTGGCTGTGCAAAGAGCGCGACGGGGTGGTGGCCGATCTCGTCAATCCGCGTCTGCTCAGCTCGATCATCGGGGCGCTGGAGCGCGACCAGTTTGACGAAGCCAAGCGCGACCGGCGTCTCCACGATCTGCTGCTCAACGACAAGGAACTCCTCCCCGACCTCATCGCCACGGCCACCCTCGAGGACATGCGCAACATCATGCAAAAGCTGATGCGCACGCCGGTCTTCGAAGAGCTGAACAAGCGTTCGCTGCTCGGGCGGATCATTCGCGTCTTCCCCGAGATGCAGGCGCTGGTCTCTGGCGACAGCGATGCGAAACAGGAGACGCTCGTCGTCTCGTGGGAGAGCCTGGAAAAGCGGAAAATCGCCTTTGACGAACTCGTGAACAAAACCATCCCCGAGAACGTGAAAGAGATCAGCGTCGCCCGGAGCTACGGCGACTTGCGCGAGAATTTCGAGTTCAAGGCCGCCAAGGAAATGCAGCGCGTCCTCGGTCGGAGGCGCAGCGAAATGGAGCGCGATCTCTCGCTCGCCCGCGGCACTGATTTCGCCAACTCGGATGCCACCCGCGCTTCCATCGGCACGATCGTCACGCTGCGCGAGACGACCGGCGGGCGGCTCGACGTCTACACCATCCTCGGCGCGTGGGACGGCGATCCGGAGAAGGGCATCGTGAGCTACCAATCCGCGCTCGCCCAGGCGCTCATGGGCCATCAGCCGGGCGAGCAAGTCACCGTCCCCACCGAGCACGGCGACCGCCTTGCGGACATCGTAAAGGTCGAGCCGTATCGCCGGGCGTAGCCGCGTCCGCGCCGGGTGGCACTTCGTTCTTGCGAAGTGGCCGGCGATGATTGTATCCACCCCGCGGCGTCCACCGCGGCACTCGCGGCACGCGCTCCATCTCTAATCCTAATTCTTTAGTCATAAATCCCATGTCCCTTACCGAAATCATCGCAGTTCACGCCCGCCAGGTCATCGACTCACGCGGCAATCCCACGGTCGAAGCCGACGTCTCCCTCGCCGGTGGAGCGATCGGGCGGGCGATCGTGCCGAGCGGCGCGAGCACGGGCGAGCACGAGGCGTGGGAGCTGCGCGACGGCGTGAAAGACCGCTACCTCGGCAAGGGCGTGACCAGGGCCGTGGCGAACGTGAACAAATCCATCGCGAAGATCATCGAGGGGCGCGACGCGCTCGACCAGGTGGGGATCGACCGCGCAATGATCGCGCTCGATGGCACGAATAACAAAGCGAAGCTCGGCGCCAACGCCATCCTCGCCGTCTCGCTCGCCACCGCGAAAGCGGCCGCCAGCCAGCTCGACCAGCCGCTTTACAAATACCTCGGCGGGCCGAACGCGAAGGTCCTGCCAGTGCCGATGATGAACATCGTCAACGGCGGCGCGCACTCGGATGCGCCCGTCGATTTTCAGGAGTTCATGGTCATGCCCAAAGGGGTGGATTCGTTCCGGGAGGCGATTCGCGCGGGCTGCGAAATTTTCCACGCGCTCAAGAGCGTGCTCAAGGGGCGCGGCCTGGCCACGGCGGTGGGCGATGAGGGCGGGTTTGCGCCGAATTTCAAAAGTGCGGATGACGCGCTCGAATCCATCGCCGCGGCGGTGAAAAAAGCGGGCTACAAACTCGGCAAGGACGTCTTCATCGCGCTGGATGTGGCGGCCAGCGAGTTCTATGACAAGGAGAAGAACCAGTACGTCTTTAAGAAATCCGACGGCTCGAAACGCAGTGCCGCAGAGCTGGTGGCCTACTACGTGGGCCTGGCAAAAAAATTCCCGATCATCTCGATTGAGGACGGTTGCGCGGAGAACGATTGGGCCGGATGGAAGAAACTCACGGACGCCATGGGGGCGACGACGCAGCTCGTGGGCGACGATCTTTTTGTGACGAACGTCGAGTTTCTGCGCAAAGGCATCGCCACGGGAACCGCGAACTCGATTCTCGTGAAGGTCAATCAGATTGGCTCGTTGACGGAGACGCTCGACGCCATCGAACTGGCCAAGGAGAACAGCTACACGGCGGTTATTTCGCATCGTTCCGGCGAGAGCGAGGACACCACCATCGCCGACATCGCGGTGGCCACCAATGCCGGCCAGATCAAGACTGGCTCGCTCAGCCGCACGGATCGCGTGGCGAAGTACAATCAGCTTTTGCGGATCGAAGAGGAACTTGGTGACAGCGCCATTTACGGCGGAAAGATGCGTTAAGTGAGCGCGGCGCAAGGTCACTTTCAAAACACCACCCCGACTGGGGGAATCTGGCATTCCCTCAATCGCATGGTCGGCGCGCTGATTCTGGTGGAGGTGGTGATCATTTTTGGCATCCGTTTCTTACCCGTCCTGGCCGAACGCCGGGCGCAGCAGGAGCGGCTGCAGCAGCTCACCGTCGAAGTCGAACAGGAGAAGCAAATCGTCAAACAGAACGCCCTCGTGGAGGAATGCCTGCGCACGGATGCCGAGTTTGCCTCACTCGTCGCGCGCGACCGGCTCGGCCTGGCGGCTCGCGGCGAGACGATCTACACCTTTCCGCGGCGCGAGCGCGATGGTGGATCGGGCCGCGGGAATCGCTGATTCGCGATTTCTCCCGGTGCCGCCCGCCGACTGCGCTCTTTCTTTTCTTTACCACCCTGACTTTTTCCCATGTCCCTCGAAATCCAAGCCATCAATACCGACGAACTCAAGGCCCGCGTAGGCGAACTGCGGAGGTATCTTTGACTTCGCCACGCTGCAATCCCGCCTAGCGGAACTCGAGGGCCAGATGGCCGAGCCCGACTTCTGGGCGCACAAGGAACGGGCGCAAAAGAACGTGGAGGAAGTCTCCGCGCTGCGCGGAAAAATCCTGCCGTTGCTGGCGCTTGAGCGGCAGGTGGAAGACTTGCCGGTGCTGATCGAACTCGCCCTTGAAGCGAAGGATGCCGCCAGCGCCGCGGAGGTGGAAAAGGAGCACGCCGCCCTCCTGCGCGGCCTCGCCGAATTCGAGATGAAGATGCTCCTCTCCGGCCCGAACGACCGTTTCAATGCCTTCCTCACCATCAACTCCGGCGCCGGCGGCACCGAGTCCTGCGACTGGGCCGATATGCTCCTGCGCATGTATCAGCGCTGGATCGAGCGCCACGGTTTCAAGAGCCAGATCATGGACATCCAGCTCGGCGATGAAGCCGGCCTCAAATCCTGCACCGTCCTCGTCACCGGGGAAAACGCCTTTGGCTACCTCGCCACCGAGCGCGGCGTCCACCGGCTCGTCCGCATCTCGCCCTTCGACTCCAACAAGCGCCGGCACACCTCCTTCGCCGGCGTCGATGTCGTCCCCGAGCTGCCCGAAAGCGCGCCCATCGAGATCAACGAAGCGGACATCGAAGTGGATACCTACCGCTCCGGCGGCAAAGGTGGGCAGAACGTCAACAAGGTCGAAACCGCGGTCCGCATCCGGCACCTTCCCAGCGGCCTCATCGCCGCCTGCCAGAATGAGCGCAGCCAGCAGAAAAACAAAGTCACCGCCATGCGGATGCTCCAGGCCAAGCTCCAGCAGATCGAGATCGACAAAGCCGCCGCCGAGATCAACGCCGCCTACGGCGAGAAAAGCGACGTGGCCTTTGGCAGCCAGATTCGCAGCTACGTCTTTCAGCCTTACCAAAAAGTCATCGACCTCCGCACCGGCGTGGAAACGAGCAACATCGCCGCGATGATGGATGGCGACATTGATGGCTTCATCCAGGGCAAACTCCGCGGCCTCAAGCGCGAGAAGGGTGCGGCGAGCGACGACGAGTAGCTGCGGGCACTTTTGCAGATGAGGCTTGTGCTGTCGGCAACGCTTCCGCGACAAAAGCCGCATGACTCCAACCCGTTCCCTTATTGTCACCGCGCGGCATCTGGCCGCGCTCGCTCTCATCGCCCTCGCCAGCGGACAGCTCGCCCTCGCCGAAATCGCCGTGAAAAGCGGGGATAAGATCGCCTTCCTCGGGGACTCGATCACCCAAGGTGGCTGGCGCAACGCGACCGGTTATGTCCGGCTGGTCATGTCCGGTCTGGAAGCCAACGGCGTGAAAGCCGAGGCGATTCCCGCCGGGATCGGCGGCCACAAGTCCAACGACATGCTGGCCCGGCTGGAGCGCGACGTGATTTCCAAAAAGCCGCAATGGATGACCCTGAGCTGCGGCGTGAACGACGTGTGGCACGGGAAACGTGGGATCGCTTTGGATGATGCCGCGCTGACCGGCGGCACCTACGGTCCCGACGCGGCCGGGCGCGGAACCTACCAAAAAAACATCGCGCAGATCGTGGAGAAAGCGTCGGCTGCGGGTGCGAAAATGGTGCTGCTGACCGCGACCGTGATCCACGAAAATCTGGACTCCGCTGAGAACGCGCAGCTCGCACCCTACAATGCTTTCCTCCGCGCCTTCGCGCAGGAAAAAGGGCTCGCCCTGGCCGATCTGAACGCGCTTTTCCATGAGCGGATCAAGGCCGAGAACAAGCCCGGGCAGAAAGTCCTGACCAGCGACGGCGTCCACATGGCGACCGAGGGCGACAAGCTGATGGCGGTGGGTGTGCTCCGGGCGTTCGGTCTCGACGCCGCGCAGCTCAAGACCGCGCAGGACGCGTGGGCCGGCGCGAAGTAAGTGCGGGGATTTTTCCGCACAGCCACAACCCTCACGGTCGCCCGTCCCAGCCCTTTTCGGCGTCTGCTTTGACTGGCGCTTTTGGGCCGGATGTCTGGCCCGTCCGGCGTTGGCGGCGGACCGATGGGCAGATCTGACCGGGATCTTCAAAGCGTCTTTCAATCACGACGGTTCCCGCGTGCTGGTGCGGACACGGGAAGGCGCGGTGGGGCTGTGGAATGTGGCGACGGGGGCACCAGTGCCGGGCGATCTCGGGACGAAGGCTGAAGGCGAGGTGTCGGTCTGGAGCGCCGCGGCGCGGCGCGTGTTGGTGGGCTTCAAAGCGGGTGGCGCGCACTGTTTGCTCATGGGCCGCGCCGGCTCGGTGCTCCGCTACGATGCCCGCACCTGGAAACCCGGCGGCCCCGCGCTGCGCCAGCCCGACGACATCGAGGGACCGTCCGTGGAAGTTTCGCCAAATGGAAAATGGCTCCTCTCCTGGGGCTCGGACCGGAGCCTGCGCCTGCTCGACGCAGCGACGGGCGCGGTGCGGGGGAGCCACTCCTCCGGGGCGGCGATCGCGCAGGTCGTGACGGACGCAGCGGGGGGGTTGCGTGCTTTTCGACAACACCGCATTTCTCCTGCAAAACCACCACGCTTTCTACGTGGTGAAGATGGACTTTGCGGATTTTCGGATCACCCATTCGCGCCGTTTCCCGGAAGCCGTGCAACGCCGCGCTCTCTCGCCCGACGGCACCCGGTTGCTCAGCTCCCGGTCTTCACCTCGACGATGTCGTGCGGGGCGCTTTCGCGCTGGGCGGCGGGGCTGACGCGGATGTAGCGGGCCTTTTTGCGCAGGGCGCGTAAGTCGGGCGCGCCGAGGTAACCCATGCCGCTCTGGAGTCCGCCGGCGAGTTGGGTGAGGACGGTGTCGAGCGGGGGGCTGACTTCCTTGAGGGCTTCGACGCCTTCGGCGGCGACTTTGCGGACGGCGTCCTTGCCGGTGTGGCCGTAGCGGGCGGCGCTGCCGGCCTGCATGGCGGCGAGGCTGCCCATGCCGCGATACTGTTTGTAGAGCTTGCCATTGATCTCCATGAGCGAGCCGGGGGCCTCGGGGCAGCCAGCAAGCAGGCCGCCGCAGATGACGGCGTGCGCGAGGGTGAGCGCCTTGACGATGTCGCCGCTTTTGGTGATGCCGCCGTCGGCGAGGATGGTGACGCCTTTTTTCTCCGCCGCCTGTGCCGCGACGAAGAGCGCGGTGAGCTGCGGGATGCCGACGCCGGCGACGATGCGCGTGGTGCAGATGCTGCCGGGGCCCTGCCCGATCTTGATGATGCGCGCGCCGCACCCCGCGAGGTAGTCCACGCCTTCGCCGCTGGTCACGTTGCCGGCGATGATCGGCAGCTCGCGGAACTGCTCGCGGATGAGCCGCACGGTGTCGCCCACGCCTTTGCTAAAGCCGTGCGCGGTCGAGACGGCGACAGCATCCACGCCGCGCTCCACGAGCCCGCCGACATGCGCGAGGATGCGGTCGCGGTCGAGGTCGCCGGTGGAGTTGCGCGTAGCGGTGACGGCCGCGCCGCAGAGCAGGCGGAAGCTGGCGTCGCGCGCGGGTTTGAGCTGGGCGTGGCGCTCCTGCATGATGCGCTCGATGTCGCTGATCGTGAAAAGGCCGCGCAGGCGGTCGGCGTTGTCCACGACGAGGAGTTTGTGGATGCCGATGTGCTCGGAGAAAAAGCGGTCGGCCCGGGCGATGGGGTGGTCGCCGAGTTCGCGCTCGTGGATGGTGTGGACCTGGGCGCGCGGCGTCATGGCGTCGGCAACTTTGATCGCGGCGTAACGCGGGCGGACGGTGTGGCCGGGGAGCAGGCCGAGGAGCGTGCCTTTTTCATCCACGACCGGGAAGGTGCGGAAGCTGAAACCCTTTTGCTCCACGAGCACGAGGACGTCGCCGATGAGCTGGTCGGGCGCGATCTTGATCGGCTCCTGAATGAGTCCGTGGATGTTGTTTTTCACGCGCGAGACCTGGCTGAGTTGCTCGCGCTCGGGGAGGTTGCAGTGGATCAGCCCGAGCCCGCCCGCGAGCGCCATGGCGATGGCCATCGGTGCTTCGGTGACGGTGTCCATGTCCGCGGAGATGATCGGGATGCGGAGGTGGAGCCCTTCGGCGAGGGTGGTTTCGAGGTTGGCGTCGCGCGGGAGGATCTCGGAGTAGAGCGTGGCGAGGGTGACGTCGTCGTAGGTCAGGCCGAGGCCGGCGTGGTCGCGGAAAAAGGTGTCCGCGGGTTTGTAGAACGCGCTGTCGGGCGAAGAGGGTGGAGTGGTTGCTGCCATAGCGGAGTTTCGGGAGGGGCGGTGGAAAGGGGAAGGGGAAAGTGTGAGGGATGGTGAGGGGGATGTCTGTCATCCGGAGCGCAGTCGAAGGACCGCTCGCTCATGGTGGGGGCGAAGGCGGTGGGCGGGGCCCATAACGAAACCGGAATGGCGCGGCGAGCTGGAGCAAATTCGTCATTTCCCCCGCCCGCCGCCTCCGCCCGCGAAAAGTTAGAGGTCCTTCGACTGCGGCCCGCCCGCCTTCGCCCGGCGGGACTCCGCTCAGGATGACGGGTTGGACTTTTTTCGCTTCGGTGCTGCAACGAACCTTCAAGACGGGGACCGCATCGCGACGTTTTCGCCCGGGG
>CAIQUL010000113.1 GCA_903874975.1 uncultured Chthoniobacter sp. | reverse complement strand
GAAAACGCCGAGCTGCTGGTCTCGCAGAACTTTTACAAGCACGGCGATCGCTACCGCCAGGAGGGCAATGAAAAGGTCGACAAATACGTGACCGGGGAGTTTCTCGCGGGCGTGGTCTATGGCGCAAACATCGTGCTCACGAACCCCACGTCGTCGCCGCAAAAGCTCTCGCTGCTCCTGCAAATCCCGCAAGGCGCGCTGCCCGTGCTCGGCAGCAAGGCCACCGCCAGCCGCGCACTGCGACTGGAGCCCTACACCACGCAGACGGCCGAGTATTTCTTCTACTTCCCCGCGCCGGGCGCGCAGCCTTTCCCGCACTATCCGGTGAACGTGGCGCGCGATGGCCAGAGCGTGGGCGCGGCGAAACCGTTCACCTTCAATGTCGTGCGGCAGCTCACGCAGCTCGACAAGGCGTCGTGGGATTACGTCTCGCAATACGGGACCGAGGCGGACGTGTTCGCCTTTCTGGAGCAGAACAATCTGCTGCGACTGAACCTCGAACGCGTGGCCTGGCGGGCGCGGGAAAGCGCGGCCTTTTTCCGCAAGCTCCTCGCGCTGCTCGCGAAACGGCACGACTACAACGACGTGCTGTATTCCTACGCCGTGGTCCACAACGACGCGGCGGCACTCGGCGAGTGGCTGCGGCATCGCGATGACTTCCTCAGCCAGTGCGGGCCGTATCTGGACTCGAAGCTCGTGCGCATCGACCCGATCGAGCGCCGCGCCTACGAGCATCTGGAGTATTCGCCGCTGGTGAATCAGCGCACGCATCGCGTCGGCGCGGAGAACCGCATCCCGAACCCGGTCTTCCGCGGGCAGTATCAGGCGCTGCTCAACGCCCTCGCCTACAAGCCTGCGCTGGACGCGATGGATGACATGAGCGTGACCTACTACCTCTTCCTCCAGGACCGCGTGCAGGAGGCGCTCGCCCGCTTCCACGCGATCAAACCCGAGGCGCTGCCCACGCGGCTACAGCACGACTATTTCCGCTGCTACGCCGCGCTCTACAAGGAGCAGCTCGCCGAGGCGCGCGGGCTGGCGAACCAGTACGCGGATTATCCCGTGGACCGCTGGCGCAAGCTCTTCGCCGAGGTCGGCGCGCAGCTCGATGAGATCGAGGGCAAAGGCGCCGCTGCCGCGAAAGCTGACGGGCAGAAGGATCGCGAGGCGCAGCAGGGCGAACTGGCCGCGACCGAGCCGGCGTTCGACTTCAAAGTCGAGAACCGCCAGATCGCGCTGACGTGGAAAAATCTGCGCGAGGTCACGGTGAACTACTACCTCATGGACCCCGAGTTCCTGTTCAGCAGCAGCCCGTTTGTCACGCAGGACGCGGGGCGTTTCTCGATCATCAAGCCGACGAAATCCGCCGGGGAAAAACTCCCCGCCGGCAAGGACACGCTCGACCTCCCGCTGCCCGCGGAGTTTGCCAAAGCCAACGTGCTCGTGGAAATCCTCGGTGCCGGCCAGCGCAAGGCCCAAGCGTATCACGCGAACACCTTCAAACTCACGCTCGTGGAAAACTACGGCCGGCTCGAAGTGCGCGACCAAGCCGCCGACAAGCCCGTGGCCAAAGCCTACGTGAAAGTCTACGCCCGGCTGCACGGCGGCACCGTGCGGTTCTTCAAGGACGGCTACACCGACCTGCGCGGGAAATTCGATTACGCCAGCCTGAACAGCAGCGAGTCGCCCCGCCCCGTCCCGCTCGCCCGCGAAGCCTCCGGTTCCGGCGAAAACATGAGCTACCAAATGCTCAAGCCCGAGGAGCTGAGCAGCGTCGAGAAACTCTCGATCCTCATCCTCAGCGAAGCCCACGGCGCGGCGGTCCGGGAAGTGAAGCCGCCGGCGCAGTGAGGGCGGTGTGGGTGATTTGTGATCGGTGAATGGTGATCGGGGGGAGCGGCGCGAGCCGCCCCTCCTGGCATCCTGAGCGGAGTTCCCGGTGGGCGAAGGTGGGCGGAAACGGAGTCGAAGGACCCCGTGGATTCGCCGGTGACGCCCGTAGCGCGAGCCTCCGGGGCCTTTGACTGCGCTGCGCCCGCCGGTCCGTCTCCACTCCGCTGCCATTTTCTTTCCTCCAGCCGCACACCGAGCCCTCCGCTTGGCCAAACGTGTGTGCGCCTCCGGCGCTGCAGGTAGTCGGTGACAGGAATGTCGCCGCTCCTTGACCGCCCCGGTTCCTTCCCGCCCCAAATATCACGCTGGCGTGTTCGGTCTCAGGATCACGGTGCCGGATTTTTGCGCAAGCGCGTCACTCCCCGCCGAGGGCAAGGGCGGTGGCGGTGGCGTAGTGGTCGGAGTGGCTGAGGCTGAGGAGCCAGGCGCGGATGCCGAGGGCGGCGGCGGTGGCGACGCCAGTGCCGTGGAGGACGACGCCGGGCTGACCGCTGGGCTGGCGCACGATCTCGATGTCCCGCCAGGCAAGCTGCGCGCCGATACCGGTGCCGAGGGCTTTGGCGACGGCTTCTTTCGCGGCGAAGCGGGCGGCGTAGCAACGCTCGGGAGTCGCGCCCCGGTCGCAGTAGGCGCGTTCGCTTTCCAAAAAAACCCGATCCAGAAAAGCCGCGCCGTGCCGCTCGATGGACGCGGCGAGACGTGCAGTTTCGACGATGTCCGTGCCGAGACCGAGGACGTTCATGCAGTGCCACGCATGAGAGCGAGCATCTCGGCGACGGCGCTTTCCAGCCCGACCGTGAGCGCGCGGGCGATGATGGAGTGGCCGATGTTCAGCTCGGCGATGTGCGGGAGGGCGCGGATGTCGCGGATGTTCGTGTAGTTGATGCCGTGGCCGGCGTTGACCTGGAGGCCGAGACCGTGGGCGAGGAGAGCGGCTTCGTGGAGGCGGCGGATTTCACCGGCGCGCGCGGGCCCGGTGGCATTCGCGAAGGCGCCGGTGTGCAGTTCGACCATGGCGGTGCCGAGCTGGTGGGCGGCGTCGATCTGCCGGGGGTCGGGCTCGATGAAAAGGCTGACGCGGATGCCGGCGGCGTGGAGCCGCGCGACGGCAGGCGCGAGCGCGCGCATCTGCCCAGCGGCGTCGAGCCCGCCTTCGGTGGTGATTTCCGCGCGGTTTTCGGGAACGAGGCAGACCTCCTCGGGCCGCACGCGGAGGGCGATGTCGAGGATCTCGGCGGTGTTGCCCATTTCGAGGTTGAGCTTCGTGGTGATGCTCTCGCGCAGCCGGAAAACGTCGCGATCCTGGATGTGCCTGCGGTCGGCGCGCAGGTGGATGGTGATGCCGCTCGCGCCCGCGCGCTCCGAGGCGGCGGCTGATGCGACGAGGTCCGGTTCGCAGATCGGCGACTCCGGGTCGGCGGCGTAGCGGGCCTGCCGGAGGGTAGCGATGTGGTCGATATTGACGCCGAGGGTCATGGGGAAAATTCGAAATCCGAATATCGAAATCCGAAACAAATTTCAAAAATCGGAAAACGTGAAAACGGCTGGTCGGGCACCAGTGGCTTTTCTGTTCCCGTCATTTCACGCGTTTCAGATTTGTTTCGGATTTCGATATTCGGATTTCGAATCTCTGCCGTCCGGCGGCTCAGTGCTTAAAGTGCCGCACCCCCGTGCAGATCATCGCCATGTTCCGCTCGTCCGCAGCGGCGATGACTTCGGGGTCTTTCACCGAGCCGCCGGGCTGGATGGCACAGGTGGCACCGGCTTCGGCGGCGATGAGGCCGTCGGGGAAGGGAAAAAAGGCGTCGCTGCCGACGGCGCTGCCTTTGAGCGAGAGGCCGGCGTCGGCGGCTTTCCAGATGGCGATGCGCGAGGCGTCCACGCGCGACATTTGCCCCGCGCCGATGCCGAGCGTGCGGTCGGCGGCGGCATAGACGATGGCGTTGGACTTCACGTGTTTGACCGTACGCCAGGCGAAGAGCATTGCCGCCAGTTCCTTCTCCGTCGGCTTGCGGGCGGTGACGACTTTACCGGCGAGGTCGCCGTCGAGCGCGGCGTCGCGGCTTTGCACGAGCACGCCGCCAGTGACGGAGCGGATGAGCATCTGCCCGTCCTCGGCCTGCGGCAGCGGGCGCGGGAACTGGCGCATGAGGCGGAGGTTTTTCTTTTTCTGCAAAAGCGCGCGCGCCTCGGCGTCGAAATCCGGCGCGATGATGACCTCGCTGAAAATCTCGCTGATCGCGCGGGCCAGCGACTCGGTGAGCGGGCGGTTGCAGATGATGATGCCGCCGAACGGGGCCTGCTTGTCGGTGGCAAAGGCTTTGTCCCACGCCTCGCGCAGGTCGTCGTCGCTGCCGATGCCGCACGGGTTGGTGTGCTTGAGAATGGCCACGGTCGGCTCGCTGAACTCCGCGATCAGCTCGGACGCGGCGGTGATGTCGAGGATGTTGTTGTACGAGAGTTCCTTGCCGTGGAGTTTTTCGAAATGGTCGTCGAAGTGGCCGTAAAGCGCGGCGGTCTGGTGCGGGTTTTCGCCGTAGCGCAGGCGCGCGACGATGGGCATGGAGAGGTTCAGCGAGCAGGTCGTCTCCTGCTCCTTGTTGAGATAGTTGGCGATCGCGCCGTCGTATTTCGCGGTGGTGACGAAGACCTTGATGCCGAACCGCTCGCGCAGTTTCAGCGTGGTCGCGCCGTCATTGGCTTGGATGTTTTCCAGCACGTCGGCGTAGTCGGCGGGATCGACGACGACGGTCACGGAGCGGTAGTTTTTTGCCGCACTGCGGAGCATGGACGGGCCGCCAATGTCGATCTGTTCGATGGCTTCCTCGAGCGTCGTGCCGGCCTGGGCGATGGTCTTTTCAAACGGGTAAAGATTCACCACCACGAGGTCGATGGGCTGGATGCCGTGGGCCTCGGCCTGCGCGCAATGGTCCGGGTTGTCGCGGACGAAAAGCAGGCCTCCGTGGACCTTCGGGTGGAGCGTTTTCACGCGGCCATCGAGCATCTCGGGGAAGCCGGTGAAGGTGGAGATTTCCGTGTTCGCGATACCCTCGGCGGCGAGCAGTTTGGCCGTGCCGCCGGTGGAGATGATCTCGATCCCCAGCCCCACGAGGGCGCGGGCAAAAGGCACGAGGCCGGTTTTGTCGGAAACGGAAATGAGGGCGCGACGGATGGGTTCCGAGGAATTCATGAGGGCGCGGAGACTAGCGCGCTCCGCGCGGCGGTCAACCGCGGGGAGGCCCGTGGAAACCGGGGCCCCGGAGGGCGAATCAACGGTCCGGCGATGCGGCGGACGTGTCCGGTGAAGTCGAGCACTTCGTCGGCGGCGGCTCGAACCGGCCGGACCGCGTGCGCGTGCTGGAACTGGTGTCGCTCACCGCCCGTCCCGCTGCGCCCATCGAGACACCCGGCGCGGAGACGAAAACTTCTGCGCTGACGTTCTCCGCCCCGTGCCGACCACCGCGCGCTGAACCGGCGGGGTGAGGCATTCCTCACCGGCGGGGTCCCAAAAAAAACCGCGCCCCGTTTCCGGTGCGCGGCTTTCTCTGGGTCGCGAGACAGGCTCGCGAGATTGGTTCAGCTCTGGACCTTGAGCGGGATGCCGCGGGCCATCGCGTCATGCTCAGCCTGCGAGCAGGCGGCGTTGAGCGGGACGCTGGTCGTCTTGTCGGTGTTCCCGACAAGGCCCTGCTGGAGCAGGTACTGCTCAAGTTCCTCGCCGCTGATGTCGGCGACCATGACACCGTTCACCTCGACACAGGGACTGAGCGGCTGTCCGCTTTTCTGCTCCATCTCCCAGCGGAAAGCCGGGTTCTGGATGATGTCCTTCTCGGTGTAGGTGAGGTCGTATTTCTTGAGCACGGCGCGGACGCCGTTGCTCCAGCCACATTGCGTTTTGACGTAGGCGGTGATTTCGGGTGTTTGCATAAAAAGTGGGCGCCATCATAGCGCGCTCCGCTTTGGCCGCCACAAAAAGATCAAGCATCCAAGGCTCCATGATGTCCAGCGCGTGGCCGGCGAGGCGCTGACCGAAGATGAAGCGCTGGTTCTTCGGAAACGCATCCACCCGCTCAATGATCCACTTCGCGTAGTCATACCACTCTGCGAGGAGGATCGGCGGCTCAGGCATTTTGGCAAAAAAATTCGACGCGCTCCGCGCGGCCTCCGTTGTAGCCGGGCTCACTGAACCCGGCAGGCCCCACCAGCCGGGCTCCCGCCACCCGGGGTCAGTGACCCCGGCTACAAAGACCAAGGAAAAGCGTCAAAGGGCTAAAGCGCAGAGGGTCTCTTCCGCCGCGCAAGCAACAGACCCCCGGCGAGCATTAAACTGACGCTCACGGTTGGCTCGGGGACGGTCGCGACACGAAAACCGATGTTGATGTCGTCGTATGTCGGTTCGTCGCTGTAGCGGGACGACGCTTGCAGGTTGAGCTCGACGAGGTCCCACGCGCCGCCCCGCAGGCCCCGATCCGAACTGATGATCGTGTCGTTCCATTCCCACACGTTCCCGCCTTGATCGAACGTGCCGTAGTAGCTCGCCGAGTCCGTGTAAGCGCCAGCATCCGTAAGATAATTTTGGCCGGGGTCATACGACCCGCTCTGCGTCACCGCAAAGTCCCCATCGTCAAAGCTCCCGCGGTTGGTGCCGGCGCCCGGCGTGTTGCTCGTCGGCACCGCATCGCTGCGCATCGGATACAGCCAGTAGTCGTCCGCCGGCCCGCCCGCACTCGGGTCATAATACGCCGCCTTATACCACTCGTTCTCACTCGGAATCCACACCTGCGCCCCGCCGTTGCGCGTCACCGTCTCCCAATTGCTCGGCACGGGCGTCCCGCCCAGCAGGGTGTAGGCCCCCGTCTCCGTGCTCCCCGTCCCCAGCCAGTTCGCATACCGCAGCGCATCGTAAAAACTCACATGCGTCACCGGCCGAGCCCCGGAACCGATCACGGAATACGTATAGCTGCCGGAGCTGTTCGTGCGCGAAATGCCCGCGCTGTTCAGGTCGCTCGCCATCGCCGAGTTGTAGAGCGAGTAGGTGTCCGTCGCCGCCACCGCATTCAAAAACTCCGCGTACTGGTTGATCGTCACCTCGTAGGTGCCGATGGCGTAGGTCGTGGCGACTCCGCCGTAGAGGTTGCCCGTAACGGGGTCGTTGGGATTGCCGGGGTCGCCCACCGTCACATATTGCGCCGCAGCCGGCAGGCTCGTGGCGGCGGCCACGAGGGCCGCAGTGAGGGAACAGATAAGGATGGATTTGGTCATCATGGTGGTGGAGCAGACCTGCTTTCACCCAGTGAAGCAACTGAGAAAAAAATGATCCCGAGTTCAGGCCCATCAAGAATGGAGGAAACAAGTTATTCCGCATACCGGACAGCCGTGGAAAATGCCCTGTGCCACGGTCGGGAAGGTCGCAAGAAAAAGGCGCTGCCGGTTGCCCGGCAGCGCCTTGCTGATTTTGCGGTGAAGTGCGCGGTTACTTCTTCCGGTCGCCGGGGCGGTATTCCTCGGCGGCGGCGGCAAAGGCATGTTCGAGGCCGACCATGTCTTCGCCGGGTTTGACGGCGTCGAAGGCGGCGGCTTCCCGCTTGATGTCTTCTTCGCTGTAGTTCGCGGCTTTGAGCGAAAGGCCGATGCGGCGCTCGGTCTTGTCCACTTTGATGACGCGGGCTTCGATCTCCTGGCCCACTTTGAGGTGGTCCTTGATCTTGTCCACGCGCTCTTCGCTGATCTGCGAAATGTGGACGAGGCCGTCGATGTCGCCGTCCATGGAGATGAACGCACCGAACGCGGTGATCTTCGAGACCTTGCCTTTGACGAGGTCGCCGATCTTGAACTTCGCCTCGATCTCCTTCCACGGATCGCCCTCGAGCTGTTTCATGCCGAGGCTGATGCGCTGGTTCTGCTTGTCGATGTCGATGACCACGGCTTCGAGTTCGTCGCCCTTTTTCACCATCTCGGACGGATGGTTGATCTTGCGCGTCCACGACATGTCGGAGACGTGGATCATGCCGTCGATGCCTTCTTCCATCTCCACGAACGCACCGTAAGCGGTGAGGTTGCGGACGGTGCCCTTGACCTGGCGACCGATCTGGTAGCGGACTTCGATGGCGTCCCACGGGTTGGGTTCGAGCTGGCGGACGCCGAGGCTGATCTTCTGCTCTTCCTTGTTGATGCCCAATACGACCGCTTCGACTTCCTGGCCGACGGTGAGCACGTCGGACGGACGCGTGATGCGCTTCGTCCAGGACAGCTCGGAGACATGGACGAGACCTTCCACGCCTTCCTCGATCTGCACGAACGCGCCGTATGGCACGAGGTTCGTGATCTTGCCTTTGACCTTCGTACCGATGGGGAAGCGGTTTTCCGTCTCTTCCCAAGGATTCTTCTGGGTCTGCTTGAGGCCGAGCGACACGCGCTCTTTCTCGCGGTTGATGTCGAGCACCTGCACGTCGAGTTCCTGGCCCACCTTGACCATTTCGCTCGGGTGGCCGAGGCGGCCCCAGCTCATGTCGGTGATGTGGAGCAGGCCGTCCATGCCATCGAGGTCGATGAACGCGCCGAAGTCGGTGAGGTTCTTGACCACGCCCTTGACGGTGCTGCCGATCTTGATGGTGTCGAGAAAGCGCTGCCGCTTTTCGCTGCGCTCCTGCTCGATGAGTTCGCGGCGCGAAAGGACGACGTTTTTCCGGTCGTCGTTGATCTTGACGATCTTGAAATCGTAGGTGTTGCCGACGAACTGCTGGAGATCCTTGGGCGGAACAATGTCGATCTGCGAGCCGGGGAGAAACGCCTCGACGCCGATGTTGACGATGAGGCCGCCTTTGACGACCGACTTGACCTTGCCTTTGATGAGGCCGTCGCCGTGGAAGACCTTGACGATCTTCTCCCAGTTCTGGCGGTAGGCTGCTTTTTCCTTGGAAAGGATGACGGTACCCTCGTCGTTTTCGAGGCGGCAGAGGAGAACTTCGACTTCGTCTCCGACCTGGAGGTCGTCGGCGTCGTCGAACTCGCTCAGCGGGATGACGCCCTCGGATTTATAGCCGATATCGACGAGGACTTCGCGGTTGCGAATCTCTAGGATGCGGCCTTTGACGATGCTGCCCTCTTTGAAGTCGCGAAGAGATTTCGCGATCAGTTCCTGCATTTGAATCATTGAATTACTCATTACGTTCCTCTGGTTTCCGATTGGTCTTTCGTCCCGGGCACCTCACATGAGGCGCCTATGGCGGGGGAAAGAGGGGCGGAGACTAGACGAGAATTCCCGGCTGGCAAGGGAAGATTTCCGGCCAAACTCCGGCGGCTGGGGAACGGCGAATGGAGAAGAACAAATGGGGCCCGAACGACGAGTTGCCAACCGCCGGCCATCTGCTCCGTCATTCGTCATGCGGAATGAGCGCTCAGCCCTTTTTAGATCACGCCCGCTTCGCGGAAGCTGAAGTAGGGGCGGCGGCCGTTGTCGGGCGAGCCGATGATGATGTGGTCGAAGAAGCGGATTTGCAGGAGCGTGGCGGCTTCGGCGAGGCGGCGGGTGAGGCGGTGGTCGGCGTCGCTCGGGGTGGGGTCGCCGGAGGGGTGATTGTGGACCACGATGATGGCGTAGGCGGCGTAGAGAAAGGCGGGGCGAAAGATTTCGCGGGGGTGCGCGATGCTCTCATTCAGGCTGCCGTTGGAGACTTCCTCGGTGCGCACGTGCTGGAGCTTGGCATCGAGCAGGATGACGCGAAGCGACTCGCGGGAAAGCGCGCGCATTTCCGCGCCGAGGAGGGCGTGGACCAACTCCGGGGTATCGAGCGTCTGGCGGAAGATCGTCTCGCGGGCGAGGCGGCTGGCGAGGCCAAAGGCGGCGGCGAGCTGCACGGATTTGGCGGGACCGACGCCTTTGATTTTCGACAATTCCTCGACCGTGCAGCGCGCGAGTCCGCCGAGGGTCCGGTATTCCTTGAGGAGCTGGTTGGCGACGTCGATGGCGTTCGCGCCGACCATGCCGGTGCGGAGCAGGATGGCGATGAGTTCGCTGTCGCTTAGCGCGCCCGCACCGAGGCGCGTGAGCCGTTCGCGGGGCCGGTCCTGCTCGGGGAGTTCCTGGATTTTCAGCGACGCCATGCGAGCGCAGCTTTTAGTCGGCACCCGTGGCCGGCGAAAGGTGAAATTTCCGCTACAGATCTTCCTTCTTCACCGGAGGCGCGGTCTTGGCGCCCGGGTTGGTCAAGCGCTTGGCTGCGGTGGGAATGCGCGTTTCGTCGATGTACTGGAGCGTCACCTGAACCTTCGACTCGTCCGCCACTTCGTTGCCGTCGGGACCGGCGCCGGTGCAGATGATCAGGCTGCGGCTTTTGTCCGCGAGCGTGGGCTCGAACTTCCAAAATACCACCTTCCCGTAAGTCTCTTCCCGGCGAGTGCCGTTGTTGGCGGGCGTCCCCTGCTTCTTTTTGTCGGCATCCGACTTGCCGGCTTTTTTTTCGCCCACGGCCGGGCCGTATTTCGCGATGAGGTTTTGCTTCAGCTCCTGATAGACCGCCATTCCATTGCCCTCGGTCTTGAGCGTCACGGCGGCGGCGGCGAATTTCCGGTCCACAAACTCCAGCGTCCACTTCACGACTTCCTGCCCAGCGAAGTTTCCCCCGGTCAGTTCCAGTTTGTTGAAAGTGCTCGGCATTTCCTCCGGCACCGTGGCCCCGCCGCGCGAGCCCAGCATCCGTACGACCTCGGCCGGAGCGGAGCCAAAGGGCACGCTGAGAAATCCCGTGGGACGCTGGATTTTGTCCGCCACGGCAGTGGAGCAGAGGAGAAATGTGAGCGCGGTGAAGAGGCGGGGCATGGCGGGTGGGATGCACGGAACTATCAATACCGCCCGCGCCGGGCGCGAGGCATTTTCCCCATGACTCCCCGGCATGAAGCGGGCCGCCCCCAAACTCGGTCGCCGCACGCGGCTGGCGTGATCTTCCCGGAGACGCCTAGCTCGCGAACTGCGCGATCATCGTCTCCAGCATGGTCACGAGATTCGCGAGCGCATCGCGGTGTTTGTTCGCGGGGACGATTTCGAGTTGCGCGCGCGCTTCGCGGAGCATCTTGCCGCAGGTGGCGACGGCGCTTTTCACCGCTCCGGTGGCGAGCGCGAGGTCGGCGAGGGCGAGGATGGCGGCTTCGTCGCCGCTGAGGATGATCTCGCTGAGCCGCTGGCGCTCGGCGTCGTCGGCGTGCTGGAGGAGGTGCAAAATGGGGAGCGTCAGCTTGCCTTTGCGGAGGTCGCTGCCGAGGGTTTTGCCGACTTGCGCCTCGTCGCCCGCGAGGTCCACCACGTCGTCGTAGATCTGATAGGCCGTGCCGAGGCGCATGCCGAAGGTGCGCAGCGCGCTGATCACGTCGGGCGAGGCTTCGTTGATGAACGCACCCAGTTCGCACGCGGCGGCAAAGAGCGCGCCGGTCTTCATCTCGATGATTTTGTAGTAATCCGGGACGCTCAGCTTCAGGTCGAAGCGCCGCTGCGTCTGGATGATCTCGCCGCTGCACACGTCGCTCGCCGCGTGGGCGATGCGACGGCTGATTTCGCCGTTGGGGAAGCTCGTAGAGAGCTTCAGCGCGTGGGCGAAAAGGCAGTCGCCGAGGAGCACAGAAATGGCGTTGCCCCACTTGGCATTGGCCGTGGGCTGGCCGCGGCGTTTGTCCGCGCCGTCGAGGATGTCGTCGTGGACGAGCGTGGCGGCGTGGATGAGTTCCACGATCACCGCGAGATCGAAATGGCTCGGGCAGATCTTCCCGGTGGCCCCGCCGGCGAGCAGCGCCAGCGCGGGGCGCAGGCGCTTTCCATGACTCTCGATGGCGTAGGCCACGTAGCCCTCCACGGCCGGGTCAAAGGCGCGCGCCTGCTGGCGGATGCGCTCTTCCACCGAGTAGAGCTGGGAGTTGATCAGCTCAAAAGTGGACTTCAGAGCCTGAGTCTTGTCGAACGTGGGTTCCTGCTTTGTGAAAGTTTTCACAAGGGTTGTTATAAGGTGGGAAAGTTTGATGTCAATTCCGCGGCAACCCTGCATACGCCACAACCGCCCGCCCGGATGATTCCCTCAGCGAAAGGAGCGGGATGGACCCCGCAGGCGGGCGCACCTTGGACGGGGGACTCCCCCATTTCCCGCCGGCTCCCGAGCCTTCAAACGCCAAGCCTTTTCCGATGCACGCCTCCCGAGACATCCGAGAGCGGGTGGAACATGATGAAGGCACCGGGATCGTGTTCGAGCGCGATGGATTTGACCTTGCCGATCTCCAACCGCGTGACGACGCACATGAGGATTTCCTGTTCGGTGCCGCTCACCCCGCCGCGTCCTTTGTAGATCGTGAGGCCGCGCCGCAGGCCGGTGGTGATGGCGTGGCGGATGGCCTCGCTTTTCTCCGAAATGATGGTGATGGCGGTGAACTCCTCCAGCCCGTGCAGGATGAAATCGAGCGTTCGGGAGGCGGAGAAGTAGGTGAGGATGGAATACATCGCGGACTCGACCCCGAGGAAGAAGGCGGCGGTGAGAAAGATGACGATGTTCAGCGCGAGAATCACATCGGCCACCCGCAGGATGTGGATGTTTCGGCTGACGAGCAGGGCGGCGATTTCGGTGCCATCGAGCACTGCCCCGCCGCGGATGGCGAGACCGATGCCTGCGCCGAGGAAAAAGCCCCCAAACACTGCGGTGAGCAGCTTGTCCGGCGTGACATCGGGAAAAGGCACGGTGGCGAGGCACACCGAAAGTCCGGCGATGGCGAGCACGCTGCGGAGGGCGAAAGCGCGTCCGATGAAACTGTAGCCGAGCGCGATGAAGGGGAGATTGATGACGGCGATCAGAATGGGCAGCGGCCACCCGAGAACGGAGGAAAGGAGCATCGAAATGCCCGTGACGCCACCGTCGATGAAACGGCTCGAAAGCAGGAAGCCGTGGATGCCCATCGAGGCGGAAAATATCGCGACCACGATGAGGGCGACGTTCTTGAGTTCTCGCTGCCAGGGTTTCACGCGGCGGAACGTATGGGAGGTCCATTCAGGTCCGAAAGAGTATTCGCGAATCCGCAGGCCTGGGGGACGACTGACCCTTTCATTCCACGCTCAGCCCCGCTTCATGGGGCATCCCCCGCGCGGAGTGAGTTCCGTGGAACCCCGGCGATGTCGCGCCCGGCACTCTGGGGGCACGGCCGGTTGGCGCGGGGTCTTTTTACCGCCGACGGCGGTGGGCTCCGAGGATGACGACGCCGAGGAGCAGGAGGCCGGCGGTGCCGGGCTCGGGCGCGGTCTGGTAGGCGACGACGAGGGCGTAGGTCTCGCCGAGGTCGGGCTCGACGATGGCGGTGCCGCGAACTTCGAGGCGGTAGTTGCCGCCGGTGGCGAGGTCGGGGAGGTAGATGTGCTCGACGTTTCCGAGGGCGCCGGCGGAGAGAAAGATGTCGGTCCAGATGCCGGGCGCGATTTCCTGCTGGAGGATGAGGTCGAGGTTGCTGAGGAGGTCTTTGGTGAGGTCGCCGTGGGAGTCGTCGGCGAGGTTGGTGCTGACGGTGAAATCGACGTGCCGGTCCCAGACAAGGGTGGCGGTGAGGCCAATGAGCGGCTCGCTGGGAGTGTCGCTGACAAATTTCCCGGTGCCAAAGGTGTAGAAGCGTTCGGTGCCGGTGGTGAGCAGGGTGTCCAGCGTCCAGAAGCGGTTGGCGGATTCGCGGAGTTGGGCGAAGGCTTCCTCGGCGTTGGCGCTGCCGGCCCCGACGGCGTAGTTGAGCGGGACGACGGCATTGGGCACGCCGCCGGTGGTGGTGAGGAGGCCGGGCTGCCAGGTGCTCTGCGGCGTTCCGGTGGCGTCGAGGCCGGGGATTTTCACGGCGCTGTTGATGATGAGCGCTTTGATCAGCTTGTGGTCGGCACCGAAGAGGAGGGTGTTTTTTTCCGTGAGGAAAAGACCGGACACCGCGCCGTAGAGGAGCGCGGCCTGGCCGGCGACGTGCGGGGCGGCGAAGCTGGTGCCGGAGGCGACGCCGGCGACGAGGTCGTTTTGGTTGAAGTAATTGATGGCGAGCGTGGACCAGATGTTGGTGCCCGGTGCGACGACGTGGACGCCGGCGCGGCCATCGGCGAGCGGTCGCCACGAGCTGTATGGAGCGACGCGCGCGACGGGGGTGCGACCGGCGTCGAAGAGTTCGCTGGCGGCCGGATTCACGACATCGAGAGCGCCGACGGAGAGGCCGTTGAAGGATTCCGCGGGCGACCCGACGAGGCCGGTGTCCGCGCCGGAATTACCGGCGGAGGTGACCATCAGGCGGTCGAGATAGGTGTGGGTGGTGCCGCCGGTTTTTCCGGCGTAGCCGGTGTATTCGTCGAGCAGGAGGGACTCCGCGAAAGTCGAGCCGTCGAGCTGCGCGGCGCTGGTCGGGTTGGAGCCCCAACTGTTGTTCACGATGCTCGCGCCCGAGACTTGGAGGACGTAGTTCAGCGAGCTGTTCAGCGAGAGGAAGCCGGCCTTGGTGCCGTCGCCGTCGAAGATCGCACCGTAGTATTTCGCGAGCGGCGCGACGCCGAGAAAGGGGGCGCTTTGGGTGCCGTTCGAGACGGAGATGTATTCGCCCGCCATGACCCCGGCGACGAAGGTGCCGTGAAAGCTGTTGTCCGACGGATCGTTGTCGCCGGTAAAATCGCGCACGTCCTGATAGCCGAACTGGCCGAAGTTCGGGTCGCCCGGATTTGGCCCGAGCCCGGTCTGCCGATGGCCGTTGAAGCCGTCAATGCCATTGCCCTCAGCGCCGCGAACTTCGATGTGGCCGACCACCGCGCCGAAGCCGGCGACGCCGTCCGCGCCGAAGTACGGGAGCCCCTGGCGGATGTAGGGGACGGAGAGGTCGAGCGCCTGGGCGGAAAGGGCGGACGCGAGCCCGAGGGCGGCCGCACCGAGGAGGCGGAGATTGAGAAAAAGATGCATGCGGGTCAGGTCACGGACGGAGCGCGGGCGGCCGACGGTCGCTCACTCCGGCGGCGATTTCAAATGACGCGCCGCGAGTGACGGGAAGCAGTGTTCGCGCCGGAAGGGAGGGCGGATTTTTGCGCGTCGCGCGCGTTCTTCTTCGCGGGCGGTGGCAGCGGCGTGGCCGCGCAGAGTTGGGCGCTTCCAGCGCGTTGGTTTTCGGCACCCTGGAGCGTGCCGCTCCGGTGCGGGAATGGGGGCTACTTCGCGGGTTCCGCGGGAGGAGCGGGAGCGGGAGCGGGAGCGTCGGGCGCGGGAGCTGCCGGGGCTGCTGGAGCGGGCGCGGGAGCGTCGGGCGCGGGAGCTGCCGGAGCTGCCGGGGCTGCTGGAGCGGCCGCGGGCGCGGCGGGCTTGGCGGGCGGGGTGGCGCCTTCGGGGAGAGCGGGGACGGGATCGGTCGTGGCGGGAGCGCTTTTATGCTGCTCGATGGCTTTCTGAATGGCTTCCTGCACCTTCTGCTGCGCGTCGGCTTCGGGCGTGACCGCCGGGACGGGGGCGTTGAGGAGCCGCTGCTGGAGGGTCTTCTCTTTATTACTGTCCTGCTTTTTCACGTAGAGGATGGACAGGGTGAGCGCGAGGGCGAAGAAGATGCCGCCGAGCCAGCGGGTGATGGTCTGGAGCACATTGGTGCCTTGTGCGCCGAAGAGGTTGTCGGTCATCCCGCCGCCAAACGCCGCCCCGAGACCTTCGCTTTTTGGCCGCTGCATGAGGACGAGCAGGATGATCAGCAGCGCAACGAGGACGTGGATCGCGAGGAGAATATTGATGACAATGGCCATGTTTGGGGCGCGGACTATGGTGGAAAGGTTCAGACCTGTAAAATGGAAGTTTTCACCATCTGAAACCTACCGCCTTTCACCCCGACTAATCCCTATTTTCCGCCGGGCAGCAGGCCGCCGGGCACGAGCCCTGGCAGCAGGTTCAGGCCGTCCTTGATCAGGTCGGGGAGCTTTTTGACGGGATCTTTGACCGCGTCGGTCACCTTCTCGATCACCGTCTCCCCGAGCGCCGTGGCGAGCCGGGCGGTGAGATCTTCGTTCGGGCGATTGACCGGGCCGGTGAGGCGGAGGGAGGTCCAGACGTAGCCGCCGCGGGCTTCGAGGAAAACTTTCTCCTGCGAGCCGGGGATGAGCGCAAGGCTGTTGGGGGTGACGCCGACCTGAAAGGTGCCGTCGATCTGCGAGTTCTCGATGGTAAACTCGCCCTCGATGCGAATCAGCCCTTCCGATTCCGCGAGAAATTTTGTGACGCGCAGCTTTTTCCCGGCCTGCCGGAAGTCCCCCGAGCAGCGGCTGAGATTGAATTTCCGAAACTGTTCGTAGCGGGTGAAGACCGCGATTTTGTCGAGCACGGGGAGCGCGGTGAGCTCGCCGCGGGCGAGGCTGAGCGCACCGGTGATCTCCGGGCCGCCGGCGGGCAGAGGGAGGAGACTGCGGATGGCGAGGTCGCCGGAGAGCTGGCCTTTGAGGCGCACGCGCCAGTCTTCGGCGAGGAAAGGCGTGAGGTTCACATCCTTGATCGCCACCTGGAGATCGAGGCGCTCGGCGAAGTTGATCTCGCCGGTCGCTTTCACCGTGCCGATGCCGCCCTGGCGAAACTCGGCGCTATTAATAAAGAGCGACGGCGCGCGATAGCGGAGCGCGAGCGCCTGCACGTCGAGTTCCGGCAGGCCGGCGTGCTGGACCTTGCCGCCCTGCCCGGCGATTTTCCATGCGTTGCCTTCCGGGGTGGCGGTGATCACGCAGTGACGCAGTCCGCCGCCGGCCCAGGTGAGATTGGCATCGCGGACCACGGCGGAGGCGATCTCCACGCGGTTCGGCAGCCAGCCGCCGGAGGGGGGCGGTGTGCCCGTGGGAGCGGCGGGCGCATCTTCGGGCAGCTT
>CAIQUL010000112.1 GCA_903874975.1 uncultured Chthoniobacter sp. | reverse complement strand
TTTCAAGCAGAAGACGGCATACGAGATCAGATCTGGTGACTGGAGTTCAGACGTGTGCTCTTCCGATCTAGCGGCCCGCTCGCGGAGCGCTCGTGGCGCGGCGGCGAAGGCGCGGAGGCCGATCTCTTTCATCTCAAAGGCATCGTCGCCGCCGTGCTCGGCGCGGACACCACCTTCGCGCCCGCCGCGAACCCCGCCCTCGCGCTCGCGCTTGCCGTCCACGTCGGCGGCCGGCCCGTCGGTTTCGCCGGCCAGCTCTGGCCGAAAGACGCGCGCGCCCTCGACGCCACCGCGCCCGTGCTTTTCGCCGAGATCGACCTCGGCGCGCTGCCCGCCGCGTCCACCGCCACGCGCTACCGCGAAATCCCACGCTTCCCTGCCACCGCGCGCGACATCGCGCTCCTCGCCCCGCTCACCCTCGGGCACGGGGAGATCGAGTCCGTTTTGCAAACCGCCAGCGAACCGCTGCTCGCGGGCGTCGAGCTGTTCGACGTCTTCACCGACCCGACTGGCGCGAAAATCCCCGCCGACAAAAAGTCGCTCGCCTATTCCCTGACCTACCGCAGCCCCGAGCGCACCCTCACCGCCGACGAGGTGAACACCGCCCACACCCGGCTCAAAGACCGCCTGCGGACCCAGCTCGCCGTGAGCCTGCGGGAGTAGTTTGGGCGGCAAAGCAGCTTGGACTTTAGTCCAAAAAGGCTGCCGACTTTGGACTGAAGTCCAAGCTACTTTCTTGCGCGTCGCCGCGAACTCCGGGTGGAGCACTCGACCCGAGTGCCCTTGGTGGCGACCCGCCGCCAAGTCAGTGTGCGCGCGGCTGTCAGTTTCCCAACCGCTCTCGCGGCGACGCGCTCACCGGCGTCCTCGGCGGGTCGCCGAAGACCGCACTCGGGTCGAGTGCTCCACCCGGGACTATGGAGCTGGGACTGCCTCCCAATGATGGATGCGCGGCTCCGGTCGTCAGTCGCGGTTTCCCAAGGCGTCCGGCGTCTGGTATCGAAAGTCACACCCATGCACTTCCGCAGCTTCATTTGTCTCATCGCGCTCGGGTGGATCGCTGTCTGGGAGGCGCACGCGGCACGACCGGCGGCGGGGAGCGTCGAGCGCGAGCTGGCGGCCTTTCACCAGCGGCGCGATCCGCAGGCGCTGGAAAAAGCCTGGCCCCATTTGGATTCGCCGGACCGCGCGATCCGCACCGCAGCCCGGCGGGCGATCATGGCGCAGCCGTTCGACTCGTGGAAACGGCGCGCGCTCGACGAGACGCGAACGCAGGCCGCGCTGGAAGCCCTGACCGCGCTCGTGGAGGCGTGCCCGGCGGCCCAGGCGGACGAGCTTCGTCCGCATATCTGCGAAGGCCTCACGACGCTGCACATCGAAGGGATGACTGCGGCGCAGCGGCTCGCGACCGTAGCGCTGACCCGCCGGACCTTCGCGCGCCTCGGCGGCCCCACCGCTGACGAACGCGGGCAGATGACCGATTTGTGGATGAACTTTCTCCCCGCGCAAGACAGCCCCGGGGCCCGCGGGCGGGAGTTTTCCACGGCCGTCCGCGCGCTCCTGAAATTCCTCGCGCCGCCCGACGCCCCGCGGCCATGAACGGACGAGCCCTGGGCGCAGCGACATTTTCTCCGCAACGAAAAGCGCCGGGATGCTGGGCATCCCGGCGCTGGCAAAAGCTGCGGCGCTGGCGCGTTTAGAAAACGATGCGGGCACCCACGGCGACCCGCGTGTTTTCCTCGCTGCTCGCACCTGCGGTCCAGATGTAGCGACCTTCCGTGAAGATGCCGAACATCGGAGTGGCCCGCCATTCGAGGCCGCCGCCGGCGTGCCAGGTGCCGCTGGTGGTGCCGTTGGCCTGCACGCCGCCGCCGGCGAGGGCGTAGGGCGAGAGACAGACGCCGCCCACCTCCAGCGGGTAGCGACCGATGAGGCTGGCGCTGGTCGTCCAGAGACCGCCGCTGACATCGGAGAGATTGGCATCAATGCCCACGCCGAGATAGCGGTGGAAAAAATAGTTCACGCCGAGACCGCCACCGAAGCCGGATCCGGCCGACCGGGTGTCGATCCAGCTCCCAAAGAAATCCACCTGAAGCTCGCGATCACTGAAGCACGGCACGACCTGGTCCTTGGAGCTGCTGGGGGAAACTTCATGGCCGGCCAAGGCGCTGGCGGCCAGGCCGATGGAGGTAACGAAGGAGAGGGTGAGTTTGGTCATTTTACGGAGGATTTTGAGGTGAGGTTGGTTGGTTGAAGTGCTCGGACAAAGCCGAAGTTCCCCGCCGAGATATTTTAGGATTCGCGGACTGTAAAGTCTCGGGTCCAAACTTTTTTCCCACGCTGCACGCCATCCGCGGGAGCCGCGGCCAGCAGGCGGTTTTCCCCGCCCGGATTTTCCGTTGCGCTTTCCTTTTCACCGCCGAGAATCCGGGCTCTTTTTCCAAAGCTATGCCTAAACCCAAAGTCCTCGTCGCCGACCCGATCGCCCAGCGCGGCATTGATGAACTCCGCAACGGTGGCCTGCTCGAGGTCACGGTGAAGCTCGGCCTGAAGCCCGATGAATTGCTCGCGATCATTGGCGAGTTTCAGGGCCTCGTGGTGCGCAGTGAGACGAAGGCCACGGCCCAAGTCATCGAGGCGGCGACCAGCTTGAAAGTCATCGGGCGCGCGGGTGTGGGCGTGGACAACGTGGATGTGGATGCGGCGACGAAGCGAGGAATCATCGTGATGAACACGCCGGGCGGAAACACCATCTCGACGGCGGAGCACGCCTTTTCGCTGATGGTCTCGACGGCGCGCAACATCCCGCAAGCCGACGCCTCGGTGAAGAGCGGGAAGTGGGACCGCAAGACTTTCGTGGGCGTGGAGCTTTACAACAAGACGTTGGCGATCCTCGGCATGGGCCGCATCGGCACGGAGATCGCGCGGCGGGCCATCGCCTTCGGCATGCGCGTGCTGGCCTACGATCCGTATCTTTCGGCGAGTCGCGCGCGGTCGTTGCAGGTGGAATTGATCGAGTCGTTGGACGCGATCATTCCCGAGGCGGACTTCATCACCATGCACATGCCGCTCACCGCGGAGACGAAGTACATGCTCAATACCGAGCGGCTGGCGAAGACCAAGAAGGGTGTGCGCATTGTGAACTGCGCGCGCGGCGGACTGATTGACGAAGCGGCGCTGGTCGTGGCGCTGCAGTCCGGGCAGGTCGCGGCGGCGGCGCTGGACGTTTTCGAAACCGAGCCGCTGCCGGCGGATTCGCCGTTGCGCGGACTGCCGAACCTCATCCTCACGCCGCACCTCGGTGCGTCCACGGCCGAGGCGCAGGAAGGCGTGGGCATCGAGGTCGCGGAGCAAATTCGCGCAGCACTGCTCCAGGGTGAAATCCGCAACGCCGTGAACATGCCGAGCATCGACGCCAAGACGCTCGCCGCCGTGGGGCCGCATCTCGCGCTCGGCGAAAAGCTCGGCCTTTTCCTCTCGCAGATCGCCGCCAAGCGCTGCGACAGCCTGAACATCAATTTCAGCGGCAAGATGAACGAAGTGGACACCACGCCGATCACGCGCGCCGTCCTCACCGGCTTCCTGCGCGCGGCGGGCGGCGGCGATGTGAATGTGGTCAACGCGCCCGCGTTTGCGGAAACCATCGGCCTCAAAATTACCGAATCGCGCGAGAGCAGCGTGGGCGATTTCGCGGAGCTGATCGAACTCACGGCCACCGGCGAAAGCGGCTGGGTCTCGGTGGCGGGCACGTTTTTCGGACACACGCCGCGCATCGTGAAGATCAACGGCCAGCACGTGGAAGCGAAGCCCGAGGGTGTGGTCTGCATCCTCGAAAACCGCGACCGCCCGGGCATCGTGGGCCACGTGGGCACGCTCATGGGGCGGCACGGCGTGAACATCGCCAGCATGTCGCTCAGCCGGAACGAAGCCGGCGGCAGCGCGCTCACCGTGCTGAATCTCGACTCGGCTCCGGACGCGGCGGTGGTCAAGGAACTGCTCGCCGAGGGCGACATCACGTCGGTCCAGGTCGTGCAGCTATGAAGATCATTTTCGCCACCGGAGCGGCGCCCGCAGCGACGCCGGCGGCGGTGATCCGTTTCGTGACGCGCGACCAGCGCGCCAAGCTCGCGCCGCCCGTTGCGGAGGAGGAGTTTTCCGGCAAGGCGAACGCGCTGCTCTACTCGCGGCACGACGCCACGCTCTGCGTGGGACTCGGCGAGCGCGCGAAAATCAACGCCCACACGCTGCGCTCGGCAGCGGGGGCGGCGGCGATGTTTCTGAAAAAAATCGGGCGCACGCGCGCCGTCGTCCGACTGGAGGATTGGCCAAAGTTTGCCGGGCCGGTCGTCGAGGGACTGGTCCTCGCGGACTACCGTTTCGAGCGTTTCAAGACGAAGCGGACGCCCGCGCTGGAAAACGTGGCCATCCACGTCCTCGCGGAAGATCTCGTGAAGGCCAGAAGCGCGGGCCGGCGCGGCGAGACCATCGCGGAAGCGGCGAATCTCGCGCGCGATGTCGCCAACCAGCCGGGCAACCTCCTTTACCCCGAAAGCCTCGCCGCCCGCGCGGTGAAACTCGGGCGCGACTGCAAATTGCAAGTCACCGTTTTCGACGAGAAAAAGCTGCGTGCCGGAAAATTCGGCGGCCTCATCGCGGTCGGGCAGGGCAGCGAGCGTGGACCCCGGATGATCGTCATCGAGCATCGCGGCGGGCCGAAAAGCGAGAAGCCCGTCGCGCTCGTCGGGAAGGCGATCACCTTCGACACCGGCGGCATTTCCATCAAACCCGCGGCGAACATGGAGGACATGATTTTCGACAAGTGCGGCGGCCTGGCGGTGCTCGGGGCGATGGCGGCGATCGCGAAGTTGAACGTGCGGCGCAACGTCGTCGGCATCATCGCCAGCGCGGAGAACATGCCCGGCGGCGGCGCTTACCGGCCCGGCGACATCATCACGACCTACGACGGCAAGCACGTCGAGATCGTCAATACCGACGCCGAGGGCCGCATGGTGCTGGCCGACGCCATCGCCTACGCGCGACTCGACTGCAAAGCGGCGGCGATCATTGATCTCGCCACGCTCACCGGTGCCTGCGGCATCGCGTTGGGCGACACCGCCGCGGGCTTTTGGCACAACGACGAAGCGTTCGGCAAACGCGTCCTCGCCGCAGCGGAGAAAGCCGGCGAGCGGCTGTGGCCCATGCCGCTCTACGCCGAATTCGAAGACCAGATCCGGAGTGATGTCGCGCTCATCAAGAACAGTGGCGGCCGGCCCGGCGGGGCCTGCACGGCGGCGGCGTTCCTGAAAACTTTCGCCGAGGACACGCCGTGGGCCCATCTCGACATCGCCTCCATGGCCCAGCACGGGAAAGACCGCGCCGACCTAGCCCGCGGCGCGACCGGCTTTGGCGTGCGCACGTTGGTGGAATTGGTCGCCGGCTGGTGATCCTCAATTCCGCATTTTAGGTAAGCCGTCTTTTCGTGGACGCTCCATCGCCGCTTGGCGGGAGACGGTCCCGCTTCCTGCGCTCTCGGCGTCTCGGCGCTCCTTCTCCGGATGAAGGTGGTCACCCTGCCGCCCGCAGCATTTCAGGAGTCCGCCAGCCCTAGCCCTTCGCCGCTTCTTTCGCCCAGGTATCTTTGAGCGTGATGACGCGGTTGAAAACCGGCCGCTCAGCGGTGGTCGCGGGGTCGAGGGCGATGTAGGCGAGGCGCTCGAGCTGGAAGCGGTCGTCGGGGCGGGCGGTGGCGAGCGCGGGTTCGAGGTGCGCGGTGATGGTTTCGAGGGAGTGCGGGTTCAGGCAGGTGCGGAAGTCCCGGCCGTCGGCCTCGGGCTCGGGTTCGGTGAAAAGGCGGTCGTAGAGCCGGACCTCGGCGGCGATGGCGTGCGCGGCGCTGACCCAGTGGATGGTGCCTTTGATTTTCCGCGAGGAGGTCGCGCCGCCGGTCTTGCTGTCCAGGTCGGCGGTGCAGCGCAGTTCGGCGATGGTGCCGTCGGCGTTTTTCACGACCTCCTCGCACTTGATGATGTAGGCGTATTTCAGCCGCACCTCGCCGCCGGGTTTCAGGCGGAAAAATTTGGGCGGCGGGATTTCGGCGAAGTCGTCCTGCTCGATGAAAATCTCACGAGAGAACGGCACGTCGCGCGTGCCGAGCGCGGGGTCGAGCGGGTGGTTGGCGGCAGGGACGGTTTCGGTGTGGCCGTCGGGCAGGTTGGTGATGACCACTTTCAACGGACGCAGCACGCCGAGCCGCCGCTGGGCGCGCGTATTGAGGTCTTCGCGGATGGCGTGCTCGAGCACGGCGACCTCGGTGAGGGCGTTGTATTTCGTGACGCCGACGTGGATCGCAAACTGCCGCAGCGCCGCCGCGGTGACACCTCGCCGCCGCAGGCCGGAGATCGTGGGCATGCGCGGATCGTCCCAACCGCTCACGGTGCCCTCGGTGACGAGCTGCATGAGCTTGCGCTTGCTCATCAGCGTGTAGGTCAGGCTGAGCCGCGCGAATTCGTACTGATGCGGGCGCGGGGAGGGGACGGCGAGATGCTGGAGGAGCCAGTCGTAAAGTGGTCGGTGAACCTCGAACTCCAGCGTGCAGATGGAATGGGTGATGTCCTCGATACTGTCGGAGAGGCAGTGCGCGAAGTCGTACATCGGGTAGATGCACCACGCGTCGCCGGTGTGGTGATGCACGGTGTGGCGGATGCGATAGAGCACGGGGTCGCGCAGCCAGACATTGGGATGATGCGGATCGATCTTCGCGCGGAGCGTGCGGGCACCGTCGGGGAAGGCGCCGGCGCGCATCTGCTGGAGGAGGTGGAGATTTTCCTCCACGCTGCGGTCGCGAAAGGGGCTGGGCCGGCCGGGCCGGTCGGGCGCGCCGCGGTATTCGTCGGTCTGCTCGGCGGTGAGGTCGCAGACGTAAGCCTTGCCCGCGTGAATGAGGGTGAGCGCGCAGGCGTAAATCTGGCCGAAATAATCCGACGCAAAAAACGGCGCGTCGTCCGCTTTGCAACGCAGGACCTCATCCGCCCAGCCGGCGATGAGCCAGCGCACATCGGCGATGATGGAGTCCACGTATTCCACGTCTTCCTTCGCGGGATTCGTGTCGTCCATGCGCAGGTTGCAGGTGCCGCCAAACTCCTTCGCGATGCCAAAGTTCAGGCAGATGCTTTTGGCGTGGCCGATGTGCAGGTAGCCATTCGGCTCGGGCGGAAAGCGCGTGGCCACCCGCTGGCACGCGCCGCTGGCGAGATCGGCGGCGACGATGTCGCGGATGAAGTCGGACGGGGCAGGGGAGGCGGCAGGAGAATCGGTGGTCATGGGAGCGGTGGGAAATAGGCGGGCGGCAGCGGAAGTGCAAGTCACGCGGCAACGAGGGTGCGTGGAACGAAACGGCGGCGTGCCAAGGATTCGGCGCGGGCCGTCCGCCGCTCCGACGACCGGGCCATGAGCGCGCCAGACGGTGTCCCTTTACACCCCCGAGCCTCAGACCACGCCCGCGACGGGGTGCCGCGCGAGAAACTCGGACGCGAGTGCTTTGTAGGCGGCGGTGCCGAGGCCGCCGGGCTCGTATTCGAGGATGGGCTGGCCGTGGCTGGGGGCTTCGGCCAGGCGGACGCTGCGCGGGACGACGGTCTTGAAGATGACTTCGCCGAAGTGGGACTGGACTTCGGAGATGACCTGCATGGCGAGGTTGTTGCGCATGAACATGGTCATGAGCACGCCGCCGATGGTGAGGTCGGGATTCGCGCCGCAGTCGCGGATTTGCTGCACGACTTGGGAGATTTTGCTGAGGCCTTCGAGCGCGAAATATTCGCACTGGAGTGGAACGAGGAGTTCGTCGGCGGCGGCGAGGGCATTCGTCATCAGGATGCCGAGCGAGGGCGGGCAATCGAGGAGGATGAAATCGAACGGGGCGTCGTCGCGGAGGGGCTGGAGCGCAGTGCGCAGCCGGGTGAGGTGATCCTCGGCGCGGGCGACTTCGATCTCCGCGCCGGCCAGTTCGAGGTCGCCGGGAATGAGCCAGAGATGCGGCCAGCGGGTGGGGATGACTTTTTCCGCGATCGTGCCCTGCCCGATCAGGGCTCCGTAAATGGACTGGCCCTCGATGGGCGGAAAGCCGAGGCCGCTGGTGGCGTTGGCCTGCGGATCGAGGTCGATGAGCAGGATGCGCGCGCCGCGGTCGGCGAGGCAGGCGGCGAGATTGACCGAAGTCGTGGTCTTACCCACGCCGCCTTTTTGGTTGGCGACCGCGATGATTTTCATTGGGGCGCGGACTGTAGCGGGGGTGCGTGCTTTGACGAGGATGGAATCCGTGAAAAACGGGCAGGGGACGCATTTTCCTGCGGAAATTGCTCACGCAGTCCGGTGAAACATGGCATCCCTGCGCGGACATTCTTTGCGACTCAATGATTCCGATTACCGAGAGATTTCTCAGCGAGTGCGGCGGCTGGCAGGCGCTGCGTGAGGCGCGGAGCCTGCACGCTGCGGGGCGCGTTTTGGCCGTGAGTTACGCGCCGCCGCTGCTGGAGGGCCGGGTGCGCGAGGGCGAGGGGGAGTTGCGCTCGGGCTTGCGGATCACGTCGCAATCGCACGTGGAAAATCTGTGCGTTTGCCGGGCGGCGCGGCGCGATGGCGTGATCTGCGCCCATGCGCTGGCCGTGGGGCTGGAGTGGCTGAAGCCGCACGCCGCGGCGGCCGAGCCCGTGGCAAAGTTGGCAGCTCCGGCACGGGCGGCGGGCCCGCGGTTTGCGACCGATGCGGGAACTCCGATTGAGTTGCATATGGTGCTTCCGCCCAACTTTGCGGCGGCTTGGGAGCGCGATGCGATCACCGTCGGCTGGGAGGCGGCTGTGGGGACGCGGCGCGTGCTGCTGTCTGCACTCGATCCGCTGAAAACGTATGGCGTTTCACCCGTGGATCACGCGGTGCTGGTGAAGGTCCGCGGGCTGGCGGATGACGGCCTCCCAGGCATCGCGACGCTCGACCGGTCGGCTTTTCTCGCGCTGCTCCCGGCGCTCGCCGGTCATCCGCGCGTGACGTTTGCCCGCAAAAGTCCCGCCACAATTCACACCACGCCTTTTCGTCCGGACCCGGAGCTGCCAGCGGATGCGATCCTCCTCGCCGGCGGATCTGGCGCCTGGATGCTGCAGGAGGGCGGTTTTCATCTGCTCGAGGCTGCGCAAACGGTGACGCCCACTTTGCTGGTCAGCCCGACCTTCGCCAGGGACTGCCGCTTTGCGTTGGCCCTTGAGGGATCGCTCAATCATCTCACGGCGCGGCTCGATGTGGTCTATGGCGATCGGCGGTTCACCGTCGAAGCCGCGCCCGGGCGCAGTTCCACGCCCCGCGACCAGCCTGCCGAGAGACAGGCACTCGAACGCTTGCACGCAGCCAGTTTCACCGGCCCAGACCACGCCGGCCAACTCGTCTTAAAGGGCGAACCGAAGATCCTGGCGTTTTTCGCGCGCGACCTGCCGCGCCTGGAAAAGGAGTGGGAAGTAACGGTTGGCACCCGCTTTGCCCACGTGACCCGCGACATCGAACGCATCCAGCCGCGCTTCGAGATTCGGACCTCGGGGGAAAATTGGTTCGATCTCAAATACGAACTCGCAACTCCCGGAGGCGAACGATTTTCTGCCGCCGAAATTCAGCGACTCCTCCACTCGGGCCAAAACGCGACCAAGCTCAAGAATCGCAAGATCGCAGTGTTTGATCCCGGCATGCTTAATGAGTTTCAGGAGGTGCTCAACGACTGCAATCCGCAGCAGCAGCAGCCTGGGCTCTACCGCATCGCCCGATGCCATGCGGCGTATCTCGATGGAATGGCAAGCGAGCAGGGGGGCGAACTGGATGGCGATCCCGCGTGGTCGGCATGGGTCGATCCCACCGGAACAAACCGCCCGGCGGACGGCTCAGATCTTGGCGCGCTCAAGGACATCCTCCGTCCTTATCAAATTGAAGGTATTACATGGCTTAAGAGTTTATTTTTACGTGGTTTGAATGGCCTTCTTGCGGACGAAATGGGTTTAGGAAAAACTGTCCAGACGCTCGCCTTTGCCGCCGGTCTGTCGGGAAAAACTATCGTGATTTGCCCTTCATCGTTGGTCTTCAACTGGCAACGGGAAGCCGCCAAGTTCACACCGCACCTCAGAACCCTGGCCGTTCATGGAGCGGAGCGCAGTGCATTTTTCGGAGAACCGCTCCAGACGGCTGACCTGATTATCACGAGCTATGCCTTGCTCCGGCGCGACATCGAGCATTACCGGAACATCGATTTCGCAGCCGCCGTCCTCGATGAAGCTCAGCACATTAAGAATCCCGACAGCCAGAACGCCCAATCCGCATTTTCTCTCAAGGCGCACCGCCGCCTAGCTCTGACTGGCACCCCAATCGAAAACTCGCTTTCCGACATTTGGTCGCTGATGAACTTCCTCATGCCAGGCTACTTGGGCTCGCGGACGGAGTTCCGCGAGCGCTACCAGCAGCCGATTGCCATTGCCCCCAGCGGACCGGAGCACCGACGGCTAATCAAGCGGTTGAGGCCGGTTGTTCTGCGCCGATTGAAGCGAGACGTTGTTACAGAGCTACCAAATAAAATAGAGCATGTAGCTTATTGTGAGCTGACTACGACTCAGCGCAATGCATACAATCAACTCCTCGAAGCTACCCGGCGTCAGTCTGCGGAATGGGCCGCAACTGAGCATCAGGGAAAGGTCCGCATGCTAATGCTCACTGCGCTGCTGCGCCTGCGCCAGGCCTGCTGCGATACCCGATTACTGAGCCTGTCAGGAGCCTCGGACACAGCAGACACGTCGGGAAAGATCCTCCTGCTGGAGGAACTGCTCAACGAGGCTGTCGATGGCGGACACCGGGTGCTCATATTTAGCCAATTTGCGTCAATGCTGCGGATTTTGCGCACAACTCTCGAATCGCTCCAGTATTCGTACTGCTATCTGGACGGACAGACGAAGAATCGCGCAAAAGAGGTCGATCTCTTCGAATCCGGGGAGTTTTCCGTCTTTCTCATCAGCCTTAAAGCCGGTGGAACCGGGCTAAACTTGACGCAGGCCGACACCGTCATTCATTTCGATCCTTGGTGGAACCCAGCCGTTGAGGACCAGGCCACGGATCGAGCTCACCGACTTGGGCAGACGAAGGTGGTTACCTCATACAAGCTGATCGCCCGAGGTACGGTCGAAGAGAAGATTCTTGCGCTCCAGTCGCGAAAGCGCGCGCTGATCGAGGCGACCCTTGAGGATCCGTCTGATGACGAACCTGCAATGGCGGGACTCCATGACAATGAGATTCGAGACCTCCTTCTATAACATATGACAATATATGTAATATAAAATTGCCAGAGTGCGCCGGGGTGGCGAATCCGAGGATTGCGCCCCTGCCGATTCCGGCCGTGGCGGAGGTTGCGCCGGGGCTGAGGGTGCCGCGGTCGAGGCGGAGGGATAAATGACCCGTCCGGTATCAAAGATCGTCCGCGCCACCGGCCTAGTTGCCCGCACTTGTCTCGCGTGGGGCTTTCGGCGATGACATGAGGCATGATCCCACAATTTTCAGCGGCGTTGGTGCTGGCTCTTTCGCTCCCGCTTTTCACCCCGCGCGCGGCGGGCAATGGCGGCACCTTCGTCCACACGTCGGTCGGAGCAACAGGCCCTCTCGTGCCGCAGCAGAAGACGCGCATCGCGCTCTAAAGCGAACTTCTGCACATCGCGCTCCAAGGGGAAACCGCGCAGGTAAATGTGCAATATCGGATCGCCAATCGAGGCGGAGCGGATCGTGTGACCGATGGCTTTCCCATCGATTCACTGGGCTACGCAAGCGCCGGAAAAGACACAGGAGTGGTGGGCTATCGTCTCCAGGACGGCGAGCAACAACTCGACGTGCGCAAGGTCGTTCACGAACTGGCGAATACCTCCGGGGCCTTCGGGATCGGCGCCGAGGTGGTGTTCGATAAGCAAAATGTCGTGCGCGACTGGTATTTCAGCGATCTCCAGTTCGCGCGCAGCGAACACAAGACGCTCGGGGTATCCTATCGCCAGACTACGTTTGCGACGACGTCCGGCACTTCGAAGACCTTCCGCTGGTACCGCTCGAAACCTCCAATCCTAGCGCACCACACCCTACGTTACCTCCATCCGCGACGGCGGATTTTTCCGGCACCCCATCCGCCTCTATCGCTGGCGCTGACTCGTTATTCGGGCCGGTCGAGTTCTCCGCCAAGTTCCTCGAACTCGGCAAAGTGATCGGGGCGCAGCGGCTCGCTCACGCGGTATTCCTCGCCGAGCCATTTGCCGAGGTCGATCAGCTTGCAGCGGTTCGAGCAAAACGGGCCGGTCGGCTCAGCGAAATACTCGCTGGGCTTGCCGCAGATCGCGCAGGGAATTTCGCAGGTGGGCTTCATGGCAAAGTAGCTTGGACTTCAGTCCACAGTTTCGCCACGGCCTTTGGACTGAAGTCCAAGCTACTTTCCGCGCTCATAGCTTCCACACGGTTTCGCCGGCCACGATGGTGCGGACGGCGCGGCCTTTGAGTTCCCAGCCGTGAAAGGGCGTGTTGCGGCTGCGGGAGAAGCTCTGCTCTTTGTCCACTGTCCACTCGAGGCCGGGGTCGATGAGCGTGACATCGGCGGGTGCGCCGACGCTCAGCGTGCCGCGGTCGAGGCGGAGGAGGCGGGCGGGCTCGGTGGTAAACATCTCGATGAGGCGCGCGAGGGAGATGGCTTTCTTTTTGTGAACGAGGAGGTCGAGAAAAAGGCCGAGTTCGGTTTCGAGGCCGAGGATGCCGAAGGGCGCGAGGTCGAACTCGACTTCCTTTTCATACGCGCAGTGCGGCGCGTGGTCGCTGGCGAGGACGGTGATCGTGCCGTCGGCGACGCCCTCGATGAGCAGGTCAATGTCGCGCTGCGTGCGCAGCGGCGGGTTCATTTTAAAATTCGTGTCGAAGCCGCGCACCGACTCGTCGGTCAGCGCGATGTGGTGCGGGCAGATTTCACCGCTGAGTTTCACGCCGCGGGCGCGCGCTTCGCGCAAAAGGCGGACGCTGCCGCCGCTGCTGAGGTGCTGGCAGTGGATCGGCGTGCCCGTGAGTTCCGCGAGCAGGGCGTTGCGCTGGACGATGATCTCCTCGCCCGCCGCCGGCCAACCGGGCAGCCCGAGCGCGGTGCTGACCGCGCCTTCGTGCATGACGCCTTTGCCGACGAGATTGTAGTCCTGGCAATGGTCCATGACCGTGAGACCAAACATGCCTGCGTACTCGAGCGCGCGGCGCATGACCTCGTGGTTTTGGATGCAGCGTCCGTCGTCCGTCAGCGCCACGATGCCCGCCTTGAACATCGAGCCGATGGGCGCGAGTTCTTCGCCGGCCATGCCTTTGGTGATCGCGCCCGTGGGGAAAACATTCACGCACGCCTCGGCCTTCGCCTTTTCCAAAACCCACGTGACCACGCTCGGGCTGTCGATGCTCGGCGAAGTGTTCGGCATGCACACGATGCTGGTGAATCCGCCCGCCGCTGCGGCCTTCGTTCCGCTGGCGATCGTCTCCTTCGCAGATTGCCCCGGCTCGCGGAGATGAACGTGAAGGTCGATGAGGCCCGGCGCGATGACCAAGCCAGCGCAGTCAATCTCCGAGATTTCGGATTTCAGATCTCGGAGTTCGGATGGTTCCGCGATGCGACCATCGACAATGAGCAGGTCGCCAATTTCGTCGCGGCGGTTTGCGGGATCGATGATGCGGCCGCTTTTGAGGAGAGTGGTTTTGGTGGTCAAAGTGAGATGGAGCGTGCCAGTCAGCGATCGGTGAGTTGCTTGAGAAATTCTTTCAGCGCCTCCGTCCGCTGACGGGTGCTCCCGGCCAGCGATCCCGAGCGGAGCAGCGGCGCGGCGCTGCCGCCGCGCATGAAGTCGGCATCGAGTTCGGCCTGGGCGTCGCGAAAGGCGACCCACGCGCGCTGGGCGGCCTTGTGTTTGCCCTGCCCCTCCTCGTCGAGCTTCGCCAGCACCTGCGCGTAAATCTTGTTCAACGTCGCGTCGGCTTTTTTGAAATCGGCGGCCGCCTGTTGGTTCATCTCATGTTGCGACTGCGCGTGCGTGCGTGCGAGCGGCAGGCTGAGGGCGAAAACGAATAGCAATAAGTGCAGCGTGGTTTTCATGAATTTGATGGGGCGGCGGATCCGGCGGGCGTGGATTTTTTCAGCACTTCTTCGAGAAGCTCGATCTGGATCTGCTGAATCTCGAGAAGCCGCTGCGCCTGCTGTTTGAGCAGGTGATCCATCTTTTCGTGAAGATGCCGGATTTCCAACTCCGCCTTGAGGTTCACCTTGTAGTCGTGTTCGCTGCGGACGCGGTCCTTCGCCTCCTGCCGGTTCTGGCTCATCATGATGACCGGTGCTTGGATCGAGGCGAGAGCCGAGAGAATGAGGTTGAGCAGGATGAACGGATATGGGTCCGGCGGCCGGGTCGCGAGAATGACGGCGTTGATCGCGATCCAGGCCGCGAGGAATCCGCCGAATGAAATGATGAACGTCCAGCTTCCGCCGAAGGACGCGATCTTGTCCGCGACCCGTTCGCCAAGCGTGAGGTTCGTCTCGAACTCGCGATCGACGTGCTCGGAAATCAGCTCGTGCTCCTGCATGCTGCGCACGACTTCCGTTTCGAGCGCAGTGACCTCGCCCACTTCGTCGGCGATCACGCCCCGCACATACTGCGCGCGGAATTTTTTCAGCTCTTCACCGGAAATGAAGTGCTGCTCCCCTACCCCGGGGTTCGCTTCCTGAATCAGCTTCAAAAGCCGCGGACGAATCGCCGACAACGGGACAAGCTCGCCGGCCGGGAATTCGCGCTGGGTGAGCTGGCAGGTCCCGGTGTCCATCAGGTTCAGTCGTGGCGCGCTCCGGCGCAGAGAAAGAGCACGGCCATGCGGACGGCGAGGCCGTTGGTGACTTGATCGAGGATCACCGAGCGCCCGCTGTCGGCGAGGTCGCTGTCGATTTCGACACCGCGATTGATCGGCCCGGGGTGCATGATGAGCGCCTCGGCCTTGAGTTTTTCCGCACGTGCTTTTGTGAGGCCGAAGAGCGCGGTGTATTCGCCCAGCGACGGGAAGTATTCCTTCCGCTGCCGCTCGTGCTGGATGCGGAGCAGATTGACCACGTCCGCGTCGGGCAACACCGCATCGAGATCGTGCGTGACCGCCACGCCGAGATGCTCGAATTCCCGCGGGACGAGCGTGGGCGGGCCGACGAGCGTGACCCGCGCGCCGAGTTTCGTGAGCGCCTGGATATTCGAACGCGCCACGCGGCTGAAGCGGATGTCGCCAATAATGACGACGTGGATGCCGGCGATGCGGCCGAGCTTTTCGCGGATCGTGAAGGTATCGAGCAGCGCCTGCGTGGGGTGCTCGTGCGCGCCGTCGCCGGCATTGATGACGCTGGCCTGCAGCCGCTCGGCGAGGAACTGCGCGGCCCCGGCGGAGCTGTGGCGCAGCACGATGATATCGGCGTGCAGCGCCTGGAGATTGAGCGCGGTGTCCTTGAGCGTCTCGCCTTTGGTCAGGCTGGAAGAAGACGCGCTCATATTGATCACGTCGGCGCTGAGGCGGTGCGCGGCGAGTTCAAAAGAGACGCGCGTGCGGGTGCTGGGCTCGACGAAAAAATTGACCATCGTCTGGCCGCGCAGAGCCGGCACCTTCTTGATCTCGCGGGTGCCCACGGTTTTGAAAGCGGCCGCGGTGTCCAGCAGCGTGGTCAGTTCACCGACGCTGAGCGGTTCGATGGCGGTGAGGTCTTTGCGCGACCACACATCGGCGCGAAGATCAGGAGTGGGCGTAGTGACTTGGGTGCTCATGGAGTGCGGCTCATCCAGACGGAGTCTTCGATTTCATCCGTGGCGGCAAAGCGGACATGGACGCGTTCATGCAGCGCCGTCGGAACGTTTTTTCCCACGTAATCCGCGCGAATCGGCAGCTCCCGGTGGCCGCGATCGACGAGCACCGCGTATTGGATGCGCGCTGGACGCCCGAAGCTGGAGATCGAGTCCATTGCCGCACGACAAGTGCGTCCGGAAAACAGCACGTCGTCGGTCAGCACGATCGTTTTGCCATCGAGATCGGCCGGCAGAATCGTCCGCTCCACGCGAGGCGGGACCCGGTGCCGGTGCAGGTCGTCGCGGTGCATGGCCACATCCACCACCCCAGCGAAAACCTGCACGCCGCTGAACTGCCCAATGAGCGCCGCAAGCCGGCGCGCAATTTCCACCCCGCGCGACGGAATCCCGATGAGCGCGACCTTCGCGAGGTCGGGATTGCGCTCAATGATCTCGTGCGCGATGCGCCGGAGGGCGCGTTCGATGGCCGCGGCGTCGAGGATGACGCTGGCTCCGGGGGCTGGTGGAGTTGGGTTTGGGTTCATGTTCCTTGGCGACCTCGCGGGATCGTCTTAAAGGAGCGCAGGAGTTAGCTCAGGTTCCTTGCTGCCGCTGTTGCCGCTGCTGCCGCCACGACGAGCGGTGTTTCAAAATCCAGTCGAGCAGCGCCTTTTCAAAGCCGACATCGTGGCCGGCCTTCTCACTCTCGATCCATTTGTGGCGCAGGATTTCCTCCCGCTCGGCGAGAAACTCTTTGTAGAGGAGGGATTCTTTGACGAGGTCGGGATGGTCGTCAGGCGTGGGGCTCATGTAGTCGGGTAATTTTGGGAAAATGGCGGGCGCGTCAACGATTTCGTTTTCTGCGTCTCTATGCGCCCACATTCGCCGCGAGGGTCCGGGCGATTTGCAGAAAGCCGAGGGCTACCGGATTCGCCGGATCGGCAGCCGTGACGGGCAGCCCACGGTCGCCGGCTTCGCGGGTGGCGATGTCGATCGGCACCTGGCCGAGCAGCGGAACCTTCAGCCGCGCCGCTTCGCGCTCCCCGCCGCCGGAGCCGAAGATATCGTAGCGCTGCCCATCGCTCGGGCAGAGGAAGTAGCTCATGTTTTCGATCAACCCGAGCACCGGGACGTTGACCTTCGTGAACATCGTCGAGGCTTTGCGCGCGTCGATCAGCGCGACCTCCTGCGGCGTGGTCACGATGACCACGCCCGTGAGCGCGACCGTCTGCACGATGGTGAGCTGGATGTCGCCCGTGCCCGGCGGGAGATCGAGCACGAGGTAGTCGAGCTCGCCCCAGTCCACCTGCCGGAGAAACTGCTGCGTGTATTTCGTGACCATCGGCCCGCGCAGGATCGCCGGCGCGGCGTCGTCGAGGAGAAAGCCCATCGACATCAGTTTCAACTCCGCGCGCTCGATCGGGATGATGCGGTTCTCCTCCGTCGCCATCGGCCGCTCGCTGGTGCCAAACATCAGTCCGATGCTCGGCCCGTAAAGATCGCAATCGCACAGTCCGACGGACGCGCCGTTTTTCTGCAAAGCGACCGCGAGGTTTGCGGCGACGGTCGATTTACCCACGCCACCCTTCCCGCTGGCCACGGCGATCACATGCTTCACACCGGGAATCGCCGACGCGGCCATCGGCGCGCCGCCCGCCGCGGGCGCGGCCTGCGCCGAAGCTTGGATGTCGATGCGCACCGTCGCCTTGCCGATCCCCGGAAGCTGCGCCAGCGCCGCTTCGGAGCCCTCCTTGATCGCCTGCGGCACGCGCGGGTCGTTCGTGGCCAGCGACAACTGCACGAGCACATCGTCGCCGCTCACCCACACCTCCTTCACTAAGCCGAACGAAACGATGTCGCGGCTGAACCCTGGATATTTGACGGTCGAAAGTTTTTCGCGCACGAGCGCTTCGGTAATGGCAGACATGCGGCGTGGATTAGTCGATTGGCGGACGGGAGTGAAAGCGGAAAGCGCGCACGGGCCGACGAATCATGCGCCTCCGGCGAGGACCTGCAGCAGCGCCGCGAGCAACGGACGCTCGCCCGCTGACGGGTGGAGATGATGGTCCGCGCCCCACGCCGGGCAGAGCTGACCGGGCCAGCGCGGGGCGGTGGCGAGCAGGATGGAGCCGCCATTTGGGCCGAAGGTCGAGAGCCGCGCGTGGCAGCGGCGGGCGAGAAATCCAGCGAGCGGCCGCGGATGCGATAGACGAAGCGGTTCGCACGGGCGAGCAGGCTCGCCGAGCGCGCGGAGAAACGGCCCGTGCCGCTCCGACTCCACGATCCGCCGATGCAGCAGCGCCGTCGCGAAGTCGCAGCCCTCAAGCGCGGTCAGCTCCCGCAGGACCTCCGGCGTGAGCGCATCGAGGCCGCCCTTCCAGCGGGAGACTCGCTCCCACAAATCCCGCTCATCATCGTCCGCCGGCTCGGGAAAAAATGCGTCACGCCTTCCG
>CAIQUL010000111.1 GCA_903874975.1 uncultured Chthoniobacter sp. | reverse complement strand
TCCAGCGGGAGGAAGAGCGTGCCGAGCGGGGTAATCGTACTGGGTGTGCCGCGCGGGGCGTCGTAGCTGGGCAGGATTTCCAACGGCTCGGCGTTGAGCAGGATGCGGAGCACTTCGGTGTCGTGCGGCAGGAGCGGCGTGGCGCTTTGCAGGATGAAGCGCACGCGCTTGTTACTCGCAATGTTCGCGTCGCGACGCAGCCCGCGGCCGAGGTTCACGACTTCGTATTTCGCGTTGGCCGCTTCCTCGGCGCTCGGGTCGAGGTCGTAGTAGTGGTAGAAATCGTTGTCCAGCGGCGCGGGCCACCGGGCGAACATGATCGTGCGCCCGCCCTGATCGGCGGGGAGGTCGTCGTGGAAACCGAGGCCGTGCCAGAGGTCCTCGGTGATGAAAGGCAGGAACGGGTGCATCAGCCGCAGGGTGTGCGCGAGGACGAAATCCATGACGGCCAGCGTGTTCGCCTTGCGCTGCTCGAAGTCGCCGAGCACCGACTCGGCGGCGGCCTCGCCCGTCGCGGTCGCGTTGGTGTAAAGCGACGCCTTGCTCGCCTCCACATACCAGTCGCAATACTCGCTCCAGAAAAAGCGGTAGAGCGCGTTGGCCGCGTCGCTGAAGCGGTATTCGTCGAGCGCGGCGGAGACTTCGCGGATCGCGGCGTTGAGGCGGAGCAGGATCCATTTGTCGTCGCTCGTGAGGAGCACGGGGTTGATTTCGCCCTCGGTTTCGCCGCCCTGCATCTGGCGGAAGCGCGCCGCGTTCCAGAGCTTCGTGCAGAAGTTGCGGCCGAGTTCCACGTTCTTGTCGTCGAAAAGGATGTCGGCCCCGAGCGGCGCGCTGCGCATGACGCCGAAGCGGAGGGCGTCCGCGCCATACGCGGCGATGAGGTCGAGCGGGTCGGGCGAGTTGCCGAGCGACTTTGACATCTTGCGCCCCTGTTTGTCGCGGATGATGCCGGTGAAATAGACATTCCGAAACGGCATCTCCCCCATCCACTCGAAGCCCGCCATGATCATGCGCGCGACCCAGAAGAAGATGATGTCCGGCCCGGTGACGAGATCGGTGGTCGGGTAGAATTTGGCGAGCGTGCCGGTCTTTTCCGGCCAGCCCATCGTGGCGAAAGGCCAGAGCCAGGAGCTGAACCAAGTGTCGAGGACGTCGGGGTCCTGGGTCCAGCCGTCGCCTTCGGGCGCGTCGATTCCGCAAAAGATTTCATCGCCGCGATACCAAACCGGTACGCGATGCCCCCACCAAAGCTGGCGGCTGATGCACCAGTCCTGAATCCCACCGAGCCAGTGGTCATACACTTTGGCCCAGCGCTCGGGGTAAAACTTCATTGAGCCCTCGGCCACGATGGCTCTCGATTTCTCGACGCTCGGATACTTCAAAAACCACTGCTCGCTCAGGCGCGGCTCGATGGGCACGCCGGCGCGCTCGGAGTAGCCGACGTTGTTTTGATACGGCTCCTCCTTCACGAGCACGCCGAGTTCGCGGAGATGCTCGACGGCCACGTTGCGCGCCTCGAAGCGGTCGAGGCCGACGAGCGATTCACCGGCGAGCGCGTTCATGGTGCCGTCGGGATTCATAATGTCGATGACGGGCAGCTTGTGCCGCTGGCCGATGTCGAAGTCCGCCTTGTCGTGCGCGGGCGTGACTTTCAACACGCCGGTGCCGAACGCGAAATCCACGTGGTCGTCGCCAACGATCGGGATGAGCTTTTCCGCGTCGGAAATCTGGATGGGCAGCGGACGGCGAACCTGTTGGCCGATGAGATGCGCGTAGCGCGGATCCTTCGGATTCACGGCGACGGCGGTGTCGCCGGGAATGGTCTCGGGACGCGTGGTGGCGATGGTCAGGAACGTGCCGGGCTGCTCCGCCACCTCCACTTTGAAGTGATACATCGTCCCGTTCTGCGGCTTCATCTCCACCTCCTCGTCGGAGAGCGCAGTGAGCGAAGCGGGGCACCAGTTGACCATGCGTTTGCCGCGATAGATCAGGCCCTTTTTATAAAGGTCCACAAAGACCCGCTGCACACACTGCGAGTAGTCCTCATCCATGGTGAAGCGCTCGCGCTCCCAGTCGCAGGAGCAGCCGAGTTTCTTGAGCTGCTGGATGATGATGCCGCCGTGCTTGTCCTTCCACTCCCAGACTTTCTCCAAAAACTTCTCGCGCCCGAGGTCGTCGCGATGGCGGATGACACCCTGCTTTTTCAACGTGCGCTCGACGACGGTCTGCGTGGCGATGCCGGCGTGATCGGTGCCGGGAAGCCAAAGCACTTCCTTGCCCTGCATGCGCGCGCGGCGGGCGAGGATGTCCTGGATGGTATTGTTCAGGACGTGGCCGAGGGTCAGGACGCCGGTGACATTCGGCGGCGGGATGACGATGGAATACGCAGGCTTTTTTGACGCCGGGTCCGCGTGAAAGCAGCCGTCGGCGAGCCATTGCGCATACCAGCGCTCTTCGATGGCCTGCGGTTCGTAGGTCTTGGGAATCTCGGACATAGGGTTTGAGGGGCGGGAATCTGGCGGGTCGGGCGGAGGTTGGCAAACCTCGCGTGGCGGGGGCGTCTGCGCTCCGCGACGGCGGCGCGGAGCTGGAAAAATCAATCCGTCATTCCTGCAGAGACCGAACCTGCCGGCGGAATTCTTGGGGGCGGGATGAGCCTGCCTGGGCCTGTCCCGGAGGGCGATGTCATCCCACCATGGAGGAAATCGAATTTTGGATTTGTGCGCCCGCTGGCTCTCAATGCTAAATCCTCAATCCCAAATCCCAAATCCCAAATCCTAATTCCTAATTCCCATGCTCCGCCGTTTCGTCTCCGCCGCTGAAACCTTCGTCGAACCACTCCCCGGCCAGCTCAACAACTGGTACTTCAAGGACGGCCTCGGCGACGCCGAGAACCTCGTCCTCGTCCGCGGTCTCCTGGACCAGGGCAGCGGTCACCCTTTTCACACGCACCCGGAAATGGACGAGATCATCTACGTCCTCTCCGGGGAGATGAAGCAGTGGATCGAAGAGGAAAGCCGCATCCTGCGCGCCGGGGACACGCTCTACATCCCGCGCGGCGTCATCCACGGCTGCCGCAATGAGAACACGGAGAAGTGCGAATTCCTCGCCATCCTGACGCCGGCGAAAATCACCGGCCCGTTCAGCGTCGATCACTCCACGCAGGAGCCTTGGTGCTCATTGCTGTAGGCGGCGGGAGAAATCGCGGGGCGGTGCTTGGCGGTTCGCATGGCCCGGGATACGGTGGGCTCTCGCATGACTGAAAACAAAAAAAGTGGCAACATGGTGGAGCGCGCGCTGCTCGTCGGGGCGTATGTGGAGCCGGCGATGCGGGATGAAACGGCGAGCCTGCTGGAGGAGCTGGAGGAGTTGGTCCATACGCTCGGCGTGCCGGTCATCGACCGGATGCTGGTGCATCATCGCGAACAGCATCCGCGGCTGCTCATCGGGACGGGCAAGGCGGATGAAATCGTGGCGCGGGCAAAGGGGCAGCGGTGCGACGTGATCATTTTCGACAACGAGCTGTCGCCGAGCCAGCAGCGGAACTGGGAGCTGCTCGCGGGCCTCACGGTGATCGATCGCCAGGAGGTGATCCTGGATATTTTCGCGAAGCGGGCGCAGACCCGGGAGGCGCGGCTGCAGGTGGAGCTGGCGCAGATGGAGTACCAGATGCCGCGCCTCACCCGCGGCTGGACGCACCTCGTCCGGCAGGGCGGCGGCATCGGCGCGCGCGGCGAAGGCGAGACGCAGCTCGAACAGGACAAGCGACGCATCCGCGGGAACATCGACCGCTGCAAACGCGATCTCGAAACCGTGCGCGAGGCCCGCGCCACACAGCGCAAGGATCGCAAGCGCACCCCGGTGCCGAACGCCGCGATCGTCGGCTACACGAATGCCGGAAAGTCCTCGCTGCTCCGCCGGCTGACCGGCGCGGATGTGCTGATCGAGGACAAGCTTTTCGCCACGCTCGATACGACGACGCGGAAGATCGCGCTGCCCAACAAGCAGCCGCTGCTGCTCACCGACACCGTCGGTTTCGTCCGCAAACTCCCCCACCGGCTCGTCGAGGCTTTCCACGCCACGCTGGAGGAATCGGCGCTCGCGGATTTTCTCATCCATCTGCTCGACGCCTCGCAGCCGCAGGTGATGGATTTTTACAACACCACCCGCCGCGTGCTCGCCGAGTTGGGGGCGGATGAAAAGCGGACGCTGATCGTCTTCAACAAGATCGACAAGGTGGCCGACGACGCGACCCTCGCGGTGCATCGGCGGCACTTCCCCGATGCGCTTTTCATCTCCGTCCAGACCGGCGAAGGACTCGACGAACTGATCGCGCGGATGGGCGAAATGGCCGATGGCGGCGCGGTCACGTGCGATCTCCGGGTGCCGCAGCGCGAGGGTGCGCTGCTCGCCAGCATCCACCGGCTCGGGCGCATCCTGCACACCGAGTATGAGGGCGACGCCGTGCGACTCACCGCCGTCCTCCCGGCACGGCTGGCGGAAAGCTGTGCGCCGTTTGTCGTCGGCGGGGCGGGAAAGCCGGGCCGGCCTTTGGAGCCGTGGGAAAAAAGCTAGCCCGGCGCGCAATCCGGGGCGGGGACAGGACTGGAAGTTGCTCCGTCTTTTCCCCTATCGTGCAGGTCTATGTCATTTCTTGATCGCTTTCAGCGCAAACCGAGCGAGGACACCGCCCCGGCCAAAGAGGTGAAAGCGCCTCCCGCAGGGGTGCCGGCGCGGCCGGCGGACACCAGCGGGAGCCCGCGTTCGCGCGGCACGGGGATGCCGGGTTTTCCGCCCGTGGAACCCCTGCTGCCGGCGAGGCCGGCGCAGCGCGGACCGAAGCACGAGATGCACCTCGAATTGAGCGATTTCCTGCCGCGCATCGCCCCCCAGCTTCTCCACGAAGGCCCGCCCGCCGACTCGACCAAGCTGACCTGCGACATCGCCGAGCTGGCCGAACGGATCGCGCGCGGACAAACGGGCATCCGGCTGACGGAGATTTATCGCCGCGTTCCGGAAATTTTTCGCGACGAGATTCCGGCGTCCGATGAAACCGAGATTCGTTTCCCGGGGCAGAAGATGATGCGGATGCTGGCGGGCGCGCGCGCCGTGCCCGATGTCACCGTCGCCGGGGCCGAGGTCGCCATCCGGCACCACGACGAAGCCCTCGCCAAGCTCCGCGAACAGCACGAGCAAACGCTGGCCGCCCGCACGGCCGAACACGCCGCCTCCCTCACCGCGGCGAAAGCCGAGAAGGCAGAGGTCCGCACCGCGCTGCAAGCCCGCCATGAGGAGGAACTCCGCGGTTCCACCGAGAACACCGGCCGCCTCACCGGTGAAATCGCGCGCCTCCAGCGAGCACGAATGGACCGCGACGAAAATCGCCGTGACGTCTTTGATGTCGCGCCAGCCCCGGAAGTGCATCCGCCGGCGGCGGACAGCGGTCGGCTGAAGATTCAGCGCGTCCGGTCCGTGCCGATCCGCCCAACACAGGTGCAGAGTCGTGGAAACGCGGGAAGTCCGCTCCCGCGCCGCGACGCCGCTGGCTGCGCTGGCTCGGCATGGTGGTTCTCGCGCTTTTGATCTTGCCGATCGTCGAGGTCGCCTGCGTCCGCTTTATCGATCCGCCGATCACCCCGCTCATGCTCCTGCGACCGCTGGAGGCGCGCCTCAACGGACAGCCCTTGGCCGAGCGTCGCTACGTCTGGCGCGACTTGGAGAAAATGCCGCGCGACTTCGTGAAGTTCGCGCTCGTCGGCGAAGACCAGCGCTTTTTCCGACACCACGGTTTCGACTGGCGGGAAATCCGCATCGCCCGCGCCCAGGCCGAGCGCACTGGAAACGGCGTGCGCGGGGCCTCGACGATCTCAATGCAATGCGCCCGCTCGCTCTTCCTCTGGCAGGGCCGCTCGTGGGTGCGCAAGGGGCTGGAGGCCTACTCCACCTTCTGGATGGAGTTGCTCCTCCCGAAACGCCGCATCCTCGAACTCTACGTGAACGTCATCGAGATGGGCGACGGCGTGTACGGCCTCGAAGCCGCGGCCCAGGCGCACTACGGCAGCGCCAGCCGCGACCTCACACGTGAACAATGCGCCATGCTCGCCGCCCTCCTCCCCGCCCCGCGCGCCTGGAATCCCCGCGCGCCTTCGCCCAAACTCAGCGCCCGTTGCACGAAACTTCTGCGGCAGGAAAAGCAGGTCGCTTTCCCCGAACTCGGCGCGCGATAGCGCCCACTTTTCCTCCGCCGAAACCCACCCCGCCGCTCAGCGTGTGGGATCAGGGTCGGCGAACTCGCCTTTCTGCGGATCGTAGGGCCGGCCGTCGGGCTTGGGTGCCGGCGTCGTCGCGGGTGTGACGGCCCCAGGCTCGCGCTTGGTCTTCGGGCGCGGGGCGGCGTCCTTGGGCCACTCGTATTCGCCGGTCTGCGGATTGAAGGCGCGCGCGTCCTGGCCCGTTTTGAGGAGGCGGACTCCAGCGAACGGATTCTCAAGCGAGTTGCAGCCCGCACAGAGCGCGAACGCGGCGAGGACGAGGAGACGGGGCAGATTCATGGAGCAGGATTTGCGGGATTGATAACCGGGCACCGCTCGCTTAACACACGCCCTCGCCAGAAATCCAACTCAACCCTTCATCCTCCGCACCATGTTTTCTCACGTCGTCATTTTTTGGACCAAACCCGAACTCCCCAACGCCGCCGATGCACTCCTTGAAGGCGCGGAGAAATATCTACAGCCCATTCCGCTGGCGAAGAGCTTCCACATCGGCCGCATGGTGCCGAGCACGCGCCCGGTCGTGGACCAGAGCTATCAGGTCGCGCTCAATCTCACCTTCGAGGACAAGGAGGCCGAGGCGGCCTATCAGGTCCATCCGCTGCACCTCGAGTTCGTGGAAAAGGTCTTCAAGCCGAACTGCCAGCGCGCCACGGTTTACGACTTCGCGTAGCCGCCAAGTAGCTGGGACTTCAGTCCTACGTCACCCGCGCCATTTGGGCTGAAGCCCAAGCTACTTTGGCTTCGCCAGCAGCCAGTTCGTCTCCACGATTTCGCAAAGGACATGGAGCAGAAACTTGTGCCCTTCCTGGATGCGCGCGGTGATCGGCGTCGGCACGATCAACTCCACTTGCGCGTGTCCCCTCGCCCGTCCGCCGTCGCGACCGAGCAGCGCGATGGTCTGCACTCCGGCGATGTTCGCCGCGGCGATTGCGGAGAGAATGTTCTTGGAGTTGCCGCTCGTGGTCAGCGCCACCAGCACATCGCCCTTTCGCCCGAAAGCCCGCACCTGCCGGGCGAAGACTTCGTCGAAACCGTAGTCGTTGCCCGTGGCCGTGAGCACGCTGCCGCACGCGGCGAGATTGATCGCAGGATACGGCTGGCGGTCGGTGACAAAGCGGCAGGTGAATTCCGTGGCAAAATCCGCGCCGTCCGCCGCGCTGCCGCCGTTGCCGCAGACCAGGAGTTTGCCGCCGGTCGCCAGGCACGCGCCGACCATCTGCGCGGCGCGTTCCAGCTCCGGTTCGAGCGGGCGGAGGGATTCGATCGTGGCGAGCGCAGCGCGCGCCGCGTTTTGAAAAATGCTCATGCGGGCAGCGAGACTAGGCGCGGCCCGGCGAGGTGCCAAGGGACATTGTAGGTAGGGTGCCGCGCGCCTACCGCCGGCCGTTGCCCGGAGCCGTCCGGTGTTCGCCGAAGTATTTCTCGCTGCGGTAGCGGAGCCAGACGCGGAGGACTTGCGGCACCTTCTCCCGCTCGGCTTCGCTGAGGCTTTCGTAAAGCGCGAGGGCCTTGGTGCGTTCGCCGCGGCAGGCGCGGTTGTTGTGTGCGTCCCAGTAGCTGCGCGCCACGCGGATGCGGCGGCAGGTTTCTTTGATCAACTCGGCGCGGGTCAGTGGACGGTCGGTGGTTTTCTTGGCGGGCATGGGTGTGGAAAAAACTACGGTCATCCTGAGCGGAGCGGAGGCTTTGCGCAGCGCAGTCGAAGGACCTCTAACTCCCGGCGGGGGCGTAGAGTAGCGAAACCCTCTGGGGTTTATCGGCCAAGCGGAGGCCAAAAGCCGGAGGCTTTCGCGACCATCGCCCACCGCCTCCGCCCGCGAATAGTTAGAGATCCTTCGACTGCGTCCCGTCCCGCCTGCGCCCACCGCGACTTCGCTGAGCCGTATCGATGCCGTTGGCGTGCGATTTTGAGGTGGTT
>CAIQUL010000110.1 GCA_903874975.1 uncultured Chthoniobacter sp. | reverse complement strand
CTTCGCGCCGAAGAAATCATTCGGGGAATCGCCTGGCGCGAGCGCCCTCATGCAAACCGTCGCCGCCGCAATAACCGGTGAAACTGCGCTCGTGACCGTCGTCGGTTTCAATCAGCAGGCCGGCGCGGTGCTGATCTCCGGGTAGCACGCGCGTCCCGCGTGTTGGTCGAGGCGTCCCCGCCTCGACGGAATTCCGAAGCGCGGCGCTTGCGGTTGGCGCTCACGTCGTCGGTTTGCGGTGCGTCAGAAAAGTTCGTCTTGGCGGGACGCCAAGACCAACACGCGGGACGCGTGTGCTCCCCGGAGTGCGCGTCACCGCGTCATCCCGTCCGCGGAGTCACGCCGACTCGCTGACGCGCGGGCGGGCGAGCAGGCCGTGCTTGGGCGCGAAGGCGAGGGCGGCGAGGAAGATCACCGTCTGCACGAGGACCATGCAGGCGGCGGTGGAGCCGTCGATGAAGAAGCTCACGTAGACCCCGGCGAGGCTGGAGAAAACCGCGCTCGCGGTGGCGATCCAGAGCATCCGGCTGAAGCGGTCGGTGAGCAGATAGGCGATGCAGCCGGGCGTCACCAGCATGGCGATGACGAGGATGATGCCGACGGCTTTGAGCGCCGCGACGATGGTGGCGGCGAGGAGCGCGAGGAGCAGGTAGTTGAGAAAGCCGGTGGGCAGGCCGATGGCGCGCGCGTGGCTGGGATCGAAGCAGAAGAGGAGCAGATCGCGGCGCAGCGCGAGGACGATGACGAGCGTGACCGTGGCGACGACGACGCTCTCGATGAGGTCGCGGCGCTCGATGCCGAGGATGTTGCCGAAGAGGATGTGGTCGAGGTGCAGGTCGCTCTTCACTTTCGTGAAAAGCACCAGCCCGAACGCGAAGAGGCCGGTGAAGACGACGCCCATGACGGTGTCCTCTTTCACGCGCGAGTTGGCCTTGATGAAGCCGGTGGCGACGGCACAGAGCAGGCCGGACGCAAACGCGCCGAGCGCGAGCGGCGCGCCGACAGCGTAGGCGATGACGATCCCGGGCAGGACGGCATGCGAGATGGCGTCGCCCATGAGCGACCAGCCTTTGAGCACGAGGTAGCAGGAGAGCACCGCGCAGACCGCGCCGACAACCGCGCCGACGAGCATGGCGTCGCGCATGAAGGCGTATTGGAAGGGTTCGAGGAGAGTTTCCATCAGGCGGAAAATTCGAAATTCGAAATTCGAAATTCGAAACAAACCCGAACAATCGGAAACGGTCGAAAAATGGATTTGGCGCGCGTCTCTGCGTTCCCGCTTTCTGGCTTTTCGGAATTTGTTTCGGATTTCGCCATTCGGATTTCGAATTTTCCTACGCCGCGAGGCGTTTGGCGCGGGCGGCGAGCATGCCGTGTTGCGGCGCGAAGACGAGGGCGAGGAGGAAAAGCACGGTTTGCAAAACGACGATGCAGCCGCCGGTGGAGCCGTCGAAAAAGTAGCTGGCATACGCGCCGACGAGCGAGGTGCCGGTGCCCATGGAAACAGCGATGGCGAGCATTTTGCCAAAGCGATCGGTGAGCAGGTAAGCGGTCGCGCCGGGCGTCACGAGCATGGCGACGACGAGGCACGCGCCGACGGTTTGCAGCGCGGCGACGGCGGTGGCGGCGAGGAGCGTGAGCAGGGTGAAATGGAGCGCGGTGACATTGAGGCCGAGGGCGCGCGCCTGATTCGGGTCGAAGCAGAAAAGCAGGAGGTCGCGCCATTTTAGACCGAGCACGGTGAGGGTGACGGCGGAGATGATGACGATCTGCCAGATGTCGGGATCGGCGATGCCGAGGATGTTGCCAAAGATGATCGTGCGGAGGTCGATGCCGCTCGGGTAAAGCGAGATGAGGAGCAGGCCGAGCGCGAAGAAGCTGGTGAAGACGACGCCGATGACGGCGTCCTCGCGGAGCCGCGTCTTCTTTTTCACAAAGCCCATACCGACCGCCGCGAGCAGGCCGGTGAGGAAGGCGCCGAGGGCGAAAGGCAGGCCAGCCATGTAGGCGATGGCGACGCCGGGGACGACCGCGTGGGAGAGCGCGTCGCCCATGAGCGACCAGCCTTTGAGGGTGACGAAGCAGGAGAGAAACGCGCACACCGCGCCGATCAGGCCGCTCACGAGGATGGCCTTGACCATGTACTGGTAGTGGAGTGGCGTGAGGAGCGTTTCGATCATTCGTCGTCGGGCTCTTCGGCGCGCTGTTTCACGATCTCCTCGCGGCCTTGGCGCTGGCTGAATTCGAGGTGTCCGCCTTTGCCGAAGACCAGCGGGCGCTCGTCGTCGCTGAGCACGGTGACGGTGCGGCCGTCGTGTTTTTGCACGGTGGATTCGTCGAAGCGGAAATGGCGGAGCACGCCGCCGAACGCTTTCGTGAGATTCTGCTCGGTGAAGACTTCAAGCGTCGGACCGCAGGCGAGGACAGTGCGGTTGACGAGCACGACCTGGTCGCAAAACTCGGGCACGGAGCCGAGGTTGTGCGTGGAGACGAGCATGAGGTGGCCCTCGGTGCGGAGCTGGCGGAGCAGCTCGATGATGGTCGATTCGGTCTGCACATCGACGCCGGTGAAGGGCTCGTCGAGCAGGATGATGCGCCCGCGCTGGGCGAGCGCTCGGGCGAGGAAGACGCGCTTCTTTTGCCCGCCGCTCAGCTCGCCGATCTGGCGGTCGCGGAAGTCGAGCATGCCGACGCGGGCGAGGCTTTCCTCGACGATGCGGCGGTCTTCGGCGCGCGGGATGCGGAGGAAATTCAGGTAGCCGTAGCGGCCCATCATGACCACGTCCCAGACGCTCACGGGAAAGGTCCAGTCCACCTCCTCGCTCTGCGGCACGTAGGCGATGAGGTTGCGCTTTTGTGCGGCGGCGACGGTCCCGTGGGAAATCTGCACGCTACCTTTGCTCGGCCGGACAAACCCCATGATCGCTTTGAAGAGCGTGGATTTGCCGCTGCCATTGATGCCGACGAGCGCGCAGATGGTGCCGCCGTCGAGGCGAAAGCTGGCGTCTTGCAACGCGGTGTTGCCGTTCGGGTAGGTGACGGTGACGTCGTGGACGTCGAGCTGGACGGGAGCGTCGCTCATTCGCCGAGTAGACCTTTCACGACCGTCTCCACGTCGTGCTCGAGCAGCCGGAGATAAGTTGGTACCGGACCTTTGGCATCGCTCAGCGAATCGACGTAGAGCACGCCACCGTAGCGTGCTCCGGTCTCCGCGGCGATCTGGCGGGCGGGCTTGTCGCTCACG
>CAIQUL010000109.1 GCA_903874975.1 uncultured Chthoniobacter sp. | reverse complement strand
GTTTGGAGAAAAAAGAACCCGACCCGAAGGGTGCGCCTTCCGGGCCGGGTCAGATTAAGGGGGGCTCTTCAGTTGGCAGCCGCGGCCTACGAAGATTTTTTCTTCGCCCCGCATTTTCCGCCATCCTTGGGGCAGGCTTTGGTGTCGCCCTTGGCGCAGCATTTTTCCGGTTGCTTCGAGCAGCACTCAGATTTCTTCGGTGCGCCGGCGCAGGCAGCAAAGGCGAGGGTGGTGGCAATGAGGATGAGGTTGGTGATTTTCATAGGACGAAGATGGTGCCCGAGTTCGGAAAAAAGGCGAACGTTTTTCCCGACCGGAGTCAGTTCAGGAATCGAGATAGGGCCCATCAGTTCGACCTCTCCGGCATGCTCGCCGCGAGCAGTGCGGGATCGCTTTCCACCGCCGCGAAGAACGATGGATACCGCGCCTGCCAGCCGGTGGCGCGCAGCTTCGCATTACTCACACGCTTGTCTGTCCAGCCGCGCTTGCGGTCGGTGTCGATCGGGCCGCACGGCGGGAGCGGGCGGTCGAAGCGCTCCGCGAGCCACGCGTACACGGCACGCTGCGCGAGCGGTTCGTCGTCGCTCACGTTGAAAACGCCGCCCGCTCCGGTGGTCACGAGATGGACGAGCGCAGCGGCGATGTCGTCGCGGTGCGCCTGGTTGATCCACTTCGAGCCGTCGCCCTCGATGACCGCCTCACCGGCAAAAAACTTCCGCAGCAGCACCGACCGGCCCGGCCCGTAAATCCCCGCCAGCCGCGCCACAACCCCTCCTTGCGCGAGCACAAAATCCTCCGCCTCCCGCAGCACCCGGCCCGTCTCGCGATCCGGCGCAGCGGCGCTTTCCTCGCTGACCCACGCGCCGTCCGTCTGTGCGTAGACCGACGTGCTGCTCGTGAAAACCAGCGTCCGCGGCGCGAGCACCTCCGCCAGCGCCCGCGCGCCGTTGAGATACACCGCGCGGTATTGCTCCACCCCGCCGCGCCCGGAACTCGCGCAGTGGATGACCACCTCCGCCCCGCGCAATTCCCCGCACCCCGCCAGCGCCACGCGATCCGTGATGTCGCACGCCACCACCGGGAAAGCCTCGCCGCGGAGCAGCCCTGCGGATTCCACCGAGTGGGTCACGCCCACGACCTCCCGGCCTGCTCCGGCAAACAGCCGCGCCGTCGCCAGCCCCACAAACCCGCACCCAGCGACAATCACTTTGCTCATCGCGCAACGCGCTGGCTACTTCACCGGGGCCAAGTCGCTGCCCGTGAGCACGCGAAACGCCGCCTTCGCCATCGCTTCCGCGCCGCCGTTGTTCGGATGCACGCGATCCGGGATCAGCTCCGCGCGCCCGGCCAGCGCCGCGTGCATATCAATCACCCCGAGCTTCCAATCCGCCGCGAGCTTGTCGATCACCGGGATCAGTTCCAGCACGTTCGGCTCATTGATGCCCCAGTTGCCATTCGCGATCACCGGGCACGGCCGGCACACGTAGACGCGCGGCTTGCTCTCCAGTTTCAGGAATGTCTCGACCATCTCCCGGTAGTCCGCCGCGTAGTCGTCCTTGCTCTTCCAGTTCTGCGGTTTCGTGTCGTTCGTGCCGAGCATGATGATCACGACATTCGGCTTAAAGCCCTGGGCGTTCGTGAACGCACCCTGCTTCCAATACGGGCTGTCGCCCTTCTTGAGCATCGTCGTTCCGCTGATGCCGAAATTTCCGATCTTCCACTTCTCGCCGAGCATCTTGCCGAGCTGCGCCGGATAGGAGTTTCCGCCCTCAGTCCCGGCTCCCTGGGTGATGCTGTCGCCCACGCAGGCCACGCGGATCGGTTCCTTGAAATCCTGCACGGCCACGGGCGCGGACGGCACTACCGCCGGAATGTCCGCCGCCGAGACGGTGGCAAAAGCGTTGACGAAAAACAGGCTGAGCAAGCCCGAGGTGAGACGGCGGATGATTGGCATGGAGATGGAGGTTGAGGAGGAAGGCGCAGGCTGTCCGAGAAAGATTCTCCACCCAGTCCAGCGCACGCTTTTCGGGAAAGGATTAGCGCGGGTTGCGCGCGCGCCGTCCAACAGAAATTCGATCCGGCACCCGCTCAAATCCACGCGCCCGCCTCGATGACCCCGCCCTTGGGCACGACGACAATGCCGTCGCGGATGTAGAAATTCGGGCCGTCGAAATTCTTCGGTTTCCCGTCCGGCGTGATCACCGCGCCGTCGCCGACCCGCGCGTTCTTGTCGATGATCGCGTGGTCAATGACGCAGTTCCGTCCGATGCCCAACTCGGGGGTGTTGCCGCGCGCGGCCTGGTCTGCGTCGTAAAAGTCCGCGCCCATGATGATGCTGTTGCGCACGGTGGTGCCGCTTTTGATGTAGCTGCGGATGCCGATGACCGCGCGCTCGATGTGCGCGTCGTCGATGATGCAGCCGTCGGAGAGGATGGTCTGGCGGATGTTGGCACCGTTGATCTTGCTCGCGGGGAGGAAGCGCGCGTGCGTGTAGATCGGCGTCACGGTGTCGAAGAAATTGAACTCCGGCACCGGATTGGTGAGCTGGAGATTCGCGTCGAAGAAAGCGCGGATCGTGCCGATGTCCTCCCAGTAGCCTTGGAAAACGTAGGCGTGGACGCGGAACTTCGGGAGCATGTCCGGGATGACGTGCTTGCCGAAATCCACGAAGGTGTTGTCGAGCGCTTTGATCAGCACCTCGCGGTTGAAAATGTAGATGCCCATCGAGGCCTGAAACAGCTCCGCATCGGCGGGCCGCCCCAGTTCCTGAAGCAGCGACGGCGGGATGCGCATGGCGTCGAGCACTGCGGGGTCTTTCGGCTTTTCCTCAAAGCGCACGATTTTCCGCGTCTCGTCGGTGTGCATGAGGCCAAACTCTTGCGCCGCCTCGCGGCCCACCGGGATCGTGGCGAGGGTCATGTCCGCCTTCGTCTCGATGTGCTGTTTGAGCACCTCGCGGAAATCCATCCGATAAAGCTGATCGCCGCTCAGGATCACGAAATACTCGTACGGATACTGGAGGAAATCGCGGAGGTTTTGCCGCACGGCGTCGGCGGTGCCCTGATACCAGCTCGTGTCCGTGGGCGTCTGCTGCGCGGCCAGGATCTCGACGAAGCTGCGCGAGAAATTGTCGAACTTGTAGCTCGAGTTGATGTGCTTGTGCAGCGAGGCGGAATTGAACTGCGTGAGCACATACACCCGCCGCAGGCCGGAGTTGATGCAGTTGGAAACCGGGATGTCCACGATCCGGTATTTCCCGGCCAGCGGCACGGCGGGCTTCGAGCGCTCCTTGGTGAGAGGAAAAAGACGCGTGCCAGCTCCCCCGCCCATGATGATGGAGAGCGTCTTGTCGGTGATCGCGGGCCAGTTCGATGGATTCATACGTGCGTCTCACGAATGGTGCGGAGCGCGACGTAGATTGTCACTGCGCAAAATGCTCCCGCAGCGACAACAAATCTCCTCGCCCGGCCATCCCGTGCGGTCCTATTTTTCGTGCCCATTCATCCGCCCCATGTCCACTCCATTTCTCATCGCCAAAGGCCACGACGAACTTTTCTTTGACCCGAAAATGGGCAACCGCCACGGGCTCATCGCCGGCGCGACCGGCACCGGCAAGACGATCACGCTGCAAGGTCTCGCCGAGCATTTCAGCGACATCGGCGTGCCCGTTTTCATGTCCGACATCAAAGGCGACCTGAGCGGGCTCGCGAAGCCAGGCGCATCGAATCCGAAGATCGACGAGCGCCTGAAGTTGCTCGGGATCGACGATTTCAAATTCGCCGGCTACCCGGTCACCTTCTGGGACATTTTCGGCGTCAGCGGCCACCCCGTGCGCGCGACGGTTTCCGAGATGGGGCCGCTGCTCCTCTCCCGCGTCCTCAATCTCAACGACACCCAGGAGGGCGTGCTGCAAATCCTCTTTCGCGTCGCCGACGACCACGGACTCCTTTTGCTCGACCTCGAAGACCTGCGCGAAATGCTGCGCTTCATCGGCGAGAACGCCTCCGAACTCACCGTGAAATACGGCAACGTCAGCACCGCCAGCGTCGGCGCGATCCAGCGCGGCCTGCTCCAGCTCGAGCAGCAGGGCGCGGGCAAATTTTTCGGCGAGCCCGCGCTCAATCTCGACGACCTCATCCAGACCGGCGACGGCGGCCGCGGCGTCATCAATATCCTCTGCGCCGACCAGCTCATGAACAGCCCGCGCACTTACGCCACCGCGCTCCTCTGGCTGCTCAGCGAACTCTTCGAGCGCCTCCCCGAAGTCGGCGACCTCGACAAACCGAAGCTCGTGTTCTTCTTCGACGAGGCGCACCTCCTTTTCGACGACATCCCCAAGGCGCTCGAAAACAAAGTTGAGCAGGTCGTCCGCCTCATCCGGTCGAAAGGTGTGGGCGTGTATTTCGTCACGCAAAACCCCATCGACATCCCCGAGAAAATCCTCGGCCAGCTCGGCAACCGCGTGCAGCACGCCCTGCGCGCCTTTTCGCCGCGCGACCAGAAAGCCGTGCAAAGCGCCGCGCAGACCTTCCGGCAGAACCCCAAGCTCAACGTCGAGGAAACCATCACCCAGCTCGCCGTCGGCGAAGCGCTCGTCTCGCTGCTCGATGAAACCGGCACGCCCGGCGTGGTCGAGCGCGCGTTCGTCCTGCCGCCGCGGGCGAAAATCGGCCCGATCACCGCCGCCGAACGCCAGGAGATCATCAAGTCCTCCGTTCTTTTCGGCGCCTACGAAACCGCCGTGAACCGCGAAAGCGCCGCCGAAAAACTCCAGGCCCGCATCGCCAACTCCCCTGCAGCCACACCCGCCGTGCTTCCCCTCCCCGGCTCCGCCGCTCCGCCTGCCGGCAGCTCCGGCGGCGGGATCGGCGACTCCATCGGCGCGCTCCTTTTCGGCACCACCGGACCGCGCGGCGGCCAGCGCGAAGGCCTGCTCGAAGCCGCCGCCAAAAGCGCCGTGCGCTCCGTCGGCAGCGGTATCGGCCGCTCCATCGTCCGCGGACTCCTCGGCGGGCTCTTCGGCGGCGGGCGGAGGTGAGCGTAGTCGGCGGTCACTCGGATGATGGAGCAATCTTCCCGGGCTGGTGATTCGTGATCGGTAAAGGGTGATGGGCTGCGAACGGACTCACCATTCACCATTCACCGATCACCATTCACCCACCCCGCATCACCGACGGCCGATACCCTACGCCAGCCGCTCGGGATTCAAGGCCTGGAGCGCCTTGGGCACGAACCGGCCGTTTTCGCGGATGAGCTTGCCGTCGAAGTGAATCGTCCCGCCGCCGTAGTCGGGGCGCTGGATGCTGACGAGATCCCAATGGACCTGCGAGCGGTTGCCGTTTTCCGTCTGCTCGTAGCACTGGCCGGGCGTGAAGTGGAAGGAGCCGTTGATTTTTTCGTCGAACAGGATGTCGCGCATCGGGTGCATGATGTGCGGGTTAAAGCCGATGGCGAACTCGCCGATGTAGCGCGCCCCGACATCGCTATCGAGGATGGCGTTGAGCTTCTCGGTGTTGTTCGCGGTGGCCTTGACGATCTTCCCGTCCTTGAACTCCAGCCGCACGTTATCGAAGGCCACGCCCTGATAGACGGTCGGCGCATTGTAGGTGATGCAGCCCTGCACGGAGTTGCGCACGGGCGCGGTGAAAACCTCGCCGTCCGGGACGTTGTAGCAACCGCCGCTGGAGAGGGCGGCGATCCCTTTGATGGAAAAGCGCAGGTCGGTGCCGGGACCTTTGATTTCCACGAGGTCGGTGGCGTTCATCGCCGCGGCGAGCGCCGCCATGCCGGGCTCCATCTTGGCGTAGTCGAGGGTGCAGACTTTGAAATAGAAATCCTCGAACGCCTCGGTGCTCAGCCCGGCGCTCTGGGCCATGGAGGGCGTGGGCCAGCGGAGCACGCACCAGCGCGTTTGTTTCACGCGCCAGTCGAGCACGGCTTTCATGCGCTTCGAGACGAGCTTCATGCGCTCGGGCGGCACGTCGCTCATTTCGGTGATGTTGTCCCCGCCGCGGAACGCGATGTAGGCGTCCATCTTTTTCATCAGCGCGAGCTGCATGGTGGATTGCACCGCGAGATATTCCTCCTGCGCGCCGAGCGCCATCTCGCGCGAAACGCGCGCCTGATGCGTCTGCACGAAGGGCACCGCCCCGACCGCCCGCGCGGCGCGGATGAGCGCCACGGTCATCTGCGGCGGGATATCAAAGGCGTCGATCATGACGCGCTCCCCCTTCTTCAACTTGGTGGAAAAAGTGATGATGCCGTGGGCAAGTTTGTCAAAACGAGGGTCGTGCATGAGGGGGCGCACGCTAGCCGGGTTCGGATTGTTGCCAAGTACCGTGTGCTGCTTGCGCTCGGCAAATCCGGACGCGTAAGCTCCGCGCCCATGAGCCGCGAAAAAATCCTGTCCGTCGCCGATCTCGTCCACCAGCGCGCGGCGCTCGCGGCGCAGGGTCGGCGGCTGGTTTTCACCAATGGCTGCTTCGATCTGCTGCACGTCGGGCACGTGCGCTACCTCCAGGCGGCGCGGGCGCTGGGCGATGCGCTGGTCGTGGCGGTCAATGGCGACGCCAGCGTGCGCGCGCTCAAGGGGCCGACGCGACCGGTCAACGCGGAGCAGGATCGCGCGGAGGTGCTGGCGGCGCTGGGGTGCGTGGATTTCGTGGTGCGGTTCGGCGCCGAGCGGGTGACGGAGCTGGTCCGCGCGATCCGCCCGGACCTTTACGCCAAGGGCGGCGACTACACCGTGGCCAGCCTGGATCCCGGAGAGCGCGCGGCGCTGGAGGAGGTCGGCGCGGAGATCCGCATCCTGCCGCTGGTGCCGGGAAAATCGACAACGGGAACGCTGGAAAGGATGAGGGCGGAAGGATGAAGGATGAAGCGCGCGGGCCGCTGCGGATCGGGGTGCTGGGGTCGGGGAAGGGGTCGAATTTTCGCGCAATCGCGGAGGCGATTGAGCGCGGAGAGCTGAACGCGGAGGTGCGGGTGGTGATTTCCGATGTGGCGACGGCGGGGATTCTCGATTTGGCGCGGAGCCGCGGGCTGCGCGCGGAGTTTGTGGAGCCGGGACGTTTCAAAACGAAGCTGGAGCCGGAGGCGGAGCTGCGCTTGGTGGAGCTGTTGCAAAACGCGGGTGCGGAGTGGGTGGTGCTGGCCGGCTACATGCGGATGATCAAGCCGCCGCTGCTCGAGGCGTTTCCGCAGCGCATCGTGAATATCCATCCGTCGCTGCTGCCGGCGTTTCCGGGGCTGGAGGCGTGGCGGCAGGCGCTGGCCGCCGGGGTGCCTGAGACGGGTTGCACGGTGCATTACGTGGATGCCGGAATGGACACCGGCGAAATCATCGCCCAGCGCGCCGTGCCGGTGCGGCCCGGCGACACCGCCGAGACGCTGCACGCGCGCATCCAAGTCGCCGAGCACGCGCTTTACCCGGAGGTGCTGGCGGAGCTCGCGCGGGCGGCCGTTGCCGCTCGGTGAGCCCTACCGCTTCTTGTCGAGATTCGCGGCCAATTCCTCCGCGGTCACCGTGCTCGCCACGCCATCTGCCGGGACTTCCGCTTTGGCCGTCCAGAGGATCGCGTTGAGCACGAGCTTGCGCTGGTCGTCGTTGCCCCAGCCCCGGTGAAAGTGCCCGCCGGTGAACCCGAACCCGCGCCCGCCGTCGGCCCGATCGAATGCCCAGGCCACGGTCTGCGGTTTTTTCGCCGCCACTTCCTCGCGCACCGCGGGATTGCCGGAGTGCGCTCCGTCCGGGCGCTTCATCGTGCTCTCGGGAGCCACCGCGCTGAGGATGGCGAGGAGTTTACCCTTGTCCGCGCCGGCGAAGCGCATGTGGAAATACCACTCATCATTCGTGGAGAACGGCTTCACCCCGTTGCTGATCGCATGCTTCGGCAGCTCCTTGAAGTCCGCCACCCAGTGCGGGTTCACGCTCCAGTGGGCCTCGAAAAATCCGCCCATCCAGTCGAGCGCCTGCGGCCCGCCTTTGTCTGCCGGAAACTCCACGCCGTAATGCAGGCAGACCAACCCCGCGCCGCGTTTCATCTCCTTTTCCACCTCCGCGAGATGCGTGCCGGAGAGCAGCGGATGTCTGCCACCGCCGTCGGCGTAAAAAAGAATCGTGTCCGCCTTCGCCAGCACCTCCGGCGCCGGCCACGCGGCGCTGAGATAGGTCGTCGTCTCGACCGGCAGCCCGCTGGCATCGAGGCATTTTTTCAGCAGCAACACGCCGGCATTGTGCTCGTGCTCGCCCGGCCCGTGCGAGGGGCGACCGGCCAGCAGGAGGAGCTGTTTTTTCGCCGCATCCGCGGCAAAGCCGGGCGCGACAGAGAGGGTGAGGGCGGTGAGCAGGGCGAGGATTTTCATAGGTGATTGGGAACTTGGAATGGACCTACATCTTTTACCGGGTGCCATCGCGTCAAGCCCGCCCGCACTTGCCCGCCCTCCAGCATTGCCAAGCCCGAGGCACCCCGCTTTCATGCCCCGCCCTTCACCCGATGAAGCTCCGTAACCAACTCCTCGCCGTCTTTTGCCTCCTCGTCTTCGCCGCCGGTGGCTGGCTCTACGTGCGGGAGTGGGTCGTGCAGAAACCTTTCGCGATCATCCTTTTCGTCAGCGACGGCCTGACCTCCCGCCATCTCACCGCCGCCCGCCTTTATCAAGGCGGTGCCGCCCACCGGCTCGCCCTGGAGTCCTTTCCCCACCTCGCCCTGCTCCGCAATCCCGCCCTCGACTACGCCGTGCCCGACGACGCCGCGGCGGCCACCGCCCTGGCCACCGGCACGACCGTCGCGCATCGCACGCTCAGCCAGGACCCCGCCGGGCGGCAGTTAAAAACCATCCTCGATCTCGCGCGCCGCCAGGGCCGGGCGATCGGCCTCGTCTCCACCGGCAATCTCGCCGCCCCGGGAGCCGCCGCCTTTTACGCCCACTCCCGCGACTCCCGCGACCGCGCCGCCAGCGCGGCCCAGCTCCCCGGCCCGGCCACGCTCGACGTGATCCTCGGCGGAGGTGCCGGCGATTTTCTGCCGGAGGCGAAAGGCGGACGGCGCCAGGACGGGCGCGACCTGCTCGCCGAGTTGCAGGCGGCGGGCTGGGACCTCGTCCGCACCAAAGCCGAACTGGCCAATGCCCCGACCTACCGCACCGCCAGCCTCGCCGGCTTTTTCAGCCACGAATCCCTCGCCTTCAACGACCAGATCGAATCCGGCAGCCAGCAGCCGGCCCTCACCGACATGGTTCGCCGCGCCATCGAGTTTCTCCAGATTCGCGGCAGCAAAGGCTACGTCCTCATCGTGGATGCCTCCCTCGCCTCGACCGCGGCGGAGCGCAATGAAGGCGAGCGCGTGCTCACCGAAACCATCGCCCTCGATCGCGCCATCAAGATCGCCACGGAATATGCCGGGGCGAAAGCGCTCGTCCTCGCGGTGGGCAAACACGGCACCGGCGGGCTCAGCCTGAACGGCTACCCGCTCGTCACCGATCACGGCGTGGGCCTGCTCGGCGTGAACGCCTCCGGCCAGCCCGCCCTCACCTGGGCCACCGGGCCAAACGGTCCCGCGGCCCGCTCCGAACCCGCCGCCTTTCTCGCGCCCTCCGCCCTGAACACCGCCGAGGACGTCCTCGCCATCGGCCGCGGCAACGGTGCGGAAAAGCTCCACGGCTTCCTCAGCAACACCGAAATTTTCCACATCCTCCGCGAGGCGCTGTAACCGCGGGCGGGCCGACGCGGCCAGACGCACCTTAGGTCATTTCCCTAAAGCGACTCCAACGATTCCCCAATTGTGCGGATCGGGATGAGTGGAAGTTTGGAGGCGTGAAAACCCTCCCGTCACGACCGGCACCCGCCGCCGCCGCTGCCCCAGCGGCGATCGGCAGCGTCGTCGTGATTTACGACGCGTTTGAAAATGCCCTCCACGGCCAGGCCTTCTGCGGGCAGCTCGCGCGGCAGTTCGGCGACGCGGAATCGTTCGACGAATTTTTCTGGCCAACCCACGCGCTGGAGGATGCGGCGGTTTGCTGGGAAGCGGCGGCGGCCGCCCGGCAGGCGGATTTCGTGGTCGTGGCGCTCCAGGCCGATGCGGCGGTGGGCGGCGCGCTCGCCGAGTGGCTCCGGGCGTGGATGCCGGCGGCGGCGGAGCGGGACATCACGCTCGTCGTGCTGCAGGATCCTCCCGCGGCGGCGCGGAGGCCGGTGGAAAGCGTGCTCGATTTCCTGCGGGCGACCGCGCACCACGCGGAAGTGGAAGCGCAGGCCGGCCCGGCGGTGCCGCCGCTCCCCACGGCAAGTCACGATGCAGGCACCACGATCCTCGTGGTGGATGACAATCCCAACCTGCTCGGGATGGTGGCCGATTTTCTCGGCGACTGCGGCTACCGCGTGCGGCTCGCCGCCAACGGCCTGGAGGCGAAAGGAATCATCGAGGCCCACGGCGAGAGCATCGATCTCGTCGTGACGGACATCGAGATGCCGCGGCTGCGCGGGGATGACCTCGCGGTTTCGATCAAGGAAACGCATCCGGGGCTGCCCGTGCTCCTCATGTCGGGCGCCGCGCCGGAGGCTCCGGGCACGGGGCTGCTGCCGTATCTGGCCAAGCCCTTCCACCTCGGCGCACTCCTTGCCGCGATCGAGCAAATCTTTGAACGCGTGGCGCGCGCATGAAGCACGGCGGCGCAAACTTTGGGTAGGGTGGCGGCATCGCGAAGGTGGGGGCCGGGTCGGTGCCAGTGGACGGAGGTTCCGGAACGCCCCGGCGGAGACTTGTCTCCGCCGGGGCGCATTCCCTCTGGCGCACGTAACGGCCCGACCGGGAAACACCGCGATTGCAGAGTTTCCCCGCTCTGATAATGGTCTCACCCATGAGCGCCAAACCTCCCAAGCCTCGGTCCCCTGCCCCAGTCAAATCCCCGCCGGCCAAGGCGGCTCCGCGCGGGAAGGAGGGCTGCCCCATCGTCGGCATTGGTGCTTCGGCGGGCGGGCTGGAGGCGTTCACGCAATTGCTCGCCGCCCTGCCGCCGCGCACCGGGCTGGCGCTGGTCCTCGTCCCGCACCTCGACCCCAAGCACGAGAGCAGGCTCACCGCACTGCTCGCCCGCACCACGAAGCTCCCCATCCACGAAGTCCGCGACGGCATGCGCGTGGAGCCGGATCACGTTTACGTCATCCCGCCCAACGCCAACATGGCCGTGCTCCACGGGCGACTCAGCCTCATCCCGCGCACCGAGGAGCGCGGGCGGCATCTGCCGGTGGACTTCTTTTTCCACTCGCTCGCCGCCGACCAGCAGAGCCGCGCCATCGGCGTGATCCTCTCCGGCACGGCGTCCGACGGCACCGCGGGCCTGCGCGCGATCAAGGCCGCGGGCGGGCTGACTTTCGCGCAGGAGAAAAAATCCGCGCGCTACGACGGCATGCCGCACAGCGCCATCGCGGCCGGCGTGGTGGACCGCGTGCTGCCGCCGGACGCCATCGCCCGGGAGCTGGCGCAGCTCGTGCGGCATCCCTACGTGGCGCAACCCGCGCCCCCGGAGGAGAGCGCGGAGACGGCGAGCAACGCCGAGCTGAACAAGATCTTCATCCTCCTGCGCGCGGCCGCGGGCGTGGATTTCTCGCTCTACAAACCCACCACGCTGCTGCGCCGGATCACACGGCGGATGGCGCTGCAGAAAGTGAACACGCTGGCCACTTACGTGCGCTACCTGAAGCAGACGCCGCAGGAAATCGGGGCGCTCTTCGACGACGTGCTGATCAACGTGACGAACTTTTTCCGCGAGCCCGAGACTTTCCATCTGCTGAAAAAAAAGGTCTTTCCCCAATGGCTCCCGGAGCGCCCGCCGCAGACGCCGCTGCGCATCTGGGTGCCGGGCTGCTCGACCGGCGAGGAAGCCTACTCCCTGGCCATCGCGCTGGTCGAATTCCTCGGCCCGCGCATTACAGAGGTGCCGGTGCAAATCTTCGCCTCCGACATCAGCGAATCCGCCCTCCAGCAGGCGCGCTCCGGCATTTATCCCGAAGGCATCGCCGCCGATGTCTCGCCCGAGCGGCTGCGGCGCTTCTTTGCCCCGCACAACGGCGGCTACCAGATCAGCAAGCAGATCCGCGAGCTGTGCATCTTTGCCCGGCAGGATGTCACGCGCGACCCGCCGTTCTCGAAGCTCGACCTCGTGAGTTGCCGGAACCTGCTCATCTATTTCGGACCCGTGCTGCAAAAGCGCGTGCTCCCCATTTTCCACTACGCGCTCCGGCCCGGCGGGCATCTGCTGCTCGGCAGTTCGGAGACCGTCGGCGGTTTCGCGGACCTTTTTACCGCCGTCGATCACCACCACAAACTCTACGCGCGCAAGCCCGCGGGGCGGCGGCTCAGCGTGGAACTGCCGCCGGCCAGCCGCGCGGCCGAGGTCGCGGTGCCCGGCCTCGCGGCACCGGTGGCGCAAAGCGTCGGCTTTGATTTTCAAAAGGAGGCCGATCGCGTGGTGCTCGGGAGGTTCGCCCCGGCGGGCGTGGTCGTGAATGAACGGCTGGATGTCCTGCAATTCCGCGGCCACACCGGCCCCTACCTCGAACCCGCGCCCGGCACGGCCAGCCTGAACCTGCTGAAAATGGCCCGGGGGGGGCTGCTCGCCGATCTGCGCACCGCGTGCAATGAAGCCCGCCGCAGCCGCGCGCCGGTCGTCCGCCACGGCGTGACCGTCCATTCGGACGCGGGCGGGCACGCGATCAGCGTGGAGGTCATCCCGCTGCGCGCCACCCCGACGGAGCACGCCGACTCCTACCTCATCCTTTTTCACGAAGCCGCTCCCTCCGCCCCGGCGGAGACGGGGCCGCGAAAATCCGCCGCACGGAAAAGCGCGCCCGCCGGATCCGCCGCACCCGACAAGGCGCTCGCCCAACTCGAGCAGGAATTGCTGGAGACCAAGGAATACCTGCAGTCTGTCTTCAGCGAACACGAAGGCACCAACGAGGAACTGCAATCGGCCAACGAGGAAATCCTTTCCAGCAATGAGGAACTCCAAAGCACCAACGAGGAAATGGAGACGGCGAAGGAGGAGCTGCAATCCACGAACGAGGAACTCACCACGATCAACGACGAGCTGCAGGTGCGAAATGCCGAGCTGTTCCAGGCCAATGGCGACCTCGTGAATCTGCTCAACAGCGTGCAGATCCCGATCATCATCCTCGGCGGCGACCTGCGCATCCGCCGCTTCACCCCGCTCGCCCAGCGCGTGCTGAATCTCATCCCCGGCGACATCGGCCGCCCGCTCAGCGACCTGCGCCCGAACCTCCTCGGCCCCGACCTCGATGACCTCATCGCCGAGGTGATGGACTCGCTCACGACGAGGGAAATCGAGGTGCAGGACCGCGAGGGCCGCTGGCACTCGCTGCGCATCCGGCCCTACAAGACGCTCCAGAACAAGATCGACGGCGTCGTCCTCGCCCTGGTGGACATCGACACCGGGCGGCGCGCGCTGGCGGAAGCGCGGCAGGCGCGGGAGTTCGCCGAGGCCGTGGTCGCGACCACGCGCCAGCCCCTCCTAGTGCTGGACGGCGAGTTGCGGGTGAAGATGGCGAACCGGGCGTTTTATCAACTGTTCAAAGTGCGTCCCGAGGAGACGGAGAAGCAGCTGATTTACGCGCTCGGCGAAGCGCAGTGGGACATCGCCCGGCTGCGCAAACTGCTGGGGGAGATTCTGGCGAAAAAGACGCACTTCGAGAACTTCACGGTGGACATCGTTTTCCCCGGCGTGGGGAAAAAAAAGCTTCTGCTCAACGCCCGCCGCCTCGTGGGCGGCAACCCGGACGCGCCGGAGATCCTGCTAGCCATGGAGGAGGCGGTGCCGTGAAAGCCTGCACGCAGATGACCAAGGCGGAGCTGATCCAGAGCATCGCCCAGCTGAAAAAGCGCCAGTCCGCGGGCGTCGTGGCCTTTGCCCATGAGCGGATGGCGCAGGATCTGGAGGTCCACCAAGTCGAACTGGAGACGCAGAACCAGGAACTGCAGTCAGCGCAGCACCTCCTCGAAGACTCCCGCGACCGCTACGCCGATCTCTACGATTTCGCGCCGGTCGGGCTGCTCACGCTCGACAGCCGAGGCACGATCCGGGAGATCAATCTCACCGCCTGCGCCATGCTCGGGGCCGAGCGCACCCGGCTGCTGCACCAGCCTTTCTACACCCACGTGGCCCCGGACGACCGCGCCAAACTCCGCCCGCACCTCGAACTCCGCGGGCAGCCCGGCGCGCGCGTGGAGACGGAGCTGCAGCTCGTCGGGAAAGGCCGGGCAACCATCGTGCTCAACGTCCAGAGCGTGCTCATGGGCGACGATGAAAACGGCGACCTCCGCTGCCGCACCGCGCTCACCGATGTCACCGCGCACCGCCGGGCCGAGGTGGCGCTGCGCCACGCCACGGAGCGCTTCGAGGTGGCGGTGGCGGGCAGCGCCGACGGGCTGTGGGACTGGGACCTCACGACCGACTCCGTCTATTACTCGCCGCGTTTCAAGGAACTCCTCGGCTTCACTGCGACCGACCGCCGCTTCCCGGATGTCTTGGCTTCGTTCAAAACACGCCTGCATCCCGAGGATGTGGGGCCGACGCGGGACGCCATCGCCCGCGCCGTGCGCGACGGCGCGCCCTATCGCGCGACCTACCGGCTGAAGACCGCGGACGGCGACTGGCGCTGGTTCGAGGCGCGCGGGGCCACCCTGCGCGATGCGCACGACGCGGCCACCCGCATGGCCGGCTCGATCACCGACATCACCGAGCGCCGGCAGACCGAGGAAAGCCTGCGAGCCAGCGAGCAGCGCTTCCGGCATCTCGTGGAATCCACACGGATGATCGGGTGGGAGCGGCCGGTGAAAGCGACGAGCTTCACCTACGTGAGCCCGTGGGCGCGCGAGGCGCTGGGCTACCCGCTTTCGGACTGGATGAAGCCCGGTTTTTTCCACAAACAGATGGTCCACCCCGACGACCGGAAGGCGCTCGCGCAACGGAACAAGGAGGCGCTGGCCCGCGAAGACGACTTCGAGCTGGAATACCGGCTCGTGACCGCGGACGGGCGCACGCTGTGGTTCCGCGACATCGTGCATGTGGTCCGCGGGCTGAAAGGGCCGGAGGTGCTGAAAGGCTTCCTCATCGACATCACCGCGCGCAAGCACGCCGAGACGGCGCTGCGGGCGAGCGAAGAGCGTTTCCGCCAGATGAGCGGGGCGATCAACCAGGTCTTTTGGATGACCTCGGTGGACAAAAACGACATGCTCTACGTGAGCCCGGCCTACGAGCGCATCTGGGGCCGCACCTGCGCCTCGCTCTACGCCGCGCCGGGCACGTGGCTCGATGCGGTGCATCCCGAGGATCGCGCAACCTTGCTCGCCGCCATCACCGCGCAGCAGGCCGCAGGCACCTACGATGTGGATTACCGCATCCTCCGCCCGGACGGCGCGGAACGCTGGATTCGCGACCGCGCTTTCCCCATCGGCGACGGCACCGGCGCGCTCCAAGGCATCACCGGGATCGCCGAAGACATCACCGAACGCCGCCGGATGCAGATCGAGCTGCTCAAAATCAGCGACGACGTGCAGCAGCGCATCGGGCAGGATTTGCACGACGACATCTGCCAGAAGCTCGCGGGCATCACCTTCCGGCTGCAGCGTCTCCAGGGTAAAGGAGAGGCAAACTCCGTGATCCACCGCAGGATCGGCGAAATCACCGACCTCCTGCGCGGGGCCACGGTGGACGCGCGCACCCTGGCTCACACGCTGGCGCCGGTGAGCGTGGAGCCGGGCGGGCTGACGGACGCGCTGGAGGGGCTCGCCGCGCGGGCCGCGTCGCTCTTCGGCATCCCGGTCGATTTCACCGGCACGCAGCCGGTGACGGTCTCCGACGCGGTCGCCGCCGGCCACCTCTACCGCATCGCGCAGGAAGCCATCACCAACGCCCGGACCCACGGCAAAGCCCGCCGCATCCGCGTGGCCCTCGCTGCCACGCCCGCCGGCGCGTGCCTGACCATCGCCGACAACGGACGCGGCTGCCCGCTGCCCATCGCCGACCAGGGCGGCATGGGGCTGCGTATCATGCACTATCGCGCCGGGTTGATCGGCGCTACCCTGCGCCGCGCCCCCACCAAGGGCGGTGGCCTGACAATCACCTGCGACTTTCGTTCCCACACCCCGACACCATAAACCCAGCCACCGCCGAAACTGTCCAAGCCCGCATCCTCGTCGTGGACGACCGCCCCTTTATGCGCCAGGGCATCGTCGATTTCCTCAACGGCGAACCGGACCTCACCGTTTGCGCGGAATCTACATCCACAGGC
>CAIQUL010000108.1 GCA_903874975.1 uncultured Chthoniobacter sp. | reverse complement strand
CCGAAGCTACTTTCTTCCGCGTCCCGCTGGATGAATGGCGTGACCTCGGGCCGGGACTGGGCATGGCGTCGTGATGATGAACTCACCAGTGTCCACCTTGCCGTTGCGGAGCGCGGCGTTGCTGGTGCTGCTGGTGCTGCTGGTGCTGCTGGTACTGGCTGGATGGGCGGCGGAGGCGCGGGGTGCCCGGCGGGCGCAAAACGTTCGACGTGCTCTACGACCGGCAGGCCGAAACGGCGGAGACGCGCAGTCTTTTCGACGTGCCCGCGGCCGCGGACCTCCGGCAGAAACTCCACGCGCAGACGCTGGCAATGATGCGCGGCTTTGGCGATGGCGGGCTGCGGTCCAGCGAGATCATCCGCCGGGTGGTGCTGGACGAAGACCTCGCCGTGGTGCAGATGCCGCTCGCCCGGCGGCACCAAGGCTGGAACGGGCGGCGGAAAGGCCGGCCCGTGGATTTGCTCCCAGTCCTGCCATCGAAAAGTCCACCTCGTTCCCGAGCTGAAATTTGGTCACGAGGTAGCACAGGAAAAATTCGCGCGAGCCTCCATGGTTTGCTCCTGCTCTGGCGCTTTCACTTTTGCAATCGAGCAAGAGCAAGAGCAGGAGAAAGAGGGCGGAAATTTGCCGCGGTAGTTTTTAACCGTCCGCTAAGACAAACCCACAATCCGGGTAGATCATCCAACCATGAAAATCCCTCGCCTCTTCCCATCGTCTCCGCTCTGCGCCGGCGCGCTTGCCCTCGCCCTCCTCGGCCAAACCCTTTGCGCCGCCGAGCCGGAGAAGATCACGCACTCGTTTCTCGCCACCGGCGGGGAGACGCGGATCCTCGATGGCGAGGGGCAGGTCACTTGGAAATACCCAAAGGGCACGCGCGATGGCTGGGTGCTGCCGAATGGCAATCTGCTGCTCGCCCTTTCCAAGGACCGGGAATATCCCGGCGGCGCGGTCGTGGAGGTCACGCGGGCGGGGGAGAAAGTTTTCGAGTGGAAGGGCACGCAGTCGGAGGTGAACACGGCCCAGGCGCTGCCGAATGGCAACATCCTCGCCACCGAGGCCGGGCCGAAGCCGCGGATCGTGGAAATCAGTCGCGAGGGCAAGATCGTCGTCGAGGTGCCGATCACCGGCCAGACCGCGAATCACCACCTGGAAAGCCGGATGACGCGCAAGCTGGCCAACGGGAATTATCTCGTGCCGCAGTTGCTCGACAAGGTGGTGCGCGAATACGATCCGCAGGGCAAGGTGGTGTGGGAATTCAAGGCGCCCGAGGAGCCGAAAAAAGCGTGGCCTTTCACCGCCATCCGGCTGCCGAACGGCAACACGCTGATCACCCTGACGAATGGCAACATGGTGGTGGAGGCGGACGCGGAGGGAAAAATCGTCTGGCAGCTTTCCAACGCCGATCTGCCCACGGCGCTCCTCAATGACCCCTGCGGCGCCCACCGTCTGCCCAATGGCAACACCGTCATTTGCAGCTACGCCATCGGCGCGGGCCGCACCAAGCTGCTCGAGGTCACGCCGGATAAGAAAGTCGTGTGGACGTTCTCCGAGCCACAGGGCGGCGGCATCCACGAAGTGCAGATTCTCGACACCAACGGCAAGCCGCTGGAAGGCGCGTCGTTCCGCTGACCCGGCATGAGGACCGCACCCTTCGTCCCGCGATCTGGAAAGCGTCCGGCCTCCCGGCGAGTGGCGCTGCTCCTGGGCCTGAGTTGCCTGCTCGGTGGCGGGTCGGTGAGCGCCGCCGATGCTGCGGCGGACCTCGAGTTTTTTGAAAAGCGCGTGCGCCCGCTGCTGGTCGAGCGGTGCTACAAATGCCACAGTGCCACGGGCGAGAAGGTGAAGGGCGGGCTGCTCATGGACTCGCGCGAGGAGCTTCTCAAAGGCGGGGACACCGGGCCGGCGCTGGTGCCGGGCAACCCGGAGAAAAGTTTGCTCATCGAGGCGATCCACTACACGAACGAGGATCTGAAGATGCCGCCCAAGACCCGGCTCCCGGCGTCGGAAGTGGCGGACCTCACGGCGTGGGTGAAGGCGGGTGCTGTTTGGCCGGCGGCGGCGGTGGCCAAGGCCGGGCCGGCGAAGGGGGTCTTCGATGTCAAAAAGCGCAAGCAAGAGCACTGGGCCTGGGCGCCGGTGCCAGCGGCGGTGAAAGCGCCGGCGGTGACCGACACCCGCTGGCCGGCGGGCGACGTGGACCGCTTCATCCTCGCCCGGTTGGAGGCAAAGAAGCTCCAGCCTGCCGCGCCGACGGAAAAGGCCGCGCTGTTGCGGCGCGCGCATTTCGACCTGACCGGACTGCCGCCGAAGCCGGCGGAGGTCGAGGCTTTCCTCGCCGATACCGCCCCGCAGGCTTTCGCCAAGGTCGTGGACGGCCTACTCGCGTCGCCGCATTTCGGCGAGCGCTGGGCGCGTCACTGGCTCGACTCCGTGCGCTACGGCGAGACGCGCGGGCACGAGTTCGATCACAACATTCCGAACGCCTACCAGTATCGCGACTACGTCATCCGTGCGCTGAACGCCGACGTGCCTTACGACCAATTCCTGACCGAGCACGTGGCCGGCGATCTCGTGCCGACACCGCGCCTGACCGCGGACGGTGCGAACGAATCCGTGCTCGGCACGGGCTTTTGGTTCCTCGGCGAGGAGGTTCATTCGCCGGTGGACATCCGTCAGGACGAGTGCGACCGCCTCGACAACCGCCTCGACACGATGGCGAAGACTTTCCTCGGCCTGACCGTGGCCTGCGCGCGCTGCCACGATCACAAGTTCGATGCGATCTCGCAGAAGGACTACTACGGCATGATGGGCTTTCTGGTGAGCAGCAGCTACCGGCAGGTGCGCTTCGAGTCCATCGAGCACCACAAGCGCGTAGCCGCGCAACTCGACGGCATCCGCACCAAGAGCCAAGCCGAACTCCCGATGAAATTCGCCGCGGCGGTGCGTCCGGGCGTGGAAAAAATGGCCGCGCAACTTCTGGCCGCGCGCCATCAGCCGACAGATGCGACCGCCCCGTGGGTCAGTGAACTGACCAAGGCGCAGGCCGATCCGCTGCATCCGCTCCACGCCTTTGCCGTCCTGCCCGCCGGGGCTGGCGGGCAGGCCGTGCCGTCGCTGGAAGCCTGGCGGAAGAGTCTGGAGCGGCCGGTGTTTGCCCCGGAGGACGTGGTGGTGGATTACACCCGGACGCCCGCAAAGCACTGGTATCAGGACGGATTTTCCTTCGGCCTGCGGCCCGCGCAGACGGGAGAATTCCGCATCGGCGGGAGCGCGGCGCAGCCGTTGCCGGGCTTCGTCGCGGAAGCCGGAGCGTGGTGGGACGACGCGTGGAAAGTGTTGCAGGTGGCCGGTTCCGAGAAGGATGTCGGCGCGCTCGCCCAAGGGGAACGCGGGGAGCGCACGCTGCGCACGCCCGAGTTCACGATGAAAACCGGGCGGCTCTGGTATTTGGTGAAAGGGACCGGGCGCGCCTACTCGGCGGTGAACTCGCACCTCATCATCGCCGGCCCGCTGCACGGCGCGGTGACCAAGGACTTGGGACGCGAGACCCAGTGGCGCTGGGTGGAGCACAATTTGAGCAGATACCCCGGGCACCGCACCCACGTGGAGTTCACTCCCACGGGTCCGGGCGAATTTGCGGTCGCGATGGTGGTGCAGACCGATCCGAAGGCGGCCAAGCCCGCGCCGGTGAACAGCCGGTTGGCGACGGCGCTCGGCGCCGGGGCGGATTCGCCGGAGAAAATCGCGGGCGCGCTGCAAGGCGTGTTCCTCGGCGTGCTCGAGCAGTTGAAAGGCCAGCGACTGGCCACCGCGCCCGACGCCGAGGAAGCCGCGCGGCTCGCGGACTGGCTGGCAAAGAACATCGGCCTGTTTTGCGCGCCGAATTCGCCGGAGCGGGTGGCTTTCGACCGGGCCCTGCAGCCCCTCGCCCAGCAGCGGGACGAGCAGATCGCCCAGATCAAGGCCAACTCCAAAACCGCCCCCGCCATGCTCGATGGCAACGGCACCAGCGAATTTTTCCTCCCGCGCGGCTCGCCGAAAATTCCCGGCGAGCCGGTCCCGCGCCGGTTCCTCGAAGCCCTCGCCGGCGGGCCGCAGCCCGACTACGGCCCCGGCAGCGGTCGCCTGCAACTCGCGCGCCAAATGACCGATCCGGCGACTCCGTTCACCACCCGCGTGGCCGTCAATCGCGTGTGGCACCATCTCTTTGGCCGCGGCCTCGTGCCGACGGTGGACAACTTCGGTGTGCTCGGGCAGGCGCCGTCGCATCCGGAATTGCTCGACCATCTGGCGGCCCGTTTTTCCCGCGACCTCGCCTGGTCCCGGAAGAAGCTCATCCGCGAAATCATGCTCTCGCAGACCTACCGGATGGCGAGCCAACCCACCAACGCGCAGGCGGAGCAACTCGATCCCGAAAACCTGCTCCTGCACCGCGCGAACCTGCGCCGCCTCGAGGGTGAGGCGATTCGTGACTCGATCCTCGCGGTTTCCGGCCGGCTGAATCCGACCGCGTTTGGCAAGTCCGTGCCGCTGCATCTCACCGCGTTCATGGAAGGTCGTGGCAAGCCCGGCAGCGGTCCGCTCGACGGCGACGGGCGCCGCAGCATCTACATCGCCGTGCGGCGCAATTTTCTCTCGCCCATGATGCTGGCCTTCGACACGCCGATTCCGTTCAGCTCCATCAGCCGCCGCAACATCTCGAACGTGCCCGCGCAGGCGCTCACGCTGATGAACGACCCCTTCATCGTGGAGCAGGCCAAGCTGTGGGCGAAACGCCTCGCGCCCAGCGCCGGTCGCGCGCCCGAGCCGCTGCTGCGCGAGATGTATCTCACCGCGTTTGGCCGCCCGCCGGCCCCGGCGGAAATCGCATCGTCCACCGCCTTTCTCCAGCAGCAGGGCGCCGCCCACGGCCTCGCGCCAGACGCGGCGCTGGCCGACGAGCGGGTCTGGGCGGACCTGGCCCACGTGCTTTTCAACGTCAAAGAATTCATCTTCATCAACTGATGTCCCATTGTAACCACTTCCAACCCGCGCCGCTGTCCCGGCGGGACATGCTGACCAAATGCGCCAACGGCTTCGGCGGCCTCGCGCTCCTCTCGCTGCTGGGCGACAAAGCCTTCGGCGCGGCCGTCACCTCCGGCGGCCCGCTGCTGCCGCGCAGCCCGCATTTCGCGCCGAAAGCCCGCAGCGTCATTTTCCTCTACATGGACGGTGGCCCCTCGCAGGTGGACACCTTCGACCCGAAGCCCCAGCTCACGAAGGACAGCGGCCAGCCGTTCAAGATGAAAATGGAGCCCACGCAGTTCGACAGCAACGGCAAGACGCTCGGCTCGCCGTGGACCTTCCAGCAATACGGGCAGAGCGGCATCCCGGTCAGCAGCCTCTTTCCCCACGTCGCGCAGTGCGTGGATGACCTCGCGATCATCCGCTCGATGACCAGCAACTTCTCCGAGCACACCAACGCGAACTATTTCCTCCACACCGGCAGCGGCCTGCAGGGGCGCCCGAGCATGGGCGCGTGGGCCGGCTACGGCCTGGGCAGCGAGAGCCAGAATCTGCCCGGCTTCGTCGTGCTCAACGGCGGCCTCATCCCGCCCGGCGGGCTGGACAATTTCAACAGCGGCTTCCTGCCCGCGAGTTTCCAGGGTTCGATTTTCAAACCGTCCGGCCAGGCCGTGGCCAACGTCACCCCGACCGAGAAAGGCGCCGACCTGCAAAAGAACAAACTCGCGCTCCTGCAAAAACTCGACGCCGGTGTGCTCGACCGCTTTGGAAAAATCGACGCGCTCGAAAGCGCCATCGGCAACTACGAACTCGCCGCCCGCATGCAGCTCGAGGTGCCCGACCTCATGGACCTCGCCGGAGAGACCGATGCCACCAAGGAACTCTACGGCCTCAACGCGAAATCCCCGCAGACCCGCACCTTCAGCACGCAGTGCCTCGTCGCCCGCCGCCTCGTCGAACGCGGCGTGCGCTTCATCGAGCTGACCTGCCCCTCCGGCGGCGGCGATCGCTGGGATCAGCACGACAATTTGAAAGCCGGCCATGAGAACAACTCCCGCTTCGTGGACCAGGGCATCGCCGGGCTGCTGAAGGACTTGAAGGCGCGCGGCCTGCTCGAATCCACGCTCGTCGTCTGGGGCGGCGAATTCGGGCGCACCCCGTTCGCCCAAGGCAGCAACGGACGCGACCACAATCCCTTTGGCTTCACCATGTGGATGGCCGGCGGCGGGGTGAAAGGCGGGACGATCTACGGCGCGACCGACGAGTATGGCTACAAAGCCGTCGAGAACCGCGTGAGCATCCACGACCTGCACGCGACCATGCTGCACCTGCTCGGCATGAACCACGAAAAGCTCACCTACCGCTACAGCGGCCGCGACATGCGCCTCACCGACGTGCATGGCGAAGTGGTCAAAGGCATCCTCGCGTAGCCCGCCGCGCCCCCCCCCGCCGCGCGAGCCTCCCGCCCCCCGTAGCGCAGGCGTCTTCGCCTGCCGTATCGCAGGCGTCCCGCTTGCCCCCGCGTGGCTGCGGAGCGCGCCTGCCCCATCGCCAGCGCGATCTTCCGCGCGCCGGCCAGCCGCCGCCTCGCGCTACCCCTTCTTCGCCGTGCTCTGGATGTAAACTTCGCGCAACTGCTTGAAGTCCACCTCCACCGGCGAGTGGGTCATCAGATCCGTGCCGCGGTTGTTTTTCGGG
>CAIQUL010000107.1 GCA_903874975.1 uncultured Chthoniobacter sp. | reverse complement strand
GTCTATGATGTGGATGGAAAGTTGTATTCGCGGTTGCAGGGGGAAAACCGGGTGGTGGTGAAGCTGGGGGAGGTGTCGCCGAATTTCGTGAAGGCGCTGCTCGCGCGGGAGGACGCGCGCTTTTACCAGCACCGGGGGGTGGACCCGATCGGGATCGCGCGGGCGGTGCTGCGCAATGTGACGCATGGCTCGGCGAAGGAGGGCGCGAGCACGCTGACGCAGCAGCTCGCGCGGAACAGCTACCCGCAGGGGCTGGGCTCGCGGAAGAGCATTCACCGGAAGCTGCTGGAGGCGTTTGTGGCGGCGCGGATCGAGCAGAATTTTTCCAAGGACGAAATTCTGGAGGCGTATGTGAACCGGATTTATTTCGGCGCGACGGTCTATGGCATCGAGACGGCGAGCCAGACGTACTTTGGCAAACCGGCGGCGCAGCTTTCGGTGGGGGAGTCGGCGTTGATCGCGGGGATCATTCGTGCGCCGTCGCACTTCTCGCCTTTCAAGAATCTGAAGGGTGCGCTGGCGCAGCGCGATGCGGTGCTGGCGCGGATGACGAAGCTCGGGAAGATCGAGGAAGGCGAGGCGGACCGGGCGCGGGAGGAGTCGGTCAAGATGGCGAAGCGGCGGCCTTTTGCGGCGCAGGAAAACTACGCGATGGATCTGGTGATCCGGGAGCTGGATGAGCTGCTGACCGACGCGCAGAAGGAAAATGGGGGGATGAAGATCTACACGACGATCGATCCGGGGCTGCAAAAGAAGGCCGAGGAAACGCTCGATGCGGAGCTGCGGAAGATCGAGGCGCGGCCGGGCTACAAGCACCCGAAGAAGGCGGACTTCACGGCGGCGGCGAAAGCGGCGCAGGCGGCACCGCCCTACCTGCAGGGCGCGCTGGTGGTGATCGACAATGCCTCGGGGGGCATCCGCGCGCTGGTCGGTGGGCGGGATTTTTCCGAGAGCCAATACAACCGGGCGATCGCGTCGCCGGCGACGCGGCAGGTGTGCTCGACGTTCAAGCCGGTCGTGTATGCGGCGGCGTTTGAGAAGGGGATGCTGCCGGGTTCGCTGATCGACGACGGGCCGATCGGGCGCGGGGAGATTCGCGGGGCGGCGAATTGGACGCCGGGAAACTCGGACGGGAAGTATGGCGGCAACCTGCGCGCGGAGGAGGGGCTGATTCACTCGCGCAATACGATGAGTGTGCGCGTGGGCGAGTGGGCGGGGCTGGATGAAGTGGCGAAGGTGGCGGCGGCGCTGGGGCTCGAGGGAGTGCCGAAGCTGCCGGCGGCCTACCTCGGGGTGATGGAGGCGAATGTGCTGGAGGTGACTTCGGCGTATGCGGTTTTCGCGAATCACGGGATGCGGCGGCAGAGCTACATCATCGAGCGGATCGACGATGCCAATGGGGAGACGATTTACCGAGCGGCGCACATTCAGACGCGGGCGCTGGACCCGGCGGTGAGTTGGATGGTGACGGGCGCGCTGACGAAAGTGCTGGAGCGGGGGACGGCCACGAGCGCGCAGAAGATGGGTTTTACCCAGCCGGCGGCGGGCAAGACGGGGACGAATGACGACTACCACGATGCCTGGTTCGTGGGCTACACGACCTCGCTGACCTGCGGCGTGTGGGTGGGCCTGGATCGGCCGGAGACGATCATGGCGCGGGGCTACGGCTCCACGCTGGCGCTGCCCGTGTGGGTGGGGGTGATGAGCGCCGCCTCGCCGCAGCGCTATCCGGCGCGCGCCTTCCACTCGCCGGTGCCGCTGCGCCGCGTGAGCGTGTGCGCCATTTCCAATGCACTCGCCACCGCCGGGTGCGAGCGCGCGGGCACGGCCTACGACGCGGAGATTCCGGAGACGCGGGTGCCGCGCGACCGCTGCGAGCTGCACGAGGGAGGCGTGCTCGCGGATGCTCCCCGCGAGCCGGAGCCGAAGCGCAGCGTGCCGCAGAGCATCTTCCGCTCGTTCAAAAAGTTCTTCGGCGGCGACTGAGGACACCGGCCGCACGCCGGGAATTGGCCCGGGTTTGAAAAGGACTTGTGGAATGGGACGATTTGGAAACAGTGTGCGCGCTTTGGGGTGACCAGCCCAAGCACCGCCTTCCCGCCCTTACTTTCCCTTGTCCGACCGCCTCGACCGATTTGAGCTGAAATTTGTGATCACTGACCGGCAGCGCCAAGCGCTCCTGCCGGAGATTACGCCGCGTCTGTGTGCGGATGGAAATGGGAGCGCGGACGGCTTCTATCCGATCATCAGCCTCTACTACGATACGGCGACCCGCGATTGCTACTGGGAGAAACTCTGCGGGCAAGGGAGCCGCCGGAAGCTCCGGGTGCGCGTCTATGGGAGCAGCGACGGACAGGTGCGGCCGACTTCGTTCGTGGAGGTGAAGCACAAATGCGACGGGCGGGTGGTGAAAAGGCGCGTGCAGGTGCCGCTCGCGGCGGCGCTCGCGGTGGCGGATGGGCAGCCGGCTCCGCCGCTGCGGAGCCCGGCGGAACTGCGGGTGATCGAGGAGGTCCACCGGCTGGTGCGTGACCGGAAATTTCGTCCCGTCTGCTGCATGCGCTATGACCGGCAGGCCCTGGCCGACCGGGATCCGGCGTCGGATCTGCGGATGACTTTCGATTTTGGAATCGGCTACCGGTTTCACGATCTGACGCCCGTCCCGGATGACCGGAATTTTTCGCAATACCTGCTGACCGAGGGGCAATCGGTCATGGAAGTCAAAGGCACCGGGGCCGTGCCCTACTGGCTTTCGCACCTGCTGGGGACCACCGGGTGCCGCATGGCGAGCTACAGCAAATACTGCAACGCCATCGCGGCTGGCGATCCCGTCGTGCGCCCGATCCGGATGGGCAACGGCGCGGCACTGAAATCTATGCAACATCAATCCAACTCCGACGATCTGCCGGTCAGCGCCTGAAACCTATGAGCGATATCGTCCAACTCGTCAGTGACTTCGTGGGGCTCAACGAAAAGATCCCGCCCCTGCCGGAGATCATTTTTGCCCTGGCCCTGAGCTTCATGCTCATGTGCCTGATCTCATTCATCTACAAGGCCACCTACCGCGGCGCGGATTATTCGCAGGATTATGTCCACACGCTGATCATCCTCGGGACCGTCGTCTCGGTCGTCATCATGGTCGTGCGCGGCGACTCGGCCACGGCCTTCGGGATGTTCGCGGCGTTTTCGATCATCCGCTTCCGGCGCTCCGTGCGGCAGTCGCGGGACATCGGCTTCATCTTTCTGGCCATGGCGGCCGGCCTCGGGGTCGGGGCGCGGGAGTATCAGCTGGCGGTGGTGACCACGCTGATCGTGTGCGGAGCGATCTACGTTTTTTCCAAAGCGGACATCTTTGCGCCGAAGCGGCTTTCCCACTTTCTGCGCATCCGCGTGACCAACGATGTGGACTACGACTCGGCGTTCAACGCGTGCTTTGAGCAATACCTCACCCACCACGAACTGATTTCCGTCGAGTCCATCCAGGCGGGGATGATGACGGAGTTGCGCTACAACGTTTCGCTCAAGGACCAAAACCAGCCGGGCGGGTTTGTCGGCGCGCTCCAGCAGCTCAATGGCAACAACCGCATCCTGCTGACTGCCTCGGCGAGCACGCTGGTGATGAGCGAGTAGGTGGGGAGCGGCGGCTTGCGCCACGTCCTGCTCAGAAGAGCATCGTCTCGTCGGGCGGATCGGTCTTCTCCACGCGCTCGGCTTTGAGGACGGAGATGCGGCGGCCGTTTTCGATGGGGAAAGTGGCGATGCCGGTGACTTTGATCCACGTCATTTCGGGCAGCTTCGGCAGGGTGTCGGCCTCCACGAGCGTGGCCACGGGGCGGGCGTCGGCGGCGCAGCAGGTCATAAACATGCGCACGGCTTTGAAGCGTTTGCCGCTGGCGTTGTTCGCGGTGTCGGGCATGAGCTGCCCGTAAAGGACCACGGCTTTGTTTTCAAAGTCACCCCGGAGCGCGTTGTCCTGCGCGGCGTAAAGGAGGTCGAGGACTTCGGTGACGATTTTGCCGTCGGGCGTGCGGGTGAGGTAGTCCTGCAGGGCGGCGGGCGGCTGGGTGGCGGCGACCGGGGCGGGTGCCGCGGGGTCGCTGGTGGGCAGGGCGAGATCGGGCGCGGTGCGCGGCGTGTCTTTGTTCGTGGACGGCGGTCGCAGGCCGCTGGCGTCGGTGATGATGCCGCGGTTGAGGATGGCGTTTTTCCCAAAGCTGTCCGGGGAGAACATGGCGGCGGCGGTGACGGGGAGGAGGAGGACGAGGAAGGTGAGGATCTTGCCGAGGGTGAGGCGGGAAAGGCCGTGGCCGCACTCGGCGGTGGAGCAGCAATTGGCGTCGGCGGGGAAGAGCAGGAAGATGAGGGCCATCGCGGCCAGGACGCAGCCGGCGCTGAGGACGTAGGGGCGGAAGGTGGGAATGAGGAAGGCGGTGACGCGGCCGCTGAAATAGAAATGGAGCAGGATGGCGCTCCAGGCGGCGAGGGTGGCGCAGGGCAGCCAGCGGGAGAAGAGTTTGTTCATGGCGGCGAGAGACTACGTGAGATCGCGGGTGCGGCAAGGGGCCGGGTTTCGTCGAGCTTCAAGCTGTCGATGCGCCAGCAGACCAGCGCGATGACGATGAAAAGTCCGACCGCGAGGCACGCGACGAAGCGGCGACGGAAGAGGATGCCGTAGAGCCAGAGGAGCTTGAGATCGAAGACCGGGCCGAAGAGCAGGAAGGCGAGCTTCGAGGCGTAGGAGAAGGTGGAGAAGCTGGCGGCGATGAAGGCGTCGGTGGTGCTGCACACCGCGAGGAGCGCGGCGAGGCCCATCATCGCGAGGATGGCGGGGAGGGGATTGGTCGCGAGCGGGAGGATGACCTCCTGATTCACCGCGGTATTGAAAACGCTGGCGGCGGCGGTGCCGATGATGAGGTAAAACGCGACATCGAGGAAATCGGCGGTCGCGGACTGCACGGCGAGGAGGAGCTTTTTCGGAAAGCTCGCGGCGGCGGCGAGGGTGGCGAAGTCCGGCGGCGGCGCCTGCTCATCCGGGGTGGACGAGAAGCTCAGTCCGGCGCGTTTGCGGCCGGCGAGATCGGGACGCAGGACCGCCGCGACCGGCAGGCGATGCACGATGAAGCCGACGCCGATGGCGATGAGGTAGCCGAGGCTCAGGCGGAGCGAAGTCATGATCCACGGGCTCTGGCCCTTGAAGGCGGCAAAGGTGCTGAGGGCGACGAGCGGGCTGACGATGGGCGCGGCGAGCATGTAGCTGACGGCCGAGGAGAGCGGCAGCCCCTTTTTCAAAAAGCGCCGGATGACGATAACGCTGCCACATTCGCACATCGGGAAGATCAGTCCGAGCAAGCCGCTCACGCCGATGGCGGCGGCGTTGTTTTTCGGCAGCATGCGCTGCATCCGCTCCGCCGAGACGAAGACATCCACGAGCCCCGAGATGAGCGCGCCGAGGAGGAGGAAAGGCACGCCCTCGAGCAGGACGCTGAGGAACGAAAAGGCGAAGTCGTCGAAGGAAAATGTGAACCAGGACATGGGCGGTGGGCGGTGTTTGCCGGCTACTGGCCGTAGGACTGCTCCACCCGCTTGGCCACATCCAAGTAGCCGTAATCCACTTCGTAAATGTCCTTCATGCACTTGAGCGACTCTTCCATTCTGCCCATCCGCTCGAAGACCAGCCCCAGCTTGTAGAGCACTTCCTTTTTCGTCACGTCCATGGCGAGGATCTCACTCGCGCAGTCCTGGAACTGCTTCACCGCCAGATCGAGCATGCCTTTCTCCGTGTAGCACTGGCCGAGGAGGTTCATCGCGCGGAGGCGGGCGTTGGGATTCTGCCGGGCCTTTTGGAGTTCCGCGATGGCCTCGGTGTATTGCTTCGCAATCACGAGCTGCTCGCCGAGTTCAAAGCGCAACTGCAAGTCGGTCGGGTTGCGCTCCACGCGTTTGCGGGCCTCGGTGATGAGCAGTTCGGCCTTCTGGATTTTCATGTTGTCCAGCTCGGCGCGATAGATGGCCTCGTCCGGGTGCTGATCGCCGCCGTCGGCGAACCAAGTCTCCAGCTCCTTGATGCGATGATCGAGTTGCTTGAGCGCCAGATCGCCGAGTTTGCGCGCCACCGCCGGGTCGCTGCCACTGACCAGGCCGTTGGTGTGGTGGTAGTAGGAAAGCGCGGCGTCGAGGCTTTCGATGTCGCCCTTTTGCTCAAAGCGATCCTCCCACAGCTTTGCGATGCGCAGCGAGAGATCCACGTTGTCCTGCGCGGCCTCCCACTGCGGGTAAAGCTCGTTGAGTTGCTCGTCGATCATGTCGGCGCTGCGGACCACGCGACCTTTTTGTTCGAGCGAGATGGCTTCCTCCTTGTTCTTCATCACGTCGCGGTAGCTCTGCGCCTGCTCCCAACCGCCGCTCTTCATCGAGGCCGTCGCCGCCGCGTCCTTGCTGTTCTTTACCGCCTTGAGGTCGGAGGGGTTGATCTCGGCGATCTTCGAGTACGTGGCCACCGCTTTGTCCGGCAGTCCCATCGTCAGGTACATCTCCCCGAGTTCGTGCATCGTCTTGGTGTCCTTCGGATCGGCCTCCACGATGGTCTCCAGCGCGAACGCCGCGATCTCGGGGTAGCCCGCGGCTTTCGCGGCCTCTTTCAACAGGTGGTTGACCTGCGGGTTCGTCGGGTCGGTCTCCAGACTTTTCTCCGCGAGTTCCATCGCGGCTTTCGGGTCTTTCTTCAATACACTCGCCCCGCGCATCGAGGTCGTGGAGAGGCCGGAGAGAAAGGTCTTCTTGCCCTTGGTCGCGAGGATTTCGACTTTGCGCAGCAGCTTGCGGCCGTCGAGGAAAGCCGGGTTGTCCTTGAGCACCGCCTGGATCAGCGAAATCGCGTAACCGTGGTTGCGGAGTTCGACCGCACTGCGGGCTTTGAGCCACAGCGTGCGGGCGTTATCGGGGAGTTCTTTTTCGGTTTGGATAGGCATAAAATCCGGGGCGCGGAACGTAGCACCCCCGATGCAGCTTTGACAATGCCGCGTGCGCGCCCGCTGGAAAAATCACGAGCCGCTTCCCCCGGAATGACCGCCGGTCCGCTTTACGGGAGCTTGTGGCTCCCGTCGCCCTTCCGCTCCACTTTTTTTCCGAACAACTCCGAGAGGGTGTCCTTCTCCATCTTCGCGCTCGCGAAATAGTCCACTGGGCCGTGCTCGAAGAGCACGGTGAAGGCGAATGTCGCGATCACGAAAAGTGATCCCCAAAATGCGGTGCGAATGAGTGCCATGATGTTTTCGGTTTGGAAAAGGTGAACGCAGGAGCCGTGCCGCAGCCACGGGCTTTTACCCAGCAGGGCGGGCTAGGGAGCGGGTGGAGTCGCCGGAGTCGGTGCGGGTGCGGCGGGCGTCTGGGGCGGACTCGCTGCCGGTGCCTGGCCGGCCGGCTCGATCGGCGACGCCGGCGCTGGCTCCGGGGAAACGAACAGCGGCTTGCCCTGCAGGTCGGTGATTTTCAACTGCAACGTCTTGAAGATTTTCCACGTCTCCTTGTCCCGGCGCAGTGTGTGAACTCCTTCCACGAGGTTGTCCATGAACTGGCCGGTGCCCCCGATCTTGGTGGTCTTCTGCTTGAAACTCACCTTCATCTCCTCCGGCGTCGCGCTTTCGAGGCGCAGGTCGCTGAGTTCGTATTTCAGGTCCACGGTCTTGAACATCTCCCCGACCATCGCTTTGGTGCCGTCGTAGGCCGGGCTCTCCGGATGGATCGTGGCCATCACCGTCTCCACGTCCTTTTTCTCGAAAGCGTGAACGTGCTCATGCACCACGCCGAAAATGGCGTCCTTGTCGGCCATCGGTTTGTTGCAGGAAATGAGCGCGAGCGTGAGGGCGACGGTGAGCGCGCGGATGAGGGCGGGGGCGTTCATAGATTTGGAAAAACCGTGCAATAGCGGGGCCGATGCCGCTGGCAAAGCGAAATTTCCCTTGTCCGCATCCGCGAAACCGCGCGCACTCTGGCGCTATGTCCGATCACTTTCTCGCCCTCGCCCAGCCGCGCCGTCCGTGGCTCGATCCCGCGGTGCTGCGCGAGGATTTTCAGCGCACCGCCGCCCGGCAGCATCCCGATGCCGGGGGCGATGCCGGTCACTTCGCCGCGCTCAATGCCGCCCACGCCATCCTCGGTGCGCCCGCCAGCCGCCTCCGGCACCTACTGGAACTGACTGCGCCCGAGTGGCTCCACCGACCCGCGCCGATCCCGCCGGAGCTGGCTGATCTCTTCATGCAAATGGCCGCCGCCCGGCGCGCGCGGGAGACCTTTCTCCAGAAGCACTCCGCCGCCGCCAGCCCGCTCGGTCGCGCCCTGCTGGCGGGAGAAAAAGCCGGCCTCGTCGCCGAACTCACCGCTGCGCTCGTCCGCCTCACCGCCGCCACCGAAGCCGCGCTCGCCGCACTGCGCGCGCTCGACGCCGCGTGGCCCGCGCCGTCCACCGCCGATTGGGAGCGGCTCGTGGTCCTGCAGGCCAGCTTCGCCTTTCTGGAAAAGTGGACGGCCCAACTGCGCGAGGATCTTTTCCGACTGGGAGGGTGAGCGCGGCTCAAATCCGCCAGAGCGTCCGATGCGCGCCGAATTCGGAGATTTCGCCGTGGGTTTTTCTGGCGATGTAAATGGTCACGCCGAGGACCGTGACAAAGGTGCCAATGAAGACGCCGGCGACGAGCCAGCTCGGGATGCTGGTGCCGACGCGGAGGGCTGCGTAAAAGGATGCGCAGGAGTCGATGCGCGGCTGGGCGTGGAGAAAGATTTTCGTGACCCAGGCGGTGAGGATGATGAGGAAGATGAAGATGTAGTTGCGCTTGAGGCGGCGGCCCACGGCCTCAAAGGCGCTGATCTTGAAGGACGGCAGCAGCAAATCTTCGCAGACCAGTTTCTGCCAGTCGCCCTGCAGGAGCTGGGTGTTTTGGGCGACGATGGGGACGAGGAAATGCGCCTCCAGCATGCGCACGCGGGCGCGGAAGGCGTCGTAGAAACGGTAACGCCGGGCCTCGATCCAGAGCATGATCCAGACGATGGCGAGGTTGAAAAAGAAGATGATGTGCGGCACCCGATCGAGGGAGAACGCGACGGTGAAAATCGTGGAGGTGGTGGTGATCGCCCAGTTCGTCGTCGGGTCGAGTCGGGCGCGCCAGGCCATGATGCGGCTCATTTCGCCCCGGTAGAAATGCGCCATCGCATTGACGTAGCTGGGGTCGAAGCGGTGGGCCGGTTCCGGCTTGGTGGGCGGTGCGTCGTCACTCATGGGGAAAAGGTCAGCGCGCAGGATCGGCTCTGGCAAGGCGGGATATGGGTGAGGGGAGGAAGATTGAGAGGAAGAGGAAGGCTGCGGCGCGTTTACCGCGCGGCGTAGTAGATGCGGTGCAGGCGGGCGGGCGAGACGCCGAGGTGATAGAGCGCGAGCAACGCGCCAGCACGGAATGACCACGCTCAGCGTGACCGCGCTCACCGCCGGTCGCGTTTCAGCAGCTCCTCGCGCGCTGCTTCCAGCCGCGCGCGTTCTTGCGCCGTGAGGCTGGCCATGCCGGACTTGGCGATCTTGTCGAGGAGCGTGTCCAGGTCGCTGGGGGGCGCGTCTGCCCGCGGGGCTGCTCTCCGCGCGGGCTCGGACCGCACGACCTGGAAGCGCGGCTTCTTTTTCCATAAGCGCAGCTCGGGCAGCGTGAAATGCCCGCGATGATGCTGGATGAAAGCCCACGCCAAACCGGCGCCGGCCCACAGCGTGAGCAGGCCGGTCCACTGGTGAAACGCGAGAGCCTGGAGCGAGTAGATGGCGAGGAGGATGAGCGCGATCCACCGCGCCTGGATATTGAAGAAGATCGCGGCGGTCGGATAGACGGTGGCGAAGGCGATGAAGACCGCGAAGTGGAGGCCGCCGGAGCCCACCGACATGGTGGGCTGGAACAGCCCGACGACGCTCAGCACGAGCGGCGTGACGACGAGCAGCAGCCCATACATGAGCAGAAACGCGCGCCGCCCGAGCGAGCGCTCCACCTCCCGGCCAAACTGAAAGAGCATCACCATCTCGATGGCGAACCAGATGCTCGGCGAATTGACGAACGCGTAGGTGAAATACTGCCAGAGGGCGAAGCGCTGGAACACGTCGTCGCTCGAAAAAGCGAGCGACCGGATCAGCGCGCCCGCTCCGGTGGCCATGAGCAGCGTCGCCGCGATCATGGTGACGACGTGAACGATCACGAGCAGCGTGGCGGCGTGAATCGGGAAGCCGCGGAAATAGGTGAGCGGCTGGCGGTCTTCGTCGGGTGAGTAGCCTGTGATCAAAGTGAGGCGAGACCATGCCGGGGGCCTGCCCGGAGTGCAAGCGGGAGGTGCCCGTCGCCGCCTCTTGGCACGGGGCCTCGCGTGCGGTAGGATGCACGCTCTATGACGCATCAGAAATCCGATGGAATGAATTACGCGCCCGAGGGCCGGCCCGCGCCGGTGGTCGAAAAGGGGGAGTTTGTCTTTGCCGCGGCGGCGCTGGATCACGGCCACATTTATGGGCAGTGCAAGGGGCTGATCGAGGCGGGCGGAGAGCTGCGCTACGTGCATGATCCCGATGCGGAGAAGGTCGCGAAATTTTGCGCGACGTTTCCCGGGGTGCAGCCGGCGGCGAGTCTCGAAGCGATCCTGGAGCGCGAGGACGTGCGGCTGGTCGCGAGTGCCGCGGTGCCGAGTGAGCGCGGGCCGCTGGGGCTGCGGGTGATGGACGCGGGCAAGGATTACTTCACGGACAAGACGCCTTTTACCACGCTCGACCAGCTCGCCGCCGCGCGCGCCAAGGTGCAGGCCACGGGGCGGAAGTACATGGTCTATTACAGCGAGCGCCTGCATGTGGAATGTGCGGTGCGCGCGGGGCAACTCATCGAGCAGGGCGCGATCGGGCGCGTGGTGCAGGTGCTGGGCCTCGGGCCGCACCGCAGTTCGCCGGCGTCGCGTCCGGCGTGGTTTTGGTCGCGGGAAAAAACGGGCGGGATTCTGTGCGACATCGGCTCGCATCAGTTCGAGCAGTTTCTCCACTACGCCGGCGCGAAAAGCGCGCGGATCGTGAACGCGCAGGTCGCGAATTATCACCACAAGGATCACCCGGAGTTTGAAGATTGGGGCGAGGCCAACCTCGTGGCGGACAATGGCGCGACGAATTACATCCGCGTGGACTGGCTGACTCCCGACGGCCTGCGGACGTGGGGCGACGGGCGCACTTTCATCCTCGGCACCGAGGGCTACATCGAGCTGCGGAAGTATCTCGACGTGGCGCGCGACGCGGAGGGCGACCAGCTCTATCTCGTGGATCGCGCGGGCGAGCACCACGTGCGCTGTCATGGGGAAGTGGGCTTCCCATTCTTTGGTCAGCTCATCCTCGACTGCCTGCACCGCACCGAGAACGCGATGACTCAGGAGCACGCCTTTCTCGCCGCCGAGCTGTGCCTGGAGGCGCAGGCGATGGCGCGAAAAATCGAGGGCTGACTTTTTTTCCGCACGCCCCCACTTGCCCTCCGCGTCACCCGCTGCCAATTTCTGCCGCTCCTGTCCCTCCGCCTTCTTTTCCCCGCCCTCGTCGCCGGCCTGCTCCTCGCGGGCTGCGCGAATTTTTCCAAAGTGGAACTCGCCGAAGTCCGCCAGCACAACGTCCCGCCCGACATCATGGGCAAGATGGAACATGGCCACGTCCTCACGCTCGCGGAGGTCATCGACGTCACGCGGCGCGGCGTGCCCGAGCGGCTCATCCTCCGGCAAATTGACAACACCGGGCT
>CAIQUL010000106.1 GCA_903874975.1 uncultured Chthoniobacter sp. | reverse complement strand
CGGCGCGCTGCTGATGCTCGGCAGCGGCTTCGCGGTCTTCGCCGCGCTGCTCGCGGGTTTCGCCAGCGCGGGCTGGGGGCTGCTGTTGCTCCCGCTCTATTGGGGCGGGGTGATGCTCCAAGTCTATTGGGCCGACGACCGTGCGCTGCATCACCACACGCGGGGCTGATTTTTTGGGGCAGGATGAACCGGAGGGCGAGCCCCGGAGCGGGCGCTGACAGCCGTGCGCTGCCCAGCTTGGCGGGGAGTCGCCGCCGAGGGCACGCAGGTCGAGTGCTCCACCCGGCGCGCGCGGCGACGCGCCAGAAAGTAGCTGGGACTTTAGTCCCAAGGGCAGGGCCTCCGGGCTGAGCGGACTTCTCCGCCGGTCGCGCGGAAAGCCAATCAGTACCGCGTCTCGCCCGCGCCACCGGCGGGCTTCACCACCGGAAGCGCGCCGTCGCTCAGGCGGCGCTGATACATCTCCAGCGCGAGGCCGTAGCACTGCCGGGCGAGGACGGGGTTATAGCGCGGGCCTTCATCGCGGATGAAGGCGTGTGCGCCGTTGACTTCGTGCCATTGGAAAAAGGTGCCGGCGGCTTCCAGCGCGGCGTGGATTTTCAACCGACCCTCGAGCGGGACGTGCGGGTCCTGGCGACCCCAGATCATGAGCAGCTCGCCGGTGATCTCGGGGATGCGGTCGAGGGTGTTGTCCGCCATCCCCGCGCCGAGGCTGCGCTGGTGGATGTCGGTGGCGTAAAAGCAAGTGGTGGCGAGGACGCCGGGGTTCATGGCGGCGCGGAACGCGAGGTGCCCGCCGATGCAGATGCCCATGCAGCCGAGCCGCCCGGTGGAGGCGGGGTGCGTGCGGAGAAAGTCGAGCGCCGCGCGGGCGTCGGCGTCGTAGGCGTCGAGCGACTTGGTGGTCTTGAGGGCGTTGCCGCGGTTGGCCCCGGCGGCGTCGTAGGCGAGGACGGTGCCGGCAGGTTCGTATTCGTGGTAAATCTCGGGCACGGCGACGAGGAACCCGTGTCCGGCGAGCAACGCGGCAGTGCGGCGGACAGGGCCGGTGACCTGAAAGATTTCCGAGTAGAGCAGGATGCCGGGGTAGCGGCCTTCCGCCCCAGGTCGGAAGACGTGCGTGCGCATCGGGCCGGTGGGCGTGGCGAGGTCGGCGAACTCGTGATCCGTGATGGTCATACTGGGGCGATCGCGTCGGCGCGCCGGGTTGCGCGCAAAGATTTTCTGTCCCGCCGGACGCCACCTGGTCGCCGCGCCATGACGCGGGCTACTTCGCCGCCACGCCACCGGGCAGGCGGTGGATGGTGTTGTGAATCTCCTGCTCGCAGGGTTTTCCGTCGGCGCCCTGGATCTTGAATTTGATCCGCATCTGCATCGCCGGGGCCATGTTTGGGAGCGTGAGGATCAGGGTTTTTTTGTCGGACGAAAGGGTGGCTTTTTCCACGGCCATTTTGTCTTTCCCCTTGCTCCCGTCGCTGACCTTGAAGTCCGCGGAGCCGTAGTTGCCGGTCCATTGGTAGTTCCAGCGGGAAATGTCGTAGTTCTGCACGTCGGTGGCGCTGGCCTCGTCGAGCGGGGCGGTGAATTGCAGGGCGATGCCGTCTTTGCGCGCGCGCACCTCGACCGGCATGGTGACGGTGCCGCCGGTGTAGCGGACGCGGGAGAAGCAGCCGAATTTCGTCGCGGCGCTCTGCCAGACATTCAGCCCGCTGAGGTAGAGCTGACCGTCTTTCGGATGAAAGCGCCCGCGCATGATGCCGCTGGGGAACTTGAACGGGAACTTCACCACCGCGCCCTGGGTCACGCCATCGACCGTCTCCATGGTCACGCCGTAGAGCAGGCAGTGGCCGTAGCTCATGTGGAGCATGCGACCTTCCCACGGGCCCCATTTTCCACCGCTCACCCAGACCTCACCGCCGGGCGAGTTGTCCACGCTTTGCGGCATCCAGACGAGCGGGAGATCGTAGCCGTCCACCGGGATGGGTGAGTTGTTCCAAAACTCGGTTTTGAATTTCTTGCGGTCCTCTTCGCGGCTCGGGTTGGCCTCGAAGATCGTGCCGTCCGCAGCCTTGAACTTGATCGTTTTGTGCGCCGCGGGCGTCATGCCGTAAAAGCCGCCCTGCTTGACGATGTTCAGGCGGTTTGCGGGCATCCAGTGGCCCTGGTTGTCGCTGCACGAAAGGAGGTCTTTCGGCCCCATGCCGAGGCCATTCGGCGCGCGCAGGCCGGTGGCGATGATGTCCATTTTCGCGCCGTCCTTCGAGACGCGGAGCATGGTGCCTTGGTGCGGACTCGTGTTGGTCGGCGTCCACGGGGATCCTTTGGCGTAGTAGAAATTGCCCGCGCTGTCGGTTTGCAGGTCGAGCGCAAACTCGTGGTAGTTATCGGTGACCACGCAGTCGTTGTTGAAGTTCTCGTAGAAATCCATCTCACCGTCGCCATTGAGATCGTGCAGGCGGGTGATCTGGTCGCGTCCGAGCACGTAGATTTTTCCGTCCACGACTTTGCAGCCGAGGGGCTGGAAAAGGCCGGTGGCCACGCGCTTCCAGGTGATCTTCTCCAGCTTGGCGTCGAGCCCGCCGACCATCCACACATCGCCGCCGACGTTCACGATGGCGGCGGCACCATTGGGAAAGAAGTCGTGCCCGCCGAAACGGAGCCAGGAGGCGTAGGGATTGGGGTCCGGCGGCGTGAGGTTGTCGACCACGTAAGCGCCGTCGCCGGTGCCGACTTCGCCTTTGGTCTCCAGCGCCGCGCCCCACCGGGCGGGCCCGCCTTTGCAGAGCGCCACGAGATCAGGGAGCGCGGCTTTCGAGGCATCGGGCGCTTGCGCCGCGCCGGGAGCGATCGTCACGCGGAAAGTCGCCGCCGCCGTCCGCGCCGGCACCCGCACCACGGTCTTGCCGTCCGCCGTTTTTTCGACCTTCGCCGCGGCCAGACCAGCGACGGTCGCCGGCACTTCCGCGCCCGAACCGAGCAGCAGCGTCACCGCCGGCCCCGCGCCCATCGTGAGAGTCCGCGTGAGCGTCAGCGCGCCATCCTTCACCTCTGCGCCCGGCATCTCCAGCACCGCAGCCGTGCCGACCGAGTAGCTCAGGATCACCTGGTCGCCATGCAGATAGATGCCACGATATTTCACCGCCGCGGCCGCCGGGAGATTGCCCTGATGCCGGTCGCGCGGGTCGTCGCCGATCTCACCAGTGCTCCAGCCGGGGATATAGGGCGTGGAAAATTTCACGTCACCGCCCGGCGCGATCGTCCCCTCGAGTCCGCCGCGTCCGCCGGGAAACTTCACGAACCCGCCCGTCCACGCCGCGCTCACGCGGAGCAGTTCGGGATCGAACAGCACCGTCGCCGGATTCTCCTTATCGCCGACCTTGATGGCGATGCCCTTGGCCGTGACCTGCCCGTTGACATTGAAAGAGCCGACGTGGAACGGGCCGAGATCGGTCTTGTCCCACGGAATCTCGGCGTGCAGCGAGAGCGCGAGGGCGGCGAAGGCGAGGGTGAAGAAGGTGCGTTTGATCATGGATGGAGCAGTCGATGAGTTGGAAAATGCGGGCGGGCCAAAGAATCAAAGCGCGTGGCCAAGCGCCACCACTAATTCCTGATCTGGCAAGCCGGCATCCAAATGCCGGCAGCACCGCGCCGTTCCTCGCCGTTACCCCCCCGGCTCGCCGCTACTTCTTCTCCACAATCCAAATATTCCGATAGAACACCGGATTGCCGTGCGACTGGAGCTGGATCGCGCCGGGCTCGGGGCCTTCCCTGAGGCCGGAGGCTTGGGTGGAATTCGGCACCTCGGTGCGGTCTTGCACGACCACGCCGTTGAGCTTCACGGTCATCACGGCGTTTTTCACTTTCTTGTCGCCCTCGAATTTCGCGGCTTCGAATTCGATGTCGTAGGTCTGCCACGAAAGCGGGGGGAAGCACATGTTCAGCTTCGGCTCGGCGATATTGTAGATCCCGCCCGTCTCATTCTTCGCGCCTTTCAGGCCGAAGGAATCCAGCACCTGGGTCTCGTAGCGGTCCTGCACATAGATGCCGCTGTTGCCCCGGCCCTGCCCGCGCGCGAAAGGCTTGAACGGCGTGCGGAACTCCACGTGCAGCGTGCAGTCGCCGAACTTCCCCTTCGATTTCGTCCCGCCCGCGAGCAGCTTGCGCTCGTCCATTTTCCCGCCCTCCCACGCGTCGGCGTTCGTACCGTCGAAAAGCACCGTCGCCCCCGCCGGCGGTTTCGCCCCGAGCGTCGGCGACTGACGCACCGTGTGCTTCAGCATCCAGGCTTTGCCTTCGTCATTCGTGCCCTTGATCTGCCCGCCGACGATCTCGCCCTTCCAGCCATTGCCGTCGAAGGTCACCTTCTCGCCCTCGCGCTTCGCGTCCAGCTCCACCTTCTTCGCGAAATCCGCCACCGCGCCCGGCAGCCCCTTGTCCCAGCCGACGACCCGAAATTTTCCATCGCCCAGCGCGATGACCTGCGCCGCACAGTTTTCGCCCACGTACTCGCCCTGCACCGCAAAGTCCGGCCCCGCGTCGGCGGGTTCGAGGAAAGTGGGATCGGCGGCGAAAGCCGGGAGCGCGAGGGTGACCGTGAGGGCGGAGAGAAGGTGGCGGAGTGACATAGGCGCGCACGATGCCTCGCCTTTCGCAACTTGGCAACCCTCGACAGCTACCAGCCCCACGCATCCCGGCGTCCGACCGCTTGACGCACCCCGCAACGCACGCTTAGCCTCCACACCCTATGTCCAAAAATGCGCTCGTCCTCTCGCTGACGCTCCTCGGCTGCGTCGTTCCGCTGCGCCAGAGCGAAGCGGCGGTGGTTTACCGCTCCGCCGAAGGCTGGTCCGTGGAAGGCGACAACTCAGCGGACGCGGGCTCCGCCGCCGCGCAGATGCGTTACGCCGAGGAACTCGAACAAAAGGGCGACGAGGCGGGTGCTTACAAAGCCTACAAGGCGCTCGTCAAACGCTACGGCCAGTCCGTTCTCGCCCCCAAAGCGCAGCGCAAAGTCGGCCTCCTCCTCCAGAAACACGCCGACTACGACAAGGCTTTCGAGGCTTACAACACCTACCTCACGAAGTATCCCCAAGGCGTCGATTTCGACTCGGTGGTCGAGCAGGCCTTCACCATCGCCAAACTTTTTCTCGAAGGACAGAAACGGAAAATCATGGGCGTGCCCACCACCAGCTCGATGGGTCGCGCGCAGACCATGTTCGAGACCATCGTGAAAAACGCGCCGTTCAGTAAGTTCGCGTCGCTCGCGCAGTTCAACGTCGGCCAGGCGCTGGAAAAGCAGGGCAAGTATCCCGAGGCGATCAAGGCCTATCAGGTCGTCGTGAACAAATACGCCGGCGACGCCATCGCCGACGACGCGCTCTACCAGATCGGCTACGTGCGGCTGCGCGAAACGCGGGAAGGTTCCTACGACCGGACGACCGTCTCCAAGGCGCGCGAATCCTTCGAGGATTTCATCAACCGCTACCCCGAAAGCGAGAAGGTGCCGCAGGCCCGGGAAAACCTCAAAGCGCTGGAAGGCGGCAACGCCAAAGGCTCCCTCGACATCGCCCGATTCTACGACAAGACCAAGCAGCACCGCGCCGCCGTCATCTACTACAACGAAGTGATCAAGACCCAGCCCGGCTCCCCGGAGAGCGAGATCGCCAAAGCGCGCATCGAAGAGCTGAAGCAGCAATTCGGCGAAGACGCCCTGCGCGCCGGCCCCGAGCGCACCGAGACCGGGGCCCGCGCCGCCCAGCGCCGGAAGCTCCAGGCGAAACTCGCCACCGCCTCCCGCCCGGATTACGTCGGGCCGCCCGTCGTCCTGCCCGAGGAAAAAGTCATCTCCACGGGCGCGCCCGGCAAACCCAAGCTCCGCACCTCGCCGAGCAATATCGACCCCGCCGTCGAACCGCCGCTGCCTGAGTCCCTCCCCTCCACGCCCGACCCCGACCTGCCGAAGCCCCCGCAATGAGGCTCGCCCTCTTCCTGCCTCTCGCCGCCCTGCTCTTCGGCAGTTGCGCCGGCTACCACGTCGGGCCGATCAAACCGACCCGCATGGCCAAGGTCACCACCATCGCCGTGCCGAGCTTTAAGAACGACACCCTGCTCCCGCGCGTCGAGGTCCTCCTCGCCAACGCCGTCATCAAACAACTCCAGCAGGACGGCACCTACCGGATCGTCCGCGAAAACGAAGCCGACGCCATCTTTCAGGGTCACCTCGAACAGGTCGTCCGCCGCCCCGCCCGCTCCGTTCGCGGCAACGTCCTCCTGACCCGCGAATACCTCCTCACCCTGCGCTGCACCTACGAAGTCACCGACCGCGTCACCGGCGCCATCCTCGACCGCCGCGCCGCCCTCGGGCAGGCCACCTTCTTTGTCAGCGGCACCGACGCCATCGCCGCCGACCTCACCCAAGACGAGCGCCAAGCCATCCCCATCGCCGCCGAAAACCTCGCGAAAGACATCGTGAGCCACCTCTCGGAAGGCTGGTGAGAAATTTAGGATCGAGGATTAAGGAATCAGGATTGGCCCACCCGCGCCCGGACGCGCGCGCATTTCAAAATCCTCAATCCTCAATCCTGAATTCTAAATTCCCATGCTCACCCTCATCCCCACGCCCATCGGGAATCTCGGCGACATCACCCTCCGCGCGCTGGAGGTGCTGAAAAGCGCGGACCTCATCGCCTGCGAGGACACCCGCCATTCGGGAAATCTCCTGCGCCATTTTCAAATCGCCAAGCCGCTCGTGAGCTACCACGAGCACAACGAGGCCCGCCGCACCGCCGAACTCATCGAGGACCTCGCCGCCGGCAAAAACATCGCGCTCATCACCGATGCCGGACTGCCCGGCATCAGCGACCCCGGCCACCGGTTGCTCCGCGCCTGCATCGAGCGCGGCCTGCCCTACACCATTCTCCCCGGACCCAGCGCCGTGCTTACCGCCCTCGTCGGCAGCGGCTTTCCCGCCGGGGAGTTTTTCTATGGCGGCTTCCTCCCCGTGAAAAGCGGCGGGCGCGAACGCGACCTCCTCGCCGCCGCCGCGCGCGACCTCACCAGCATCTTCTTCGAGTCCCCGCACCGCCTGCTCAAAACCCTCGCCGTTTGCGCCCAGCACTTCCCCACCCGCCCGCTCTGCGTCGCCCGCGAGCTGACCAAACAATTCGAGGAATACCGCATCGGCACCGCCCCCGAACTCCTCGCCCACTACTCCGCCAAAGCGGTCAAAGGCGAGATCGTCTTTCTCGTCAGCCCCGCCCAGCGGTAACGAAGCGGCACACCCCAGGGTGCCGCATCCCCGGCGCGCGCTCCTCCTTCGTCTTTTGGGGCGACGCCCGGCAGTCCGTCACCACCCGGCCCGGCTGCACGCGTCCCTGGAAAGCGGCGCCGCAGCCCCGCACGAGGCCGCTGCCCGGTTGGCCGCGCAGGGAATGATGGTCCGCGCCGCGAATGGCTTCGCGCGAGTCCCAATCCGTCGCGGTCATGATGCCGTCATTGCAGTTGCGGCGGGCCGGGGACGACGGCGGCTTGGTGCGCGTTCACGGCTGCGGCGATGGGATGGAGGGGAGCCTGTGCGGGCGCCGCGGGCGGGGGCAATGCAATGCGACTTCAGAGCAGGCGCGGCGCGTTGTGTTCCGGGGAGCATATCCGTCCCGGATGTTGGTCGCGGCGTCCCGCCGAGACGAACTTTACGACAGCCTCGCGAACGGTGGAGACAATCTCCCACGCTGGCCGGTGCCTGGTGAAGTTCGTTTTGGCGGGACGCCAAAACCAACACGCGGGACGCGTGTGCTCCCCGGATCGAGCGGCGCCGCGTCGTCCGCAAGGAGTGACCGACTCAGCGCGCGGCGGTGTGGACGGGCGTGGCCGGGAGGGGCGCGGGGTCTTTCAACTGCCGCAGGATGGGCTGGGGAAAGATGCCGAAGACGAAGACGGCGAAGGTGAGCGCGCCGATGGCGGTGCGGGTGAGCGGAGCGATCGTGATCGGGGTGGTGTCGCCGGGCTCGTGCCAATACATGGCGGCGACGATGCGCAGGTAGTAGTAGAAGCCGGCGGCGACGGTGAGGATGCCGATGGCGACGAGCCAGAATTTACCGGCCTGCACGGCGGCGGCGAAGACGAGGAATTTCCCGATGAACCCGGCGGTGAACGGCACGCCGGCCAGCGAGAGCATGGCGGTGAGCAGGGCAAAGGCGAGGAAGGGGGAGCGTTTGGCGAGGCCGTTGAAGTGCAGGATGTCGTCGCCGCGGCTGTGGCGGGCGACGACGATGAGGACGAGGAAACTGAGGAGGGTCATCAGCAGGTAGCCGGCGAGGTAGAAGCCGACGGCGACGCCCGCGCTGCCGAAGGTGGCTTTGGTGTCGCTGACGCTGGCGACGGCGACGAGGAGGTAGCCGGCGTGGCCGATGCTGGAGTAGGCGAGGAGGCGTTTGAAGTTGTCCTGCGGGAGGGCGGCGAGGTTGCCGTAGAGCATGGTGAGCGCGGCCATGAGGGCGAGGACGGCGAGCACTTTCACCCCGACTCCGGGCACGCCGAGGAAGGGCTGGAGGACGCGCAGGAGGACGACGAAGCCGGCGGCCTTGGACCCGACGCTGAGGAAGGCGGTGATGGGCGTGGGCGCGCCCTGATAGACGTCGGGCACCCAGAGCTGGAACGGGACGGCGGCGACTTTGAAGCCGAGGCCGGTGAGGAGGAGCATGAGGCCGAAGAGGAGCGGCGTGGTGGCGACGGCTTTGGTGGCGAGCGCGTGCTGGATGGCAGCGAGGTTGGTTTCGCCGGTCAGGCCGAAGATCCAGGTGATGCCATAGACGAGGAAGCCGGTGCTGAGCGCGCCGAGGATGAGATACTTCACGCCGGCCTCGAGCGAGGCGGTGTGCCGGCGCATGTAGGCGACGAGGATGTAGAAGCTGATGGTGACGAGTTCCAGCGAGACGAAGATGAGGAGGAAATCGACGGCGCTGGCCATGAACATGAGGCCGGCGCAGGTGAAGACGGGCAGGCTGTAAAACTCGCCGAGCCCCGCGCCCGGGGTGACGCCGGGGAGATACTTCGCGAGGACGCTGCTGTATTCCAGCGCCATGATGAGGACGACGATGGTGGTGAGCAGGGCGAGCACTTTGAAGAAGTGCGCGGTGGCATCGACCGCGTAGAAGGCGTTGCCGCTGGCGGGATCGACGAAGAAGGAGAAGCCGACGAGGGCGCTGAGGATGCCGATGGCCATCTTCGCGAGCCCGCGCTTGTCGTCGCTCCGGCTGAACGACTCGACGAGCAGCATGAGGATGCCGAGGAGCAGGACGGTGATTTCGAGGGAAAGCGAGGGGATCATGCTCTATTTCGGAAGGACCGCGTCGAAGGTGGGCTGGACGAGGCTGAGGAATTTGCCGGGCGCGAAACCGGCAATGAGCAGCACGGCGAGGAGCAGGACGACGGGCCAGCGCAGGGCTTTGAACGGGTCGGGCCAGGCCGCGGCCTCTTTGCTGGGCTCGCCCATGAAGATGGCACGGTAGGCGCGCAGCATATAGACGGCGGAGATGACCACGCCCCAGAGCGCGAAGATGACGGCGAGGTGGAAGTGCGAGGCGTCGAGGCCGGCGGCGGGCTTGTAGGCGCCGAAGAAGACGGTCATCTCGCTGGCGAAGTTCGCGAAGCCCGGCAGGCCGATGGAGGCGAAGGCCGCGAGCCCGAAGGCGAAGGCGAGCGCGGGCATGGGTTTCGCCAAGCCACCAAACGAGTCGAGCGCAAGCTGCGGGCGGTTTTCGCGGAGCATCCCGGCCATGGCGAAGAGCGCGGCGATGGACAGGCCGTGCGCGAACATGAGCAGCGCCGCGCCACTGAGGCCGATGGTGTTCATCGCGGCGACGCCGAGGAAGATGTAGCCCATGTGCATCACGCTCGAATAGCCGAGCAGGAGGTCGAGTTTCTTCTGCGCGATGGTGGCAAAGCCGACGTAGATGATGTTCCCGACGAGCAGGATGAGGAGCAGGTTGGCCCAGTGTTTCGCGCCCTCGGGCAGCAGCGGAAGGGCAACGCGCATCAGGCCGTAGAGCCCGAACTTTTTCAGCACACCGGCGTGGAGCATCGCCGCCGGCGTGGGCGCGGAGGCGTAGGCCGCAGGTGCCCAGGTGTGGAATGGGAAGAGGGAAATCAGGATGCCGAACCCGATGAGCAGAAAGATATACGGACGGGTCTGCGCAGCAGCGGGGATGGCTCCGCTGGTCGCGAGTTTCTGGAGGTCGATGAGGTTGAAAGTGCGCAGCGCTTCCGGCACGGCGAGGTAGAGATCGAGCAGGCCGATGAGCAGGATGAAGCTGCCGAGCCCGAGATAGATCGTGATTTTCCACGCCGCCGTGTGCCGCTCGCCGCTGCCCCAAATACCGATGAGCAGGAAGGTCGGGATGAGCGCGAGTTCGTGGAAGGCGTAGAGGAAGAAGAGATCGACCGAGGCAAACGCGCCCGCGGCTCCGGCGGTGATGAAGAGCAGGCACGCGTAGTAGAGCGGCTCACGCTTTTCGATCTTCGGCGTGACCCAGATCGCGGCGAGCGTGACGATGCCGGTGAGCAGCAGCATGAGCACGCTGAGGCCGTCCACGCCGACGAGGTAGTTCAGGTTCCATTCCGGCGCGATGGGCGTGGAGGAGAGAAACTGAAAGCCAGCCTTCGCTTTGTCGTAGGACAGGAACGTGAAAAGCGTGAGCAGGAACTCCGCGGCCGCCGCCCCGAGCGCGGTCTTGCGCGCCGGCGCGCCGAGCAGGATGCCGAGCGCGGCGAGCAGTGGGATGAAGATGATGAGGCTAAGCACGGGCAAGAAAATTGAGGTCTAGGCGAAGACGAGGAAGTAGATCAGCCCGACGACGCCGAGGCCGAAGAGAAAGGCGTAGGCCTGGAGGTTGCCGATCTGGAGGAAGCGCAGGACGAAGCCGCTGCCCCACGTCGCGCCGCTCAGGCCGCGGACGAAGAGGCCGTCGAGGATCCATTTGTCGAACCAAGCGGACATCGTGGCGAGGAGGTCCTGCGTGCCGGCGATGAGCGCGGCGTAGAGTTCGTCGAGGTAGAACTTGTTTTTGAAAAGCGGGATGAGGATCGGGTCTTTCGACTGCCCTTTGTAAAGCACCCAGCCGCCTGCCGTGCCGATGACAAACGCGCCGATGGCCAGCGCCATGACCGCGCCCACGCCCTCGCCCTGGTGAATATGGTGGACGTTCTCCCAGAGCTGCGCGCCGAGTGCGATCTCGCCGATGAAGCCGTAGCCGGCGAACACCGAAAGCACGGCGAGAATGATCAGCGGCACGGTCATGGCCGGCGGGCCGTCGTGGACGTACTTCGCCGCGTAGCTGCGCGGCTGGCCGAGGAAGACGACCACGAACAGGCGCGTCATGTAAAAAGCAGTGAGCAGCGCGGTGAGCAGTGCGAGCAGGAAGACGAAGCCGTCCTTCTGCCAGGCTGCGGCGAGGATCGCGTCTTTCGAGAAAAAGCCGCTGAGCAGCGGCGCGCCAATGAGCGCAAGATAGCCGGCGGCGAACGAGCGGAAGGTCCACTTCATTTTTGCGCCGAGGCCGCCCATTTTCCAAATATCCTGCTCGTGGTGCAGCGCGTGGATGATCGCACCCGCGCCGAGAAAGAGCAGCGCTTTGAAAAAGGCGTGGGTGAAAAGGTGGAACATCGCCGGGCCGGGCGCGGCCAGGCCGATGGCCATGATCATGTAGCCGAGCTGCGAGAGCGTGGAGTAGGCGAGGATGCGCTTGATGTCGTCCTGCTGCGTGGCCATGAGCGCGGCGAGCACTGCCGTGATGATGCCGACCCACATGATGACGGCCTGAGCGTCGGGGCTCGGCGCGATGAGAAAGGACACACGCGCGAGCATGAAGACGCCGGCGGCGACCATTGTGGCGGCGTGGATGAGCGCGGACACGGGCGTGGGGCCTTCCATGGCGTCGGGCAGCCAGACGTGGAGCGGGACTTGCGCGGACTTGCCGACCGCGCCGCAGAAGATGAGCAGCACGGCGATGGTGAGATAAGTCGGATCGGCGGTGATGAGGGCGAGCTTCTGCTCAATGTCGCTGAAGACTACGGAACCGACGCTGCTCCACACCATGAGGATGCCGAGCATAAAACCGAAGTCGCCGATGCGGTTCGTGAGGAACGCTTTGTTGGCCGCCGCCGCCGCGGTGTCGCGCGTGTGCCAGTGGCCGATGAGCAGATACGAACTGACGCCGACAAGTTCCCAGAAGATGAACATCATCGCGAAGTTGTTCGCGAGGACGATGCCGAGCATCGAGAACATGAACAGCGAGAGGTTGCCGAAGAACCGCGCCTGGCTCTTGTCGTCCTTCATGTAAACGAGCGAGTAAACATGCACGAGCGCGCCGACGCCGGTGACGACGAGGAGCATGATCTTGCTCAGCGCATCGACGGTGACGCCGATCGGCACGCGGAAACCGGGCAGCTCGATCCACGGAATCTCGTTCGCTTTCACCGTATCCGGGCCGAAGAAAGCAAGGACGCTGAAGAGCAGCGAAACGCCAACCGCGCCGACGGAAATCCTGACGCTCAGTTCGCGCGAATCGCGCAGAAAAAGTTGGATAAGCCCCGCGCTGACGAGCGGCGCGAGAAGGATGAACCAGGGAAAGTAGGCGTGGGATTCCATGCGGCGGGCGCGGCGCTAAAACTTGAGCGAGTTGATGTCCTCGACGTGCGTGGTCTGCCGCGCGCGGAAGAGGGCGACGATGATCGCGAGGCCGACGGCGACCTCGGCGGCGGCGACGGTGATGATGAAGAAGACGAGGACCTGCGCGTTGTAGTTGGGCAGGCCGTTGACGAGGTTGAAGCGGGAAAAGGCGACGAGCGAGAGGTTGGCGGCATTGAGCATCAGCTCAAGGCACATGAAAATGATGATGATGTTCCGCCGGAGCATCACGCCCGCGAAGCCGATGGCGAAGAGCAACCCGCTAACGAAAAGGTAGTGATTGAGGGTGAGCGTCATTTGAGTTCGCGCTTGGAGAGGACGACGACGCCGATGGTGGCAACGAGGATGAGGACGCCGATGACTTGGAAAGGCAGGTTGTGCGTGGAGAAGAGCGTGTTCCCGACGTTGCGGACGTCATCCACGTGCTTCTCAGCGAGCGGGGCGAACGCGGTCTTTCCCAGCTCGAATTTTTGCAGGACGAACCAAAGCTGAGCGATGAACGCAACGGTCACCAAGCCGCCGGCCGCGTAGGCGGGGACGTTGATCTTGCGCCGTTCCTCGGCCTGGATGTTCAGCAGCATGATGATGAAGAGGAAGAGCACCATGACCGCGCCGGCATAGACCAGCACCTGGATGACGGCGATGAAGTAGGCATCGAGCCCGACGAACAGCGCGGCGAGTCCGAGGAAGGAAACGACGAGGCTGAGCGCGCTGGCCACCGGGTTGCGGTTCGCGACCACAGCGACGGCGAAGACGAGGGTCATCGCGGCGAAGATGTAGAAAAGGATGGGAGACATCGCGGTTAGGAAAAAACAACTGTCATCCTTAGCGGAGCGCAGGCTTTGCGAAGCGCGGTCGAAGGACCTCTAACTATTTGCGGGCGGAGGCGGCGGGACGGAAGTGCCTCTACACCCACCGCCGCCGCCCGCGGAATACTTAGAGGTTCTTCGACTCCGTTCCTTCCCGCAAAGCCGGGAGCGGAACTGCGCTCAGAATGACAGGTTTGGACAGTCACTTCTTCGGATTCCATTTGTTCACGAGCCCGGTGAAGACGCCGCCGAGTTCGTAGAGCTTGGCTTTGTCGTGGACCATCTCGGCGCGGGTGATGCCGGTGATCGCGTAGTCTTTGCGCAGGAAGATCGCCTGCTCGGGGCAGACCTCCTCGCACAGCCCGCAGTAGATGCAGCGGATCATGTCGATCTCGAAAACCTTCGGACGTTTCTCGACCTTGGCGAACTTGTCGCCACTGGGGATTTCCTCCGGCTTGATGGTGATGGCGCGCGGCGGGCAGATGAACTCGCAGAGCTGGCAGGCGACGCAGCGCTCGCGGCCGTGCTCGTCGGTCACGAGCGTCGGCGCACCGCGGTAATGCTCGGGCATCTGCGCGTCCCATTTCTCCTCGGGATACTGCATGACGACCTTGGTCTCGCCTTTGAGCATCCGCTTGAGGTGCTTGAAGGTGATCATCATGCCGGCGACGATCGACGGCAGATAGATCTTCTCTTTCCAAGTCAGGTTCGGGCGTGGGACGACGTAGGCCATGTCAGGAGGAAAATTCGAAATTCGAATATCGAAATCCGAAACAAATCCGAAACATCGGAAAGTCGGAAAAACCGAGACCGGCAGCGCGCGTGACCAACATTGTTTCCTGCTTTCTCATCATTGAAATTTGTTTCGGATTTCGTGCTTCGGATTTCGGATTTTCGGCGGGCTGGCGGTGCTATTTGGTGAACGCCAGAATCCCCGCCGTCAGGAAGATGTTCACGAGGGCGATTTCAAAAAGGTAGAGCCAGCCGAGTTTCATGAGTTGGTCGTAGCGGAAACGCGGGAGCGTCCAGCGAACCCAGATGAAGACGAGGAGCAACACGGCGACCTTGGCGAAGAAGGCGGTGATATTTACGAGGCCCCAGATCCAACTCGGGATCGCGTGAAGAAAAGCAAGTCCGCCCTGACCCGCGCCGTCGGGGATGAAAGGCAAATGCCAGCCGCCAAGGAAGAGGACGACAATGAGCGCGCTACCAGCGATCATGGCGGTGTATTCGCCGAGGAAAAAGAGGGCAAATTTCATCGACGAATATTCGGTGTGGTAGCCGGCGACGAGTTCGGTTTCGGACTCGGGCAGATCGAATGGAAGTCGGTTCGTTTCGGCGAACATCGAGATGGTGAAGGTGATGAACGCGATGATGATCGGCACCCAGAGCGCGATCTCGCGGAAGCTCAAGCCGCCATTCGTGAAAGGCGCGAGCAGCCAGCCTTCGCGGACTTGGTAATTGACGATCGCGCTCAGTCCGGTCGAGCCGCAGACGAGCAGGACGGGCACGGCGCTGAGGCCCATGCACAGCTCGTAGCTGATCATCTGCGAGGTGCTGCGGATGCCACCAAGGAAGGGATATTTCGAGTTCGACGACCAGCCCGCGAGGACGATGCCATAAACGCTCACGCTCGAAATCGCGAACATGAAAAGCAGCCCGACATTGATGTCGGCGACGACCATTTTCACCCCGAGGAAGCTGCTGCCAAAAGGGATGGCGGCGAGCGTGACGATGGCGGGCATCATCGCGAGACACGGGGCGAGCCAGAAGTAGAGCTTGTTGACGTGGCCGGGGACGAAATCCTCTTTCAGCAAAAACTTCATCGCGTCGGCGACGGGTTGGCCAAGGCCGCCGAGGAAGGGCGAGAAATCTTTGGAAATACCCGGAATGAGCGAGGTCGGAAAGCCGGTGCGGTTTGGCCCGACACGATCCTGGATGAGCGCGCTGACGCGACGCTCGGCATAGACCGTGTAGCTGACCATCGGCAGCACCACGAGGAAGATGAGGAAGATCGTCTTCGCCAGCGAGGTGAGGCTGAGGAACCAGAAATCGGCGGAGGTGAGGAAGTCCATCGACAGAAATCAGTGCGCGGCGGCGGACTCGGGCTCGGGAGCCTTTTCGGAGACGACGGGCAGGCCGAGGTCGCCAATTTTGCTGAGGCTGAGGCCGGCGAATTCGCTGTGGTCGGCGGCCATCGCTTTGAAGACGTCCTCAATCATGGCGAGGCCGTTCGAGCCGGAGACGGCGGCGATGAGGTCGCGGAGAATCTCCCAATCGTCGTGGGCGTCGCCGGGCGCGGCGACGGCGCGGTTGAGACGCTGGAGGCGGTCCTTCACGTTGATCATCGAGCCGCGCTTTTCGACCCAGGCGCTGGCAGGCAGAAGGACGGTGGCGTGCGGCGTGGTTTGGTTGGGCAGGATGTCGAGGGCGATGATCGCGTCGAGCTTCTTGAGGTCGGCGGCGGTGAGGCCGCACTTGGTGAGATCCTCGCCGAGGGTGATGACGGTCTTGATCGCGCCGCTGCGCACGCCCTCGACGAGATTTTTCAAACGGCTGCCGGGCTTGCTGGTGCAAAGGCCGATGAGTTTCGCGCCGGTGGTGTTGGGGTTGCGGTCGGAGGCGATGAGCAGGCCGTCGGGCTCGCCGGCACGCGGGAGGATGTCGTGCTGCTTTTCGATTTCGAGCGCGTCGATGAGACGGGACGTGAGGAAGAGTTCCTCGTTCGTCTGGCGACCAGACGCGACGAGCCAGAGTTGCTCGGCGGTGTGCGCTTTGAGGATCTCCGCGGCGATGGCGGTGGCGGTGCGCCAATCGACGGGTTGACCTTTGACCGTGGGCTTCGTCAGGCGGCGCTCGTCGGCGACGTATTTGAAATTCAACCGGTGCGAGTCGGGCAGCCAGACGCCGTTGACGTCGTTGTTTTCGCGCGGGGTGATGCGGTAGATCGTGTTCTCACGCGAGCCGATGATGATGTTCGCGCCGGTGCCGCAGTTCACGTCGATGGTCTTGGTTTCCTTCAAAAACCAGACGCGCATCTTGAACCGAAAATCGTTCGAGGTTAGCGCGCCGACGGGGCAAATATCGACGGTGTTGAGCGAGTAATTGTTGTCGAGGATGCGGTCCGGGTGGCAGGCGATGGAGTTGAAGCTGCCGCGCTCGACGATGCCGAGCACGTCGTCTTTCGCGACCTCCTGCATGAAGCGGATGCAGCGCGTGCAAAGGATGCAGCGCTCGGCGTCGAGCGTGATGCGCGGCCCGAGTTCGACGCTCTTCGGTTTCTTCACTTTCTCGTCGAGGAAGCGAGATTCGCCCTGGCCGAATTCGACGGAAAATTCCTGGAGGCGGCACTCGCCGGCCTGGTCGCAGATCGGGCAGTCGAGTGGGTGGTTGATCAGCAGGAATTCGAGCACGCCTTTGCGCGCCTCCTCGACCATCGGCGAACCGGTGCGGACACCCATGCCCTCAGCCACGTCTTGCGCGCACGAAATCTGCGGGCGGGGAATCCACGCGATCTCGGGTTTGCCGTCCGGGCCGAGGACGGGTTTGCGGTCGGGCGTCATCTTCGGCATGCCCATTTCGACCATGCACATGCGGCAGTTGCCGGGCGACGAAAGCTTCGGGTGGTAGCAGTAGCGCGGGATGAATTTCTGCGCCTGCCCGCAGGCCTCGATGACGCGCGTGCCCTTGGGAAATTGCAGCCAGACGCCGTCGATCTGGACGTTGACCATCGGGACTGCAGGAGCGGCGGTTTCGGTGCTCATCGGGGATTACTTCGTGGCCGCCGGGGCGAGCGGGGAATTGGTGCGCCGGTCAAGAATGGTTTCGATGGTCGCGTGCTCGATGAGTTCGTCGGAGGTGTATTCCGGCGGCATCGGCGGCGGCTCGGCTTTCTGCGCTTTGCCGGTGAACTCTTCGCGGAATTTGAGGACGAAACTTTGCGTCGGCCACGCGCAGGCTTCGCCAAAAGCGCAGATGGTTTTTCCGGCGATGTTGTCGGCGACGCTCTTGAGTGTGTCGGGATCCTTTTCCGTGCCGCCGCCGGCGAGGACGCGGTCGGTGATCTTCTTCATCCAGAGCGCGCCTTCGCGGCAGGGCGTGCATTGGCCGCAGGATTCGTGGGCGTAGAACTCGTTGATGTTGTTCAGCGTCTCCACCATGTCGCGCGTTTCGTCCATGACGATGACGCCGCCGGAGCCGGCCATCGAACCGCACGCGGCGAGGGTGTCGAAGTCCATCGGGATGTCTTCGAGCCCAATCTCGCGGTCCTTGAGTTTGTATTTTTCGCCTGCGCGCAAAACCTTGGCCGACGAACCGCCGGGGATGACGGCCTTGAGCTTACGCCCACCTTTCACGCCTCCGCAGAGATCGTTGATGAGTTCGCCCATGGTCACGCTGCCGACTTCGACCTCGAAGTAACCGGGCTTTTCCACGTCGCCGCTGACGCAAAGGATGCGCGTACCGGTGTTGTTCGGTTTGCCGATTTTCGCGTACTCCGCGCCGCCCATTTTGATGATGTGCTTCACGTCGCAGAGCGTCTCGACGTTGTTCACGATCGTGGGGCACTGGTAGAGGCCGAGCACGGCGGGAAAATACGGTGGCTTGATGCGCGGGTAGGCGCGCTTGCCTTCGAGCGATTCGATGAGGCCGGTCTCCTCGCCGCAGATGTAAGCACCGGCGCCGCGGTGCACGTAGATTTCGCAATCGAAGCCGGAGCCAAGGATGTTTTTGCCGAGGAAATGGCGCGCCCGCGCTTCGGCGAGCGCCTTTTCCAAAATCTGCGCGCCTTCGGGGAATTCGCCCCGAATGTAGATGTAGCCAAGCTTCGCGCCGACCGCGAAGCAGGAGATGATCATGCCCTCGATGAGCTGATGCGGATCCTGATGGATGATGTAGCGGTCCTTGAAAGTGCCGGGCTCGGACTCGTCGGCATTGCAGATGAGATAGACGGGCTTTTTCTCGTCCTGCTTGATGAAGCTCCACTTCACACCGCACGGAAAGCCCGCGCCGCCGCGCCCGCGCAGGCCGCTGGCTTTGACTTCGTTGACGATGTCCACGCGCGGCATGGCGAGCGCCTTTTTCAGCTCCGCGTAGCCGCCGTCATTCAGGAAGCACTCAATGTCGTTCGTCCAGCCTTCGCGGTCGATATTCTTAAAAACGATGCGCTTTTCGCGCGGATGCGCGGGGCGCACTTTCGGGAGCGTGGCGTCGGAGTGTTCCAGTTTCAGCAGCGCCGCCGCGTTCTCGATTTTGACGTTCTCTTTAAAGTTGTCGTCCACCATCGCCACCGGCGCGCTGCCGCAGCTCGCGAGACACTCCACGAACTCCACGCTGAATTTTCCATCCGGCGAAACCGCCACCGGATTCCCGTGCCCGCCATGCTGTTCGTGCTTCCACTTTTCCAAATCAATCCCCGCCGCCTTCGCGACTGCGGCTTTCAGCTCATAGCTCCCCGCCATCGAGCAAGAGAGCGTGCGGCAGATGCGGATGTGCCGTTTCCCGGCCGGCTCCCGGCGAAACATCGGATAGAACGTCACCAGTTCCAGCACGTTGATCGGCGAAAGCTCCAGCTTCGCCGCGATCCACGCGATGCCTTCATCCGAAACGTGCCCGAAATGTTCCTGCCAAAGATGCAGCAGCGGCAGCGACGCACTGCGTTTCGACGCCGGGTAATGCGTGATCGCTTCATCTATCTTCGCCAACAATTCGGACGGAACATTCATGGAACTTTATTTCTCCGCCTCCGGCTTGGCCTTCATTTTCAACGGAGCGGTTTCGGGAGCCTTTTCACCGAAACGCACCGCCCGGTTTTGCAGCTTGCCGTCGATAAAGTGCAGCTCCACTTCCTGCCCATCCTGCGCGTAGGCGTAACGAACCAAGGGTAACTCGCGGACGGTTTGTTGCTCAATGTGCCGTGTCTCCTGGCGCGTCGGTTGGCCGAGGATCGCCTCGACCTCTTTGATCGAGAGCGTCCGCCCGCTATCGATCTGCGCGTTCAACGCGTCGATATTCCGGTTCGTGACCCGAGGCCCGCAGGCCGACAGGCCGAGAATGAGTGTTAAAAAAAGCACGCTGGCGGGCATGGGACGCACGATGGCCGGAGCATGCAAAGCGCTCCTCGTGCCCGCAAGTGCAATTGTGAAATATTTCACAAGCGGGCATCCCGCTGAACGAACGCGACTCTTTTGCCCAGTCCCCCGCCCTCCGCATCCTCAAGCCGAAAATCGGCCAATCGAGCGCGCGCCGGCGAACTTTTCCGCACGGATTCTTGCGGGAATCAGCCGCCGACTGTATCTCCCTCCGCCTGCGCGCCTAGTCGTTATGAAAAAGCTCACTCTCAGCCTCGCCATTTCAGTCTGGGTTCTGGCCAGCCACAGCGTCTGCGCCGCGGAACCACCGAAGCTGGTGGAGGCACCAGTCGCCCAGCCGGAAATCGCCAAAGCCATTCCGGTCCAGACGCGCGATGTCACTACGCAACTCCAGATCTTTCTCGATCAGCAACTCTTTGGCCCGGGAGCCATCGACGGCCGCCCCGGCGAATTCGTCGGGAAAGCGCTCAAACGCTATCAGCGTTCGCGCGGCCTCCCCGTGACGGGCGTGCTCGACGCCAGTATCCCAATCGATTCCGTCTTTCCCGTTTACACTTTTTACACGGTAAAAGCGGAGGACTTCAAATTCGTAGGCCCGCTTCCCGGCAAACCGCAGGAGCAGGCCAAACTCAAAAAACTTCTCTATCCCGAGATCAGCGAATTCATCGCCGAGCGTTACCACGTCACCCCCACTTTCCTCGCCAAACTCAACCCCACCGTAAAGCTCGGCAGCCTGAAAGCTGGCAGCACTGTGCGCGTCCCGAACGTCGAACCCTTCGTCATCGAATCCCTCCCCGAGCAAGGCCTCCTGCCGGAAATTCCCGAGTACCTCGGTCGCGTGATTAAAATTCACCGCGGCAACAAAATGCTCGAACTCTGGGAGGACGAAAAGCTGCTCGGCTCCGTCCCCATCACCCCGGGCGTCAAAGGCGGCGGTGCCCGCGAAACACCTGCTGGCAAATGGAAAATTCTCGGCATCGCGACCCAGCCCACGTTTCGCTGGGACCAAGGCGTGCTCGACCACGGCAAGCGCACCGAGACCTCCTACATGCTTCCCCCCGGCCCGCGTAATCCCGTCGGCGTCCTGTGGATCGGCCTGAACAAACCCGGCATCGGCATCCACGGCACCTCCAGCGCCTGGACCATCGGTCGCGCCGCCAGCCACGGCTGCATGCGGGTGGGAAATTGGGATGTCGTCCGCCTCTCGAAGCTCATCACCAAAGGGATGTCCGTCGAGATCGAGTAGGCCGCTTCCTGAATCCCGCTAAAAATCGATCGGCGGTGGCGGGTCGAGCTTGATCGTGGTGTCGATCACCGCCGCCTGCTGCTGCATCGGGCGCACCGGCTCGGCGCGGCGAACTTCCGGTTCGGTCGGAGCAGCTTCGGCAGATGCCGCGGCGACCACGGGAATGATGACCGAGCTGTCCACCGGCGCGGTATGGCCGTTGAGCAGGCCCATGGCCACCGCGTTCTTGATCGATTGACTGGAATTGTACGGATCATTGCCCAGCACCGTCGGCGCTTTCATCAGCACCCGATGAACTTTCGAAACATCGACCGCCAATTCCGGTCGCGGAGTTTCCCCGGGTTTCACCTCTTTGACGAAAGTCCCGCCGCCACCGTGGACGCTGCAGCCCTCCCGTGGAGCCTGCTCCTCGGTGCAGATTTCCAAATACGTGGTCCGCTGCCTGACCTTCTCACCAGTGTCTTTGTTCTCCACGGATTCCACGCATTTTCCCGTCGCGAGCTGGCCGGAGGACCGGCAAATCTCGCACTTGATGATGCCCTTCGGCGGCGGAAAATCCTTCGGGTTGTAGGCCGCGAAGGTCGCCTTCATCACGCCGGCCCAGATGGGCAGCGCGATCTCGTTGCTGAAAGCACCGCGGTAGATCGGTGTGCGCGGCTTGTCGAAACCCGCCCACACCCCGCACGTCACCGCGCTCGAATAGCCGACGAACCACACGTCGGTGAAGTTATAGGCCGTCCCCGTTTTGCCCCCGAGCGGGAATTTCTTCACCCCCAGCTCCGTGTAGGTCTTGTCTGCCGTCCCGCGCTCCAGCACTTCCGCGAGGCAGGTGTTGATCTCATGAGCCGTGGACGGCTTTACGACCTGCACCTTTTTCCGCTCGGCGCGGTAAACCACCCGCCCCGCCTTGTCCTCGATCCTGGTGACGATGAAAGGCTTCTCCGGACGCCAGCCACCGTTCGGGAACATCGTATTGGCCAGCGTCAATTCCATCAGCGTGACCTCGCTGCTCCCGAGGAAGGTCGCGGGAAACTTGCGCAGCGGCGTCTCGATGCCGGCCTGCTTGGCCAGCGCCAGCGTGGCCTCCAAGCCCGTCTCCATGCCGAGGCGCACGGTGGCGGCGTTCTTCGATTTCACGAGCGCCGTCCGGGCGGAAATACTGCCTTCATATTTGTTGTCCACCCGCTCCGGGCCCCACTCGCCGAGGATGCCGGATTCGCCCCCGATCATCACCTGGCGGTTGTCCATCACCGCGTCCTTCAGCAGCGTGCCGGGAAACAGTCCCTTCTCGAAAGCCGCCGCATAGACCAGCGGCTTGAACGCCGTTCCCGGCGGACGCCGCGCCGAGGTCGCGCGGTTGTACGGGCTGTGGGCAAAGTCGCGCCCGCCCACCAGCGCCAGGATCCCGCCGCTGGAGTTATCCAGCACCACCACCCCGCCCTGCAAATACTCCGGCATCAACCTCGCCTCCGGCTCCGTTTCGCCCGCCGCTGTCTGCCGTTGTTGCTGCTTAAACTCGCTGTCGAATTGGGCCGCCAACTGCCCCTCGAAACCCTCGTGCCGCTCCACCGTATCGAGCTGCTCCCGCATCACCTTTTCCGCCGTCTTTTGCAGCCCGGCATCGATCGTCGTGTAAATCCGGTAGCCATCGCTCACCGCGCTGTCCCGCCCCACCTTTTGCGCCACCTGCTGCGCCACCAGGTCCGCCGCGTAGGACTCCTGATGAATCGGCCGCCGGTTCTTCACGATGATGTCCTGCTTCAGCGTCTCCTCCCGCTCTTCCGCCGTGATCAGCCCGATCTCCATCGCCCGCTGGAGCACGTAGTTGCGCGACTCGATGCACCGGTCGCGGTTTTTCCACGGCGAGAGATTGTTCGGGCTTTTCAGCAGCCCGCACAGCATCGCCGCCTCCGACAGCGTGAGATCCTTCGCCGCTTTGCCAAAGTAGCCGCGCGCCGCCGCCTCCGCCCCGTAGAACCCGCTGCCGAAAAACACCCGGTTCAAATACAGCTCGAGGACCTTCTGTTTGTTGCAGCGCTTCTCGATCTCCTGCGCCACCGCCAGCTCCAGCAGCTTGCGCTGATAGCTTTTCTCCTGCGGCGGCAGCATGTCCGGGAAAGTATTCCGCGCGAGCTGCTGCGCCAGCGTGCTCGCGCCCTGCACCTTTTTCCCCGACTGGTAGTTCTTCACCACCGCGCGGACGATCCCTCTGTAGTCCACCCCGCTGTGCTGGTAAAACCGCGCGTCCTCCGCGGCTACCACCGCCTTGAGCAGCGCCGGCGAGAGCTGGTCGATCTTCACCTGATCGCGGTTCTGCGTGAACATCCGCCCCATGACCACGCCATTGCGGTCGTAGATCACGCTGGCCGACTCCATCGCCTCCAGCCGCGAGTAGTCGAACGTGGCGGCTTTCGCCTGCAGCTTCACCCTTTCACCGAGGACATAGACCACCCCCACGAGCCCGACCGCCGCCACCACACAGAACGGTATGAGGAACCAAGGACGACGGTAGAAACGTTTGCGCGGCGGTGAAATATCCCACATGGCTGAGTCGCCCTAAGTCCCACGATTCGCCCCGTCGCGCAATTTCATTCTCGGCGGTGCAGCGCCCGGACTTTCCTTCGACTCCCCCCGTTTCCCCGCTACCCTCGCGCCCATGAAAAAGACCGCGCTCCTCCTGCTCCTCGCCACCGTGCTCCTCCCCGGCTGCGCCCACCGCAAAGCCAAATCTTCCGCGCACATGTATTCCGGCGACGCCCCCACCATCAAATACAGCAACAAGCCCGAATCCGCCGGCGGCCACCTCCACACCTACTGAGGCGCCGCCGCCCACTGCGGCCAGAGCAGCCGCGCGGCGAGGAGCAGCACCACGAGGAGAAACGCCGGGCGCACCCACTGCGCGCCGCGCCGGATGACGAGGCCGGAGCCGAGCCGGGCACCGATGAGCTGGCCGACGATCATCACCGCCGCGATCTGAAAGTGGACCTGCCCGCAGGCGAGGAAGACCACGAGCGAGCCGGCGTTGCTCGCGAGGTTCATCACCTTCGTGTGACCGACCGCTGACCGCAGATCCAACCCCGCCAGCAGCACGCAGGCGACCATCCAGAACGAGCCCGCGCCGGGACCAAAGAAGCCGTCGTAGAATCCCAGCCCGACCCCAAACACCCACGCGAACCACGGCCGCGGCATCCGGGGCGCGCGCGCCGTTCCTCCGAGTTCCGGTTTCCACCAGAAATACGCCGCAATCCCGAGCAGCAGCACTGGGATGATCCGCCGCAGAAAATCCGGCTGGAGGTGGAGCACCACCACCGCGCCCGCCGCCGCGGCGAGCGCCGTAATGACGATCCCGCCCGCCAGCTTGCGCCACGAAAAAAGCCCCGCCCGCCCATAGCTCACCGCCGCCAGCGCCGTGCCGCAGACGGATTGCAGCTTATTCGTCCCGAGCGCCATTTGCGGCGGGAGCCCCGCGGCCAGCAGCGCCGGGACGGTGAGCAGGCCGCCGCCACCCGCGATGGCATCCACAAAGCCCGCCGCCAACCCGGCGGCGGCGAGCAGGAGGACGGATTGCGGATCGAACATCTCACGATTCGTGCCGTAAGCCGGGCGCGCCGGCGAGGATTTCAGCGCGCACCTACGCCTGCTCCTGCTCTCGATCTTGCTCCTCGAGCGCAGGAGCAAACTCCCAAAATCCTCGCCCGCCCCGCGCACCCGCTGCTAAGTAGCGGCCCGCGCATGACCACCCCCACCCTGCTCAGCTGCATCATCTTCGCCGCCGAGGTGGCCGGCCTTCTCACCGCGGTGAAAGCCATCATGGAAACACGCACGGCCCAGGGCGCGATCGCGTGGGCGGTGTCGCTCCTCGCGCTGCCGTGGATCGCGGTCCCCGCGTATTGGATCTTCGGGCGGACAAAATTCGCGGGCTACGTCACGGCGCGGCGCGCGGAGGTGCTGAAGACGAGCGCCGTCGCGCGGAAACTCGCCGAGGAATTCGACCGCCAGCGCATGCAAACGAAAGCCGGGCGGCAGGAGGAGTTGCTCCTCGAACGGCTGGCGAAGCTCCCCTTCACCGCGCACAACCGCGCCGAACTCCTCATCGACGGCGAGGCCACCTTCGCCGCCATCTTCGCCGGCATCGCCGCCGCGAAGGAATACGTGCTCGTGCAATTCTACATCATCCACGAGGACGGACTCGGGCGCCGGTTGCGCGACGCGCTCATCGAGCGGGCGCGGGCCGGGGTGCGGTGCATGGTGCTTTTCGACGAAATCGGGAGCGGCCGGTTGCGCGGCTACTGCGCCGAGTTGCGCGCCGCCGGGGTGCAGATCGCCCCTTTCAACACCACGAAAGGACCAGCCAACCGTTTCCAGATCAACTTCCGCAACCACCGCAAGATCGTGATCGTGGACGGGCGCGTCGGCTTCGTCGGCGGGCACAATGTGGGCGACGAATACCTCGGCCTCGACCCGCAGATCGGCCCCTGGCGGGACACGCACGTGAAGGTGGAAGGCCCGGTCGTGCAGTGCGTGCAGGTGGCGTGGCTGGAAGACTGGCTCTGGGCCACCGGCGAGACGCCCTCGAACCTGAACTGGCGGCCCGTGGGAGCCCGCGGCGGCTGCGTGGGCGCGCTCTGCCTGCCCAGCGGCCCGGCGGATGAACTAGAGACGGCCACGCTCTTTTTTCTCCACGCCATCCATTCGGCGAAAAAGCGGCTCTGGATCGCCAGCCCGTATTTCGTGCCCGATGAGCAATTCATCTCCGCGCTCCAGCTCGCCGCCCTGCGCGGTGTGGAGGTGCGCATCCTCATCCCGGAAAAGCCGGACAACGCCCTCGTGCGGCTCTCCGCCTTCTCCTACCTCCGCGAAACCGAGATCGTCGGCATCCAATGGTTCCGCCACCACCGCGGCTTCATGCACCAGAAAGTCATGCTCGTGGACGACGACTACTGCGCCATCGGCACCGCGAATTTCGACAACCGTTCCTTCCGCCTGAACTTCGAAATCACCATGGTCTTCTACGAGCACGCCTTTGCCCAGCAGGTCGCCGACATGCTCGCCCGCGATTTTGCCGACAGCACCCCCGCCGCCGCTCACGAACTGGACCGCGCCGGCTTCTGGTTCCGGCTAAAAGTGCGCGTCGCCCGGCTCATGGCCCCGGTCCAGTAGGCGGAAACTCAGCGCCTCAGTAGCGGTAGGGCTCCGGCAGTTGGAAGGCGTCCTTGATGACGTTGAAAACCGGGCGGTCGTGCTCGATGACGATCTCCACGATGTCGAAGCGGATGAGGATGTCGGGGTGGTCGAGCAGCCGCAGCCAGGCGAGGGCGCCGCGGGCGATGAGCTTCTGCTTGGCGCGCGTGACCGCCTCGGCGGGCGCGCCGTAGCCGAGGCCGCGCCGGGTTTTGACCTCGACGAAAACCAGCGTGTCGCAGGATTTGTCGCGGCAGACGAGATCGACTTCGCCACCGCGCGGCGCGCGGAAATTGCGGTGGAGAATCTTGTAACCGTGCCGCCGTAAATGGCGCTCGGCCAGCCGCTCGCCTTCGCGCCCGAGCCGGTGGTCGGCGTTTTCGCCCGCCTCAGACGAGCGGGAGAACCGCCTGCCGAACGGGGGAAAAAGATCTGCGATGAATCGCGCAAGGCCCATGCGCGCGGAGCTTAGCCAGGTGGAGCGCGGTGCCATAGCCTTTATGCTGGGCAAATTCGTAGCCGGGATAGCGCACATCCATTGCCACCATGATGCGGTCGCGCGTGACTTTGGCGATGACGCTGGCGGCAGCGATGCTGAAGCTCAGCCCGTCGCCGCCGACGAGCGCGGTCTGGGGAATCGGAAACGGCAGCACGGGCAGCCCGTCGATCAGCGCGTGATCGGGATCGGGAACCAGACCGGCCAGGGCGCGGCGCATGGCCACATGGGTGGCTTTGAGGATGTTGAGCCGGTCCACTTCCTCCGCCTCGACCACGGCCACCGCCCACTGAATGTCCGCCCGGTCGGTCAGCTCCGCGTAAAGGCTCGCGCGACGGCTCGCGGTGAGTTTTTTCGAGTCGTCGAGTTCGTCGTGATGAAAACCCTCCGGCAGCACCACACCTGCGGCGACCACCGGCCCGGCGAGGGGACCCCGCCCCGCCTCATCAATGCCGACCACCCGGGGAAATCCCTGCCGGTGAAGGTCACGCTCGCAATCAAGACTGCACTTCATCGCAGTGCGTCCTGCAGCGCGGTGAAACTCAGGCCTTGGGCGCCACTTTCTCGCGCACCGCCATCGCGCTCTTGCCCTTCCGGTTCCGGAGGTAATTCAGCTTCGCCCGCCGGGCCGTGCCCGCGGTCTCCACCTCGATCTTCGCGATGCGCGGGGAGTGAATCGGAAACACGCGCTCGACGCCTTCGCCGTAGCTGATCCGGCGCACGGTGACGCTCGCGTTCAGGAGCGTGCCTTTGCGGCCGATGACGATGCCGGTGAAAATCTGCACGCGCTCCTTTTCGCCTTCTTTCACGATGGTATGCACGCGGACGCTGTCGCCCACGTTGAATGCCGTGACATCCTTCTTCATTTGTTCCTGGTTGATCTTGTCGATGAGGTTCATGGCGGTAGTGAGGTGCAGTTTTCTGGAAAAGGGAGGGGAGTAATAGCTTGATTCCCCAGTCGCGCAACCAGAATTTCCACCTCCACATGGACGACTTCATCGATCTGCAAAGCGACACTTTTTTCATGGCCGAGGCGCTGCGCCAGGCCCGCCGTGCCAGGGACTGCGCGGAGGTGCCCGTCGGCGCCGTGATCGTGCATCGCGGCCAAATCATCGCCCGCGCTTTCAACCAGGTCGAGACGCTCAAGGACGCCACCGCCCACGCCGAGATGATCGCCATCACCCAGGCCGAGAGCGTGATCGGCGACTGGCGGCTCCATGAGTGCGAAATCTACGTCACCAAGGAGCCGTGCCCGATGTGCGCCGGGGCGCTCGTGCATGTGCGGATGAAGCGGGTCGTCTTCGGCTGCCTCTCCGCGAAAGACGGCGCGGGCGGCAGCCTCATGAACCTGCTCCAGCACCCGCAACTCAATCACCGGTGCGAGGTCACCAGCGGCGTCCGCCACGACGAATGTGCCGGCCTGCTCCAGAGCTTTTTCCGCGAGCGCCGCGCCGGCGGGTGAAGCCGCGCAAGCGGCTTGTCACCACCAGGTCTCCCGCCGAAGCTCCCGGCCCCCTTAGCCATGAAAATTCTCGTCGCGCCGGATAAATTCAAAGGTTCGCTCACGGCGGTCGAAGCCAGCGCCGCGATCACGCGCGGGTTGCGCGCGGTCTGGCCAGACGCGGAGATCACGAGCGCGCCCATCGCGGATGGCGGCGAGGGTTTCGCCGAGACGCTCGGGCAGGCGCTCGGCGGCGGGTGGGTGGAAACGCGGGCGCTGGACCCCATCGGGCGCGCAGTCGCGGCGCGTTACGCATGGGTGGAGGCGGAGCGGCTCGCGATCATCGAGATGAGCGAGGCGTCGGGCCTCTGGCGGCTGACGAAAGACGAACGCGCGCCGCTGCGGGCGAACACCTTTGGCACCGGCCAGCTCATGCGGCACGCGGTGGAGCGCGG
>CAIQUL010000105.1 GCA_903874975.1 uncultured Chthoniobacter sp. | reverse complement strand
TTTGTTTCGGATTTCGGATTTCGGATTTCGATTTTCAGATTTTCACCCCGCGGCTGGAGCTTCGCGCCGGACTGCGGTCTCCGCGGCCCGACGGCCAAAGGCGTAGAAAACAGCCGGGGTGATGCCCAAGCCGAGGAGAGTGGAGGTGACGAGGCCGCCGCAGATGACGACGGCCACGGGATGCAGGATTTCCTTGCCCGGCTCGCCGGCCGCGAGGACCAGCGGGATGAGCGCGATGCCGGCGCTGAGCGCGGTCATGAGCACGGGGACGAGACGCTCGAGGGTGCCGCGCTCGACCATGGCGCGGGTGAATTCCTCACCCTCGTGCCGCATGAGGTGGAGGTAGTGCGAAAGGAGCATGATGGAATTGCGCGCGGCGACGCCTGCGACAGCGATGAAACCGACGAGCGTGGCGATGGAGATATTGTCGATCTTCCACCAGGTGAGCGCGAGCCCGCCGATGAGCGCGAGTGGGAGGTCGCAGAGCACCTGAAGCGCGAAGACCGGCGTGCCGAAGTAGCCGTAAAGCAGGAAGGCGATGACCACGAAAACGAGCACGCTGAGCAGGCCGATGCGTTTCGCCGCCTCCTGCTGCGCCTGGAATTCGCCCTCGTAGCTGATGAAGCTACCCTGCGGCAGCTTGACCTTCTCGGTGACCGCGGCCTGGAGCTTCCGGACGAGCGATTCGAGGTCGCGCTCGCTGGTGTTCATGCCGATGACGATGCGCCGCTGGGTGTTCTCGCGGTTGATGACATTCGGCCCGCGCGCCTCGCGCACGTCGGCGACGAGCCGCAGCGGCACGCGCTGGCCGCTGGTGGTTTCGATGAGCATCTCGCTGATCTTTTCCGGCGAATCGCGCCACTCCGCCGGAAGCCGCAGGACGAGATCGAGCGTGCGCGGCCCCTCGCGGAGTTCGGCGAGCGTCTTGCCGCCGAGCAGGGTGGAGAGTTGCTCATTCAAAGCGCCGGGCTGCACGCCGTAGGCGCGGGCGCGCTCGCGGTTCACTTCGATCTTGAGCTGCGGGATGGGCACTTGAGCTTCGAGGTTCACGTCGGTCAGGCCGGGAATGTCGCGGGCAATTTTTTCGATCTGCATGCCGATGGTGCGCAGTTCGACGAGATCATTGCCAAAGACCTTCACCGCGATCTTCGCCGACACGCCGCTGAGCATGTGGGAAAGCCGGTGGCCGATGGGTTGGCCGACATTCGTGAAGGTGCCGGGGAGGGTGCCGAGCACTTTGCGAATCTCCGCGAAGACCTCCGCGCGCGGCCGGCCCTTCTCATGAAACTCGACGTCGTATTCGTTCACCGAGACGGGCATGACGTGGTCGTCCTTTTCTGCGCGACCGGCGCGGCGGCCCACGCTTTTCACCTCGGGAATCGTTTGCAGGAGCCGCACACCGACTTCGCCGATTTCGTTGGTCTGCGCCAGCGACGTGCCCGGCGCGCTGACCACGGAAATTGTCGCGCTGCCTTCGTTGAAGGTGGGCAGAAATTCCTTACCCATCATCGGGTAGAGGAGCAGCGCGCCGATGAGCAGCATCCCGGCGAGCGCGATGACGAGCAGCGGCTGGTCGAGCGCGAGACGGAGCCAGGTGCGGCGGAGCGCGGTTTTCAGAAAGCGGACGAGAAAGCCGTCGTACTCGGCATGCGGCGGCGTTCCCAGCCCGGAGGGTTGGTGGAGATTAGCCGGGGGTGAAACCCCCGGACCACCGTCCCCATGCGCATCCGCCCCGGCAGGGGCGGCGGAGGTTTCCGGCACCCCTGCCGGGGTGCGCTCACTTTGTGGCGGTGCTCCGGTGGTTCCCGCTCGCGGACTCGCTTCACCACCGGCTAATTTCTCTGAGTCCTCCGGGCTCAAGGCGACAGACGGGGCGTGAACGTCACGGCGGGCGTTCTCCGCGCGGGGCGCTTTCGGATTTAACAAGAGCGAGCAGAGCACCGGAATGACCGTGAGCGAGACGACGAACGACGCGGCCATGCTGGTGATCGTGGCGATGGCGATGGGCGTGAAGAGCCGACCTTCGATGCCTTCCAGGCCGAGCAGCGGGAGGAAGACGAGGATGATGAGGATCGTCGCGTAAAGGATCGAGTTGCGGACCTCACCGGAGGCGCGGGCGATGACCGCGAGCTTCTCGTGCGGATGCGGGAGCGCGGCGTTTTCCCGCAGCCGCCGGAAAACGTTTTCCACGTCCACGATGGCGTCATCCACGACCATGCCGATGGCCACGGCGAGGCCGCCGAGGGTCATGGAATTCACGCTCACGCCGAACCATTTGAAAACGAGCAGCGTGACCGCAAACGAGAGCGGCATCGCGGTCAGCGTGATGAAGGTGGTGCGGAAATTCAGGAGGAAGAGGAAGAGGATGATCGCGACCATGATCGCGCCGTCGCGGATGGCTTCCTTGAGGTTGCCGATGGCGTGCTCGATGAAGTCGCCCTGGCGGAACATGATTTCGATTTCGACTCCAGCGGGCAGCGTGGGCCGCAGTTCGGCGAGCGCGCGCTCGATGGCGGTGCTGACCTTGAGCGTGTCGAAGCCCGGCGCTTTATCCACGCTGAGGACCACGCCCATCGTGCCGTTCACGCTGGCGTCGCCGCGCATCGGCTGGATGCCGTAGTCGAGCTTCGCCACGTCGCTGACGAGGATGGGTCGGTCGCCGACGGTCTTGATGACGGTGCGCCCGAGCTCGGCGAGGTCGGCGGTCATGCCGAGATTGCGGACCATGATTTCGCGCGGGCCGGCGTTGAGATAGCCGCTGGTGGAATTGCCCGCGGCTTGTGCGACTGCCTTTTCCAACTCCTCGAAAGTGACGCCGTGCGCGGCGAGGCGGTGCGGGTCGGGCTGCACCTGCACCTGCTTCACGCCGCCGCCAATGGTCAGCACCTCCGCCACGCCCGCGATGCTTTGCAGGCGCCGCCGGATCTGCCAGTCGGCGAGCGAGCGCAGGTCCATCGGCGCGATCTTTCCGTCGGTGCTGCGCAGGCCGACGAGGAGGATTTCGCCCATGAGCGAAGAGACCGGCGTCATGCCTGGCTGCACCCCGGCGGGGAGCGAGGCGACCACACTTTGCGTCCGCTCCTGCACGAGTTGGCGCGCGCGGTAGATGTCGGTGCCCCAGTCGAATTCCGCGAAGACCAGCGAGAGCCCGACATCGGAATTCGAGCGCAAGCGATCCAGCCCGCCGACGCCCTGCACGGCGGCTTCGAGCGGTTGCGTAACGAGCACCTCGACCTCCTCCGGCGCGAGGCCGGGGCACTCGGTGAGGATCGTCACCGTCGGCTTCGTCATGTCCGGCAGCACCTCGACCGGCAGCTCGCGCAGCGTTTGAAAACCCAGCACGAGCAGCAGCAGCGCGGCGGCCAGGACGATGGGCCGATGCTGGAGCGAGAAGCGGATTAGGGCGTTGAGCATCAGCGCGGGAAGTATGGGATTGGACCTGCCTCGGAGGTTGCTCCGAGTTCGATTTCGTGGCTCAATAACCGCGTGCCCGACATCATCATCAAAGACGCACCTGACACGATCTCCGCGTGGCTCAAAAATCGCGCAACGGCGCACGGCGTCTCGGAGGGGGAGGAGCTTCTCCGGATTCTCCAAAATGCGCTCGGGGCAAACGTCGCGCCCGAGTCTGGCGAACCGAAGAGCGAGCGTGTCCAGGCTTCGGTCCTCGCGATGGATTCCGCTGATAACAGCCCCGATTGGATTTTCGACCGCCACGATCTCAGGTACCGCCAGCCACTTCTGCCGCCGGGCGAGGACTTCAAAGCGCATCTGCTTGCGCTCGGGAAAATCGGCGCGGATATCCGCCTGGATTGGCCGCGTGAGGTTTCGGACCATCGACCGATCGACCTCTGACAGTGTTTCTTGTCGATACCAACGTGGTTTCTGAGTTGCGAAAGCTGGAGCGGATGAATCCCGGCGTGCGCGAGTGGTTCGATGCGACGCCGCCGAACGACATGTTTCTCAGCGTGATCACCGTCGGTGAGATTCGCAAAGGCATCGAAGAAAAACGTCTCCGCGACCCCGCTCAGGCCGAGGCTTTGGATCGGTGGATGGCCAGAATGTTGACGATTTTCGCAGGCCACACGCTCCCCATCACGGAGGCGATCGCGGATCGCTGGGGAGCACTTTGTCCGGGGCAGCCATTGCCGCCGGCGGACGGGCTCATCGCCGCGACCGCACTCGTGCATGATCTGACTTTGGTGACACGCAACACCGGCGACTTCGACCGCGGCGGTGTTCGCGCTCTCAATCCCTGGAAGTAGGACGCGCTGAGTCACCGCTGACCTCCCGCCGTTTTCCGCCGCAGCACGGCGAGCAGCAGCACCAGCAGCAGCCCGGTGCTGCCGGCGAAGAACATCGTCAGCGGCGTGAAACTTTTCCCGCCGCCGTGCGCGTGTCCGCCGGTTCCCGCAGCGGCGGCGGCGATGTCCTCCTTGGTCATCTCACTGCCGTCTTCCTTGTGCGGATGCCCGTGCGCGGCGTCCATCGCCTGCTTGAGCGAGACACTCCCCTTCCCCGCAAAGGCCAGCGAATACGCGCCGCGCGTGACAACTTCATCGCCGGGCAACAGGCCGCTGGTCACCTCGGCAAAGCGCTCATTCTGCGCGCCGATGACGACCGCCGTTTTCACGAAGGCGTTCTTCAATTCGTAGTCCTTCACATAGACGAAGCGCCCCGCGGCATCGCCCTGCAGGGCCTCGCGCGGGACGGACATCACGCCCTCGCGGCTGCCGGCGACGATGGAAAACTCCGCGCGCATGCCGGGGCGCAGCAGCGTCTCCGGATTCGACACGTGAAAAGCGGCTTCGAGCGTATTGGTTGTCGTGTCGGCGGCGGCGCCGAGATGAGCGAGGTCTGCCTCGAAAACACGATCCGGAAAGGCCGCGACGCGGATGTGCGCCTTTTGGCCGGGCCGGAGTTTGCCGATGAGATGCTCGGGCACCGCCGCCACGGCGTGGACCTCGCTGAGGTCCATGATTTCCACGAGCGCATCCTTTTGCTCGACCGGCGAGCCGGGCACCACATTCACCACGGTGACCATCCCGGCGAGTGGCGCGAGCAGCCGCACGCTCGGCGGCGGATCGCCCGCCTGCCGGCTCTCCAGCACGAGCACCTCGGCGTCTTTCGCGATGGGCCGGTCAATATGCGCCGCAACCGTGACCACCCGACCGGGCACGCGGCTGCTGACCACCGCGCGATGCCCCGGTGCCGCGCCGATCCGCCCGAGCGCAAAGACCGTTTCCTCAAACACCGTCTCCTCCGCAGTCACAACTTCGAGCCGGAGATTGGCCACGCCTTCCGCGGTGAGGATGACGGTATTGGCGAGGCGTTCCTTCTCCGTTTCGGCAAAACTGGCGACCGAGACAAAAGCGAGGAGCAGGACAAACAGGGAGGCGTTTTTCATCGGCGTCATTTGGTTTTCCGCAGCGGCAGGATCGTGCCCGCGGCAGCGGCGTGGCGGGTGAGGGCGAGGTGGTAATCGCGCAGCGCGTCGAGTTGCTGGCGGCGAAGCTGGAGGCGCTGATCGCGGGCGCGGAGCACGTCGGGCAGCGCGACCAAGCCGGTGCTGTAAGCGGTCCGAAGCTGCTTCTCGATCTGCTCGGCCTTCGGCAGCAGCACGGCATCGAGCTGGACCGCGAGTTTCGCCAGTGCGCGCAGCTCCGCGCGGGTGCCGGTGGTCTCGGCGGCGACGCGCGCGGCGAGGGCGTCCGCCTCCAGCGCGGCGCGAGTTGCGGCAGCGGCGGTTTCGGCGATGCGACCGTCGTTGCGGTTCCAAAACGGGAGCGGGAGGCTGAAGCGCAATCCGACGGTGGTGTCGCCGCGCAGCCCATCGGGGGCGTCTTCCGCGCGGTCGTAACCAGCGAGCAGCCCGACCTCGAAGTCTTCCCATCGCTGCGCGCGGGCGAGTGCCGCCTGCTGCTGCGCGGCCTCGGTCTGATGCTGCGCGGCGGTGAAATCCGGGCGCTCGCCGGGCGCACCGCGCCAGTCAGCCGGATCGGGCTCGACCAGCGTGCCGGTGATCTCGATTTCTCCCCGAGCACCGAGCAGGGGCCGCAGGCTCGCGGTCAGCGCGTGTTGCTCGGCATCAAGGCGGAGGAGTTCCGCACTGAGTTGCGCGGTTTCGAGATCCACCTGCTGCGCGTCGGTGGCTGGCGTTTCGCCGAGCCGCACCCGCTGGTTCATGAAGTCGCCCAGCTCGCGGCTGTTTGCGAGCTGCCGCTCCGCCAGCGCGTGGCGGGCGTGCAGGGCGAGGATCTGCACGGCCAGGGTTTGCGCTTCGGCAGCCAGCCGCCGGGCGGCGTCGCGCACCTCGGCTTCAGCGGCGGCGAGTTGGGCGGCGGAGACGGCTTTTTCCAGACGCAGCCGACCGGTCACGGGAAATTTCTGTTTGAGGGCCACGTCGAAGGAATTCTCCGAGGTGCGGACGTTCTGGCGATATTCGGTTTCGAGTTCGGGATTGGCGAAACGCCCCGCCTGCCGCGATCGCCCGCGCGCTTCCTCGATCCGCAGATGCGCGGCGGCGAGCTGGGGATTGTGCGCGACGGCATAGGCCGGCACGCGGTCGAGCGGGAGCGGGACGGCACCGGCGGTGGTGGCGGCGAGGAGGAAGATGGAAAGGCGGATCATGAAAGATGGAGCGGTCGAGTTGGTTATTCGGGGGGAACGGGCATCCGCGCGGGATGCGGTGGAGCCCACGCTGGCACAAGGTTGCGCCGGGTGGACAGGAAGGAGCGTCGGCCCGAGTGGGCCGGACGTTAGGCCGCGAGCGCGGGACCGCGCACCGGCCGGGCGGTATGCGCGACGAGCAGCCAACCGGAAGACCGAGCATCCGGCGGGGAGTCCCCGATCGTCGTCCACCCCAGCGGCACTGGCGCAATGCGGAGCGTCGGCGTGAACTGTCCGCCAGTAAACGCCACCAGCGGCGTCCATGGTGACGGAGCGGGTGCCGCTTGATGGACCGCAACCGTTTTCCCGAGCAGCACCACGCCGAGATCGTGGTGATGATGCGGCTCGCCCGGCAAATCCGAATCCTCGTGGTGGTGGTGGTGCCCGCCATCATGCCCCGCCTCAGCATGGCAGCCCCACCAATCGCCGCCGTGCTCCAGCACGATGTGGCTGCTCGTCAGTAACCAGGCGATCAGCATTAGCGCGGCGAGCAATGGACGGTGCGTTTTCAAGCTGGCGCTGTCTTTCCACTCCCGCACGCGGTCGGTCAAGGCGATTTCCGCCCGCGGCTCCGCAGCGCGGCGGTGACGGCGTGCGCGGCCCGCGGCCATCTCCCCCGCCTGCGCTCCCGCCTTCTCCCCGTCCTCCCTTACTCCGTCTCCGCGCGGTTCACCGCGTCGATGAGCTGGCGGATGCGGCCGAAGTTTTTTCGTTTCGGCAGCAGCACGAGGCGCGGCAGAACGGCGATGTCCGGTTCGTTTTGCTCCTCCGGCAGCGCCGCGCTTTGCACGATCTCACCGCCCACGAGGATGTCCGCGAAATCCCGGTTGAGCTGCACGATTTCCAGCGGGCGCAGCTTTTTCTCCAGCCGCAAGACCAGCCGCTGCCCGACCCATCGGTAGCTGTGGAAGACGCGGTAGAACTGCACGATCTCCGCGATCGCGTCGTCCACATTGTGGGTCATTTTGAAAAGGTGAAAGTCGTCCGGCGAGATCAGCCCGAGCCTCAGCAGATCCTCGCGGAGAAAGCGCTGCCACGTTTCCCAATAGCGCCCGCCCGGCTTGTCCACGCAGACCACCGGCAGGATGCGCGCCTTGCCCGTCTGCATGAGCGTGAGCACCTCGAAGCCCTCGTCCATCGTCCCGAAGCCCCCGGGAAACAGCGCCACGGCGTGCGTCTCTTTGAGGAAGTTCAGTTTGCGGGTGAAGAAGTAGTTGAAATTGATGAGCTTCGGGTCGCCGTGAATCGTCTCATTGGCGCGCTGCTCAAACGGCAGGCGGATATTGAGGCCGAAGCTATTCTCCCGGCCCGCGCCACGCTGCGCCGCGCCCATGATCCCCTCCCCGCCGCCGGTGATCGTCATGTAGCCATGGTCGGCGTGCATGCGGCGCGAGAACTCCTCGGCCGCGAGATACTCCAGCTCCGTCGGGGCCGTCCGCGCCGAACCAAAGACCACCACTTTGCGGATCTGCCGGTACGGAGCAAAGGCGTTCGCCGCGTAGCGCAGCTCCCGCAGCGAGCGACTGAAGAGCTTCAAGTCCGCCGTCGTCGTCTGGTCGCGTCCGAGCTTCAGCGCCGTCATCACCATGTCCGCCACGTGCTCGCAGTTTTTCTCGCATCCCGCTTCGCCCACGAGCTGGCGCACGCGTTCATCGAGCACCGGGTCGCCGGTGGTCGAGCGGCGGCCGGGAGTCGGGGTGAAAGTGCAGGCGGTGAAATCGGGCATGGCTGGGGTGGCGAGTTGGAGGTTGAGAGTTGCGCACCGCTGGGTAGTCTGCGCGCCCGCTCACTACAACGCCCGCCCCGCAACTCACAACTCCCAACTCATTTCTGGACCCCATGATCATCGTCATCAAACCCCACACCTCCCGCGCCCAGATCGACGAAGTCATCGCCGAGGTCCAGAAGCTCGGCTACGACCCGCGCCCCATTTTTGGCACGGAGCTGACCGTGATCGCCGCGATCGGCGACGAAACCACCCATCACCGCCTGGAGTCTCTCAACGCCATGCCCCAGGTCGAAAAAGTCATGGCCGTGCAAAAGCGCTTCAAGCTCGTCTCCCGCGAATCCCATCCCGGCAACTCCATTATCGACGTGGACGGCGTGAAAATCGGTGGCGGCAACTTCGTGCTCATGGCCGGCCCGTGCTCCGTGGAAAGCGAAGAGCAGCTCCTTTCCACCGCCCACGCCGTGAAGGCCGCCGGGGCCACGATCCTGCGCGGCGGCGCTTTCAAACCGCGCACCTCGCCCTACGAATTCCAAGGCCTCGGCAGCGAGGGGTTGCGCCTGCTTTCCCTCGCGAAAAAGGAGACCGGCCTGAAAATCATCACCGAGGTGCTCAGCGAGCGCCACGTGGAGGAAGTCTGCACCCATGCCGACATCCTCCAGATCGGCGCGCGCAACGCGCAGAATTTCCAGCTCCTCATCGAGTGCGCCAAGAGCGGCAAACCCATCCTCCTCAAGCGCGGCCTCAGCCAGAAAATCGACGAATGGCTCCTCGGCGCCGAATACATCCTGGCCCACGGCAACGCCAACGTCATGTTCTGCGAGCGCGGCATCCGCACCTTTGAGACCTACACGCGCAACACCCTCGACCTCGCCGCCGTGGCCGCCGTGAAAAAGGAAAGCCACCTCCCCGTGATCGTCGATCCCAGCCAGGGCTGCGGACGCGCCGACCTCGTCCGCGCCATGTGCAAAGGTGCCGTCGCCATGGGTGCCGACGGCCTCCTCATCGAAGTCCATCCTCACCCCGCCGAGGCCCTCAGCGATGGCCAGCAGCAGGTGGATTTCGCCGACTTCGCCAGCCTCGTGAAAGAGCTGCAACCCTTCCTCCAGGCGGTCCGGCAGACCGTGTAGGTCGGCAAAGTAGATGCACTCCGGAGAGAGTGCCTGCCCGGTTTCCCCGGAAGCACCTCGTGCCGCCCGGGGCGAACGGCGCACCCGACCCGGTATCGCCCGCCACGAAGCCGCGGTCACTCGGCGATTTTTTCCGGAGCGGCTCCAAAATTTTCACAAAATTACTAAAGGCCTGACCCGGTCTGCCGAACCCATCTGTATCGCGGCATGTGTCGCGATCGGTGAGGTCAGACACCGAATTCAAAGTGGCCCGGAGCGACACGGACGTCGCAGTTAGTAAAAATCCAAGAAAGGCAAAAGTAACATGAGTCTCGTAATCAACACCAATACCGCGGCGTCAACCGCCTCGCGCAACCTCAACCACAGCAACTCGATGCTCCAGAAGAGCCTCGCCCGCCTCTCCAGCGGCTCGAAAATCACCGCCCCGGCCGATGACGCCGGCGGTCTGGCAGTTTCGATGAAGATGGAAGCTGCCATCCGCCGCACTGATGCGGCGAGCAGCAACGTGGCGAACGCCGTCTCGTTTCTCCAGACGCAGGACGGCTCGATGAAAAGTGCAGGCAAGGTCCTGGAGCGTATCGCCGAACTCAAGACCCTGTCCACGGACGTGACCAAAAGCGCCTCCGATATCGCGAACTACGATACCGAGTTCACCGCGCTGAAAGCCGAGCTGACCAACCAGACGACCAACACGTTCAACGGCGTCGATCTCTTCGGCGGCGGCACCCTGACGGTGGAAACGTCGGAAGACGGTTCGCAGACGCTCGACATCACCCAGGCGGACCTGGCCACCGACACGACCACCATCACCGCCGCAGCCAACCTCGCGGCGATCACCACGACCGATGTCTCGGACGCGATCACCAACGTGGCGACCTCCCGCGCCCAGAACGGCGCTGACTCCAGTCGTCTCGGCTTCTCCTCCGACATCCTGGCCGTCAACAAGGCCAACCTCGAGGCCGCCAACAGCCGCATCGTGGACGTGGACGTGGCCGAAGAGTCCACGCGCCTCGCTCGGAATAACATCCTCGTGCAGGCCGGTTCGGCGATGTTGGCCCAGGCCAACGCGGCCTCGCAGTCCGCTCTGCGTCTCCTCCAATAAGGCGACGGAACTAAGCTAGGGAGCTCCCCCGGGTACCCGGGGGAGCTCTTTCCGAGGCGGCAATCCCCGGAAACAATCACGATCGAACATCGAACCCGGAGGCGTCCGCCGC
>CAIQUL010000104.1 GCA_903874975.1 uncultured Chthoniobacter sp. | reverse complement strand
TCCTCCGACTCCGGCGCCCGCGCCGTCCGTGAAATCGCCGCCGAACTCGGCGAACCGGAAACCAGAAACCGGAAACCAGAAACCCTCGATTTGGCCATCATCGGCGGCGGCGTCGCCGGCATTTCCGCGGCCATCGAGGCCCGCCGTGCCGGCCTGAACTTCGCCGTCTTCGAGGCCACCCTGGTCTTCTCCACCGTCGCCAATTTTCCCAAGGCGAAACCCATCTTCACCTACCCCACCGCCATGCAGCTCGACGGCGGCCTGCACTTCACCGCCGCCGTAAAGGAAGCGCTGCTCGCCGAGATGGAAGCGCAACGCCGCGCCGCCGGCATCGAGGTCACGCCCGCGCGCATCGAGCGCCTCGCGCGCGACGGCGAAACGCTGGTGCTCAAAGGCGCGGACGGCGACGTGGCCCGCGCGCGGCGGGTCATCGTGGCCATCGGCCGCAGCGGCAACCACCGCAAACTCGGCGTCCCCGGCGAGGAACTCGGCAAGGTTTTCAACCGCCTCCACGACCCCAAGGAATACGCCGGCAAAAACGTGCTTGTGGTCGGCGGCGGCGACAGCGCGCTCGAGACGGCCATCGCGCTCGGCGCGTGCGGCGCGCACGTCACGCTGAGCTACCGGAAAAAAGAGTTCGCGCGGCCCAAGCCCGGCAACATCGAGAAGCTCCACGCCCTCGCCGCCAACCCCGACACGCCCGTCGAGATTCGCCAGCCCACCAACGAGCGCGCCAGCACCGCGCTCATCGGCGATATGCAGCGCCGCACGCCAACCGGCTCCGTTCAGCTCCGGCTCGGCTCCGCCGTCACGCGCCTCGACGCCGCCACCGCCAGCCTCCGCACTGCGGACGGCACCGACGAAACGCTCCCCAACGACGTCGTCTTCACCATGCTCGGCCGCGAGGCTCCGCTCGATTTTTTCCGCCGCAGCGGCCTCACCATCCGCGGCGAGTGGACTCCGGGCACGTGGGCCAGTTTCATCGCCTTCTTCCTCTTCTGCACGTTTGTCTATTTGTGGAAAGGCGGCACCTCGCTGAAAGCCGCGTTCGAGCGCAATCACTGGTTTCCCTTCAACGTCCCGGACTGGCTGCACAGCCTCGGCGGCAACATCGCCGCGCAGTCCGCCGATCCGTCCACGATCCTCGGCACGCTCGCCATCACCGCCACCGAGCCGGGCTTCTACTACTCCGTCGCCTACACCGCGATCATCATCATTTTTGGCATCCGCCGCATCCGCCGCCGCCGCACGCCCTACGTCACCGCCCAGACGCTCACGCTCATGGCCGTGCAAACGGTCCCGCTTTTCCTCCTGCCCTACTTCATCCTCCCCTACGCCGGGCACAATGGCTTCTTCGATCACGGCTTCGCGCGCACCGTCGCCGACGGCCTTTTCCCCCTCGCCGGCTCCGCGCACGGACGCGAGTACTGGCGCTCCTTCGGCTTCATCCTCGCCTGGCCGCTCTTCTTCTGGAACCTCGCCACGGCCCAGCCGCTCTGGTGGTGGCTCGCCATTTCTGGCGTGCAAACTTTCGTCATCATCCCGCTCATCGTCTGGCGCTGGGGCAAAGGCGCCTACTGCGGCTGGATCTGCTCCTGCGGCGCGCTCGCCGAAACCCTCGGCGACACCCACCGCGAGAAAATGCCGCACGGCCCGCGCTGGAACCGGCTGAACATGGTCGGCCAGGTCGCCCTCGCCCTCATCTCGCTCGTCTTCCTCTTCCGCGTCCTCGCCTGGCTCGGCGTCCCGTTTGCCGAGCAACTCTCCGGCGGACTCCTCGGCGGCTGGTCCCTCGCCGGCCTCCAGCTCAATTATTACCACGTCGTCGATCTCGGCCTCGCGGGGATCGTCGGCGTCGCCGCGTATTTCTGGTTCAGCGGACGCGTCTGGTGCCGCTTCGCCTGCCCGCTCGCCGCGCTCATGCACATCTACGCGCGCTTCTCGCGTTACCGGATTTTTGCGGAAAAGAAAAAGTGCATCTCCTGCAACGTCTGCACGTCCGTCTGCCATCAGGGCATCGACGTGATGAACTTCGCCAACAAAGGCCTGCCCATGGAAGACCCCGAGTGCGTCCGCTGCTCCGCCTGCGTCCAGCAATGCCCCACCGGCGTGCTGAGTTTCGGCCGCCTCGGCGACGACGGCGTGCCCCTCCTCGACCAGCTCGCCGCCTCCCCCGTCCGCATGCGCGAAAACGCGGCGAGCTAGCGCCGAAGCTGCGACTCCAGCTCCGCAATCCTCGCCTTCAGCGGGGCGACAGCTTGCTCCACCTCCGCCTCGGCGAGCGCGGGGTGCTCGTGGGCGTCGAGGACTTGGGCGTGGTCGAGGATTTTCAGGCGCTCGCGATTCGGGTCGTCCCTGCTGGTCTGCAAGTCGGTGCGCGCGGGATGGACTCATTTTTTTTCACGGATATTTGGACACCGGGGATTTTCCCATCTACTACTCGCCGCCCTTTTTATTTCCATGCTCCTATTTTCCCTCTGGTCTCTAGCCGGTGTCACCTTCGGCCTCATCTTTGTTTCGTTCTTCGAGTGGGTGCTCCACCGTTACGTCATGCACCGCCCGCTCGGGTGGTTTCGCTACCCGTTTCAGGCGCATGCCGTGATCCATCACCACACCTTCAAAGGCGATCAGACGTATCACCTGAAAGACGAGGCGGACAAAGAGACCATCCCCATGGCCTGGTGGAACGGTCCCGCGCTCATCGTGATCGGGATGTTGCCGATGCTCGGCCTGGCGTGGCTCGCGGGAAGCTGGGCGGTGGCGCTCGGCGCGGTGCTGGCCATTGCCGGCTACTACTGCGTCTATGAATACCTCCACTGGTGCATGCACCTGCCGAAAGCGCGGCGCGTCGAGCGGTCGTGGCTCTTTCACCGGCTGAACGGCCACCACATTTTGCATCACCGCTACATGCACAAAAACTTTAACGTCATCCTGCCGCTCGCCGACCTCTGCCTCGGCACTCTGCTGCCGCGGTCAAAAGTGCGGTTCGCCCAGCCACGCGGAGTCGGTGTGCCGGATGTGCAACCGCGCCGCACCAGCCAAGGCAGCAATCCCGAGGACGCCGCGGAGTTGGCGGACGGTGGTTTTGGCGACAGTTCGGCGGCGTGACACCCGGTGATCATGGAGCCGTCAGCGCGGCTCATCTGGTCCAGTTTTCGGTTCAGGAAAACCGCGCGCTTTTCGGCCAGCCGGCCGGTGTTCAGGCGCGGATTTTTTCGCCAGGAGGGAGGCCGTGGATTTTTTCCAAAGCACAGGTTGCAATGAAGGCCCACGTTTCTAACATGCGCGCCGCATGAAGCCACCCTGGGACATTCCCGCCGCCATTTCGCTCTACAACATCGACCGTTGGGGGACGGGTTATTTTACCGTCAACGGCAAGGGCAATATCCAGATTCAGCCGACGCGGAAGCCGGAGGCGGTGATCGACATCATGGAGGTGGTGGCGGAGGCGCAGGAGCGCGGGCTGACGTTTCCGATGGTGCTGCGTTTTCAGGATCTGCTGCGCGACCGGGTGGAAACGATCAATACGGCATTCGCGGCGGCGATCACGGAGTCGGGTTACAAGAACGTGTATCGCGGGGTTTTTCCCATCAAGGTGAACCAACTGCGCGAGGTGGTGGAGGAGATCATGGACGCGGGGATGCCGTTCCAATTTGGCATCGAGGCGGGGAGCAAGCCGGAGTTGCTCGCGGCGCTGGCGATCCATCGCGATTCGGAGGGCCTGATTATTTGCAACGGCTACAAGGATCAACTTTTCATCCAAAACGCGCTGCTCGGCAGCAAGCTGGGGAAAAAGGTAATCATGGTGGTGGAGAAGATCGAGGAGCTGGCGGAAATCCTGCGCGTGTCAAAGGAAGTGGGCGTGGAGCCGATGATCGGCATCCGCGTGCGACTGGCGGCGAAGGGCGCGGGGAAGTGGGCGACGAGCGGCGGCGAGAACGCGAAGTTTGGCGTAAGCACGGCAGAACTGGTGGCGGCGAGCGAGTTGCTGAAAAAGGAGGGGCTCGCGCACACCCTGAAGCTCGTGCATTTCCACGTGGGCTCGCAGGTGCCGGACATCGGGACGATCAAACGGGCGGTGCGGGAGGCGGCGCGGTTTTATGCGAAGCTGGCGAAGATGGGGCATGTGCTGGGTTACCTCGATGTGGGCGGCGGGCTGGGAGTGGATTACGACGGCTCGCGGACGGCGTTCGACAGTTCGACGAACTACTCGCTGCAGGAGTACGCCCGCGACATCGTCTATAACATCATGGACGTGTGCGACGCGGAGAAGGTGGCGCATCCGATCATTGTCAGCGAAAGCGGGCGCGCGATCGTGGCGCATCATTCGGTGCTGATCGTCGAGGCGTTTGGGGCGATCGAGAAAGACAAGACGCCGATCCAGATCGAGGTGAAGAAGAGCGATCCGAAGCAGGTGACGGAGGTGCTGGAGATCCAGCGCAACCTGACGCAACAGAACCGCATGGAGTCGCTGCACGACGTGCAGCAGATCAAGGAGCAGGCGCAGTCGATGTTCGACCTCGGGCTGCTGGAACTGGAGAGCAAGGCGAAGATCGAGACGGTTTACTGGCAGATCGCGAAGCGGATCGTGGACTTCTGCGCCGGGATGAAATACATGCCGGACGAGGTGAAGGATCTCGAGGTTTCGTTGGGCGACCAATACGTCTGCAACTTCTCCGTTTTCCAAAGCCTGCTCGACCACTGGGCGCTGGGGCAGCTTTTTCCGGTGATGCCGATTCACCGGCTCGACGAGTATCCCGAGCGCAACGGGACGCTGGTCGATATCACCTGCGACAGCGACGGGAAGGTGAGCAAGTTCATCGACCTGCAGGACGTGAAGGACACGCTGCCGCTGCACAAATTGCAGCCGGGCAAGCCCTACTATCTCGGGTTCTTTTTGATGGGTGCCTATCAGGACATCATGGGCGACCTGCACAATCTTTTCGGGCGCGTGAACGAGGCGCATGTCTTTCTCGATGAGGACGAGGAGAGCGGCTGGTACATCGAGGAAACAATCGAGGGCAGCACCATCGGCGAGGTGCTCTCAATGACCCAGTGGGACCAAAACGAACTCACCCGGCATGTGAAAGCGCAGGTGGATGCCGCGATCAAAGGTGACCGACTGAAGCCGAACGAAGCGATGAAACTGCTCACGAGTTACGAGCGGGGCCTGAAGGGCTACACCTACCTGCACTTCGGCGGCAACGGCTCGTAGCCGCCGCGTCCGTCACCAGTTGCCGGCGAAGCGGTGATTCGCGGGCGCGACGGGGCAGTTGATGGACCGGTCGAGTGCGCGGTTGACCGTGGTGTTGACGATATTGATCCGCGTGCCGACTGCCGCTGCGTCGAAAACGCGCACGACATCCCGCGAGCACATGCGCACGCAGCCGTAGCTGGCGGGGTGTCCGATTTTCACTTCCTCGGGCGTGCCGTGGATGTAGATGCCGCGGTCAAAGGCGCGGGCGTTCCCCGCCTGCAAGCCGCGCAAATGAAGGATGCGGGTGACGATCGGGTCACGACCGCGGGCGTTGGGACGGAGCACCTCGCCGGTGAAGCGCCGCCGCTTGAAGACCGCGCCCTGCGGAGCACCAGCCCCGACTTTGGAGGCGACCTCGAGCCAACCGAGCGGAGTCGCGAAACTGCGCGGGCGATCACCGACGCCGAATTTCGACGTTGAAATGGGGAAGTCCTCGACCCTTTTGCCTTGCCGGACAATCACCAACCGCTGCTCGGGCACGCTCACGATGATGGCGGTCTCGCCGAGCGCCCGCCCGGTTGCGGAGCAGACGCAGATGAAAGCGGCGAGCAGGCAAATCCAAAAGGATGGTTTGATGGAAATCATGGCGGATGTGGTTTAGCAGACCCCGTGCCGCCTTCTGGCTCGTCCCCAATTTTCCCCCACGAGGGCCCCGCAATCCCCCCGTTCAGACCGACGCTACAACTGCAAGAACTACGCCGCCAGCGGCGCGCCGGAATCGCGTCCCGGGAAGCGCAGATTCGGCATCCACTGCGCCAGTGAGCAGAGGGCCACGTAGGAGAAACCGACGAGGAACAGCGAGAGGAACATGGCGTTGAGCCACTGCTCGTAGGCGACCGCACAGCCCAGCAGGTAGCTGAAATAGATCGCGAAGAGCATTTCGATGAAGGGGACAATGCTTTTGATCGGCACGTAGCGCGCTTTTTTCCACGACTGCGTCTTGCTCTCGATGCCGTATTTCGGCGTGCGCGTGAATTCCGACTGGTGCCCGAACATTGCCTCGAGCACCGCCCGGGCATTGTTGATCGCCAGGCCGATGCCGAGCGCGAGGACCATCGGGAGCAGCACCAGCTCCCGCACCCAGGTTTTAGGATGCAGTGCCCGCTGCGCGATCACGTAGAAGATCGCCGCCGGCAGCGACGCCGAGAGATAGATCGGCACATTGATCAGCAGGGAGTGCCAAGAAAACGCCGATCCTTCGCCCCCGGTCGCCGGGTGCATCAGGATACAGAGAAAAAAGAGGAGGAGATACGCGTAATTCGAGGTGAGATGCGCGGTGGATTCGAGCTTGATGAGCAACGGCAAATCCGCCCGCCAAACCTTCGGCAGCAATTTCATGCACGTCTGGATCGAACCCTTCGTCCAGCGATGCTGCTGCGACTTGAAGCCGTTCATATCCACGGGCAGCTCGGCCGGCGTCACCAGGTCCGGGAGGAAAATAAACCGCCAGCCCTTGAGCTGCGCCCGGTAGCTCAGGTCCAGATCCTCCGTCAGCGTGTCATGCTGCCACCCGCCGGAATCCGCGATGCACGACCGCCGCCACAGCCCGGCCGTCCCGTTGAAATTGAAGAACCGCCCCGCCCGGCTCCGCGCCGTCTGCTCCAGCAGCAGATGCCCATCGAGGAACATCGCCTGCACCCGCGTCAGCACCGAGTAGGTGCGATTCAGATGCCCCCAGCGCGTCTGGATCATCCCCACCTTGGGGTCGGTGAAAAAGTGGACCGTCTTGAGCAGCATATCCGGCGCAGGCACGAAGTCGGCGTCCAGAATCAGCACAAACTCTCCCGTGCAACTGGCCATCCCGGCCTCCAGCGCCCCCGCCTTGAACCCCGTCCGATCCGTCCGGTGGACCAGCTCAATGTCCAAGCCGCGCGCCTTTAACTCCGCCACGCACTTCGCCGCGATGTCCGTGGTCTCATCCGTCGAATCATCCAGCACCTGCACCTGGAGTCGCTCGCGCGGGTAATCCAGAGCCGCGACCGATTTCAGCAGACGCTCCACGACGTACAGCTCGTTAAATACGGGCAACTGCACGGTGATCCGCGGCAGCTCCTCAAAGTTTCCCAGCGGCACCGGCGGACGATTCCGGTTTTTGAGAAAAAGATAGACGATGACGTAACGATGCAGCCCGTAGAGAGACAGGCCGCAGAGCACGACGAAGTAACAAATTGTCCAGATGGTGTTTACCAAGCTTCCTGACATAGTAATTTTTAATCCCTTTAGGGCGCGAACAGGGGCGGAATCATGGCGGGGGAAGTTGGATGGTCAAGTCTGAATTCCCCGGAGCAAACCGCGGACTTTTTCGCCACGCGGCAGCCGTGGCCTTGTCACAGAAAGGCCGGGCGGTATCCTCGACGCCTCATGAAAACATTTCTCCTCGCCCTTCTCGCCCTCGTCTCCACCGCGGTCGCCGCCGACAAAATCAAGGTCCTCATCGTGGACGGCCAGAACAACCACGACTGGAGAACAATCACACCTTTACTGAAAACGATCATCGAGGAGTCCGGTATCTTCACCGTGCAAGTGGACACGGCTCCGGGCAAAGGAGTGGAGAACTGGCAGCCGAAGTTCTCCGACTACGCCGTGGTCGTCTCAAACTACAATGGCGAACTCTGGTCGCCCTCGACCCAGGAGGCTTTTGAGAAATTCGTCAGCGGCGGCGGCGGCTTCGTGAGCGTCCACGCGGCGGACAATGCCTTTCCCGAGTGGAAGGCCTACAACGAAATGATCGGCGTGGGCGGCTGGGGTGGACGGAGTGAAAAGAGCGGCCCGTACCTGCGCTGGCGCCAAAACACCTGGACCCCGGACCCGACTCCAGGCCGCGGCGGCAGCCACGGTTCGCAGCATGAATTCCTGCTCCAAAACCGCGCGCCGGAGCACCCCATCATGGCCGGCCTGCCCGCCGCTTTCCTGCACCGCCGGGACGAACTCTACGATCGCCTGCGCGGCCCCGCGAAGAACGTCGCCGTGCTGGCCAGCGCGATGTCGCCCAAAGAAAAAGGCGGAAGTGGCGAAGAAGAACCGCTGCTCATGGCGATCCCCTTCGGCCAGGGGCGGGTCTTTCACTCCGCGCTGGGGCACGGCGTGGAGGCGGTGAAATGCGTCGCTTTTGCCGTGACGCTCCAGCGCGGGATTGAGTGGGCGGCGACGGGCAAGGTCACCATGAAAGTCCCCGCCGAATTCCCCGACGACAAAGCCAGCAAGGCCCGCCCCTGACCGTCGGGGCGTCCCCTCCTCGCCGGACCGAACCAGTCGGTGGGAAAAGATTTCGCATTTACGCACGCCACGGCTCCGGTGCGGGCGCTCACGCCGGCGGTTTTCGCCGTCATCGCGGAGCCTCGCGAGTTCCTCATCGCGCATCCCGAAGTGAGTCTCTCCGTGGCCGAACTGCTCGCCCGCCGACTCAACGCGCTGAACAAATATCTCATCGACGTGAAGCGCCAGCACGAGGGCCACGACCACCTCGGCATGGTGGACGAAGTGCTCGAGGCGCTCATGCCCCGGCCACGCCCGCGAGCGGCGTCGTGACCGCGAGGTCCCGCTCCCCGGACTCCGCGACCGAGACCCAGCGGGCGCTCAGGTTGGCAAAATCGAGGATGACGTAGGCCGGGCGCGGGCCGATCTGCCACCCGGGGTTCAGCACCCACGTGGCGCCGAGTCGGTCGATCCATGCACCGTCGGCGTAAAAGGGCGCGTTGTGGATGTGACCGGAGAGCACCACGTCCGGCGCGAAGCGGGCGATCCACGCGGTCAGAAACTCATCGCCCGCCGACTTCCGGCCCGTCCAGCTCACGGGCGAACCCTCCGGCGGCGCGTGGCAAATCCAGATCCACGGTCGCTGCCCCCGCTCCGCATCCTGCACGAGCTGGCGCTCCACCTCCGCACGCGTCTCTGCGCCGTCCCACCACGGGCAGATCGTCACCAGCGCGCCGCCGTGCGCGCATCGCCGTCGTGGTTGCCGGAGCTGACGAGGAGCCGGGTGTGCTGCGCGATGCGGGCGAGGGATTTTTCCACCACGATGACCTGCGTCTCGAGATCCAGCGCCGAGCTGAGGTCGAGGAGGTCGCCCGCGATGACCACGGCATCGAAGTCCGCGACCTGGGCCGCGAGCCAGTCGAACTGCTTGAGTCCGTAATGAAGGTCGGCGACGAACAGCATTTTCATGCGCGCCGGGAGGAGCTCGCACCACCCCTGCCCCGTAAACACGAAAACGCCGCGCTGGTGCGCAGCGCGGCGTTTCGGAAGCGAAAACTCAAGCCCGGCGGCGGCGCGTGGCGGCGAGGGCCAGCGTCCCGATGAAATCAACGCCGAGGTCGGTCGGAGCGCCGGGACCGCCGTTCAGCAAGCTGCTCACGAGAGGAGTCGAACCTCCACGGGTTTCCCCATACGGTCCTGAGCCGTACGCGTCTGCCATTCCGCCACGTGAGCTTTGCATTTCCGGCACCGGGATACGGCGCGGAGGGCGGCAAAGTAGCGACCAAAGAAAAAAGCGCAAACCGAAAAAAGCGCCGAAATTTTCGACCGAAACTCCCAACACAAACGTCCCTCTCCCGGCGGCTCAGATCGTGCAGTGCGGGCTTTGTCATCCCGTGAGCGGGCGTATGCTCCACCCCCATGCATGACCAACTGCCACCGCTGATACGACCCCCAGGTTGCGGCAGTGCCGACGAACGTCCAGTGGAGCCCGCTGCGGCGTCTCGGGGAGCGCACGGTTGCTGCGGCGCCGGCGCCGGCGGGGCGATCACGCCACCAGTCACGGCGCAGTATTTCTGCCCCATGTGCCCCGGCGTGGAGGCGGATGCGCCGGGAGCGTGTCCAAAGTGCGGGATGGCGCTGGAGAAAAATCCCGCGTTCGGCGGGGCGGAGGACGACTCCGAGTTGCACGACATGACGCGGCGGACGCTGCTCGGGGCGGGGCTGGCCTTGCCGGTGCTCGTCGCGGCGATGGGCGGGATGCTGGCGGGTGCGCCGGCGTGGCTGGAGGACGGGGTGGCGCGCTGGGTGCAGTTCGTTTTTTGCGCGCCGGTCGTGTTCTGGGCGGGTGCGCCGCTGCTGGTGCGCGGTGGGCGGTCACTGCGCTCGGGGCACTTGAATATGTTCACGCTCATCGCCCTCGGAGTGGGCGCGGCTTTTGCCTACAGCACGGCAGCGCTGCTGGCGCCGGGGCTTTTTCCGCATGCCCTCCGGCATGGCGGCGGGGTGGCGCTGTATTTTGAAAGTGCGGCGGTGATCGTGGTGCTGGTGCTGCTCGGACAGGTGCTGGAACTCCGCGCGCGGCACCGCACCGGCGGCGCGCTGCGGGCGCTCTTCGCTCTCGCGCCGACGACGGCGCGCGTGGTCGAGGGCGATGAGGAACGCACCGTGCCGCTGGGAAAAATCGCCGTCGGGACGCTGCTCCGCGTGCGGCCCGGCGAGCGGGTGCCGCTCGATGGCGTGCTCACCGAGGGCAGTTCGGCGGTGGATGAATCCATGCTCACCGGCGAGCCGATGCCGGTGGAGAAAAGTAGAGGCGACGCGGTGACCGGCGGAACGCTCAATGGCACGGGCGGATTCGTCATGCGTGCGGAGCGGGTGGGGAGCGAGACGGTGCTGGCGCGCATTGTGGCGATGGTCGCCGCGGCGCAGCGCAGCCGCGCGCCGATCCAGGCGCTGGCGGATCGCGTGGCGGGCTGGTTTGTGCCGGCGGTGCTGGCGGTGGCCGGGCTGACGTTTGCGCTCTGGCTGTGGCTCGGGCCGGAGCCGCGCCTGGCCTACGCGATCGCCAATGCCGTGGCGGTGCTCATCATCGCCTGCCCGTGCGCTCTGGGGTTGGCGACGCCGATGGCCGTCACCGTCGGCGTGGGCCGCGGCGCGCAGGCCGGCGTGCTCGTGAAAAGCGCGGAGGCGCTGGAGCGGCTGGAGAAAGTCACCGTCGTGGTGGTGGACAAAACAGGCACGCTGACGGAAGGCCGCCCGCGGCTCACGCAATGCGCGGCGGCCGCCGGCGGGACCGAGGACGAGGTGCTCGCGCTGGCGGCCGCGGTCGAGCGCGGGAGCGAGCATCCGCTGGCCGGGGCGGTGCTCGACGCCACCCACGAGCGCGGTCTCGCGCCGCGGCCCGCGCGGGATTTTCGCACCACCACCGGCAGCGGCGTGCAGGCGGAAGTCGGCGGGCGGGTCGTGAGCGTGGGCACGCCCGCGTTTCTCCACGCGCAGGGCTGCGCCGATGACGCCGCACTTTCCCGCGCCGCAGAGCACCTGCAAAAGCAAGGCCAGAGCATCGTCTTCGTCGGACTCGACGGGCGGACCGCGGGCTTCCTCGCCGTGGCCGATCCGATCAAAGCCTCCACGTCTGAAGCGCTGCGCGCGCTGCGGGCGCGCGGCTTGAAAATCCTCATGCTCACCGGCGACCACGCGCTCACGGCGATGGCTGTGGCGCACACCCTCGGACTGAACCACGCGGAGGCCAGCGTCGCGCCCGCGGACAAACAGGCGCGCGTCACCCAGTTGCGCGCGGCCGGGGAAATCGTGGCGATGGCGGGCGACGGCATCAATGACGCGCCCGCGCTCGCCGCCGCGGATGTCGGCATCGCCATGGGCACCGGCACCGATGTGGCCATCGAAAGCGCGGGCCTCACGCTGCTCCATGGCGATCTGCGCGGGCTCGTGCGCGCCGTGGCCCTGAGTCACGCCGTCATGCGCAACATCCGGCAGAATCTCGGCTTCGCGTTTCTTTACAATGCCCTCGGCATCCCCATCGCGGCTGGTCTGCTTTATCCGTGGCTCGGCATCCTGCTCAGCCCGATGCTCGCCGGGGCCGCCATGTGTCTCAGCTCCGTCTCCGTGATCGCGAACGCCCTCCGACTCCGCACCGTGCGGCTGGACTAAACGCGGGCCGCTGGGCGCTGCCGCCGCCAGCCGAGGGCCACACCGCCGAGCAGCATCAGCCCGAGCGAGCCCGGCTCTGGAATGGCGAGATTGTCGATCGCGAAACCTAGCGCGGTCTCGCTGAAGGAAATCTGCACGCTGGTGAAGTAGTCGGCACTGCCGATGCCGGCGAAGCCACCGGTGAAGTAGAAGGGTGGGGTGGGATCTGGCACGCCAGGGAAAGTGATCGAGCCGAGGTTGATCAGGCCGTTAAAGGCGGTGATGGTGACGGCGTCGGCGACCGAGGTGTAATCGAGGATGGCGAAGCCGAAACCAAAGCCCTGCACGGGGATCGGCATCGTCACGGTCAGGACGTAATTCGCCGCGCTAAAGCCGCCGCCCGATTGCAGGCTGACTCCGTTGAGGTTGAGTGTCGTTCCCGGCCCCAAATTCGAGGTCACGGCATTGGCAACGTTTTCCGAAAAAGTGTAGCCCTTGATCGTTTGGTTTTGAATCGCAGTCGAGATCGAGACCTCACCGAAATTCACGATGATTCCCGGATCCACGATCGGCGGCGAGAGCGTGGCGGAGGGCAGGGCCACGAGCACGGCTTGGCTGGGAAGAGAGCCAGCCAATAAAAACCCCAGCGAAGAAAGAAAGATCGAGGCGATGGGGAGGCGAGGAGGCTGCACAGGCTGCTGGATGATTTCTGCGCTGACTTGGACCGGGTTGGATAAGGCGGGAGGCGCTCACCGTCAAGGAGCGCAGCACATTTTATCCGCCCGCGACGATCCGCACAATCTCCACGCGGTCCGCCTCGGCCAACGGACGTTCCGGCCATTCGTCGCGGCGGAGCGCCAGGCCGTTGTGCTCCACGAGCGTGACGGCGGCGGGCAGGCTGAGTTCGACGACGAGTTCCGCGATGTTCGTGGCGCGGGTGATTTCGCGGGCTTCCCCGTTGAGGACGATTTTCACGGCGCGAGGATGGCGCGGTCCCAATCTTTCCAGACCGCCTCGAAGCCGCGCGTCTGGAGCAGCGTGGCGATCTGTGCGGCGGAGCGTTCGTCCGCGATTTCAAACTGCCGGGTCGCGCCGGTCGCGGGCGTGGTCTCGGCGGGCGCGACCGCTTTGCCCCGGACCGTGAGGTGCAGATCGGCGCGCCCCTGCCCGGTGTAGCCGCCCGGCTCGGTGTGGCTGCCGGCGCTCATCATGGTGATGCCGAGTGGCAGCAGCGCGTCGCGCAAAACGGCGGGTTCGCGCGTGCTGAGCACGATGCCCACCTGCGGGAAACACAGCCGCAACGCGCAGATGAGCTGGATGAACGAGCGATCCGCCAGCGGATGCTGCGGCGCAAACTCCCCGGCGCACGGACGCAGCCGCGGCACGCTGACGGTGAACTGCGCCCGCCAGCAGACGCGCAGCAAATGCTCCAGATGCGCCGCCAGCGCCAGCGCCTCGGCGCGCCAATCCACGAGGCCAAAAAGCGCGCCGACTCCGATGCGCCGGAACCCGCCCGCATAAGCGCGCTCCGGGCACGCCAGCCGCCAGTCGAAATCCTTTTTCGGTCCCGCCGTGTGCATCTCCGCGTAGGCCGCGCGGTTGTAGGTTTCCTGATACACGATCAGCCCCTCCGCCCCGGCCGCCACGAGCGCCGCGTAGTCGGGCGTCTCCATCGGAGCGACTTCCAACGCGATGCTCGGGATCTCTTTCACCAAAGCGCGCACGCACTCCGCCAGGTAGCCGTTCGAGACGAATTTCGGATGCTCCCCCGCCACGAGCAGGAGGTTGCGAAAACCCTCCGCCGCGAGGTGCCGCGCCTCCTCCAGCACGGACGCGATGTCGAGGGTCACGCGCAGGATCGCGTTGTCGCGCGAGAAGCCGCAGTAGGCGCAGTTGTTGATGCACTCGTTGGAAAGATAAAGCGGCGCGAAAAGGCGGATCGTCTTGCCGAAATGGCGGCGCGTCACTGCGGCGGAATCGCGCGCCAGCGCACCGAGCGCGGGGTCGTCCAGCGGCTCCAGCAGCGCGTCGAACCGGCGCAGAAGCGCGGATTTTTGCGGCGGAAAAATTTGGTCAGCGAGCGTCATGGAGCGGGCGGGGCGGGAATATGCGGGCCGCTCCCGCGCTTGTAAATAGACCGTGCGGCGAGTTGGCGGGGCGGCTGGACAAACGACCCCTCGGCCCAAGTTGCGCGACTCGCCCTTTTCTTGTTCGCGATCATCTTCCAACCTCGCTCCGCTCCATGCCGCACCTCGAAACCCTCTACCATCTCGCCATCCTCGCCGGGCTGCTGCTCGGTCTCGCGGGCGTGGTCGCGAATCTCGCGTGCTTCGACCGCCTGCGCCCCGCCGCGCCGCCGCCCGCGGGCGACGCGCCCCTCGTTTCCATCCTCGTCCCGGCGCGCAATGAAGCGCTGAACATCGGCACCTGCGCGGGCTCACTGCTCGCGCAGGATTACCCGCACTGCGAACTCCTCGTCCTCGACGACCATTCCACCGACGGTACCGGCGAAATCCTCCGCGCCCTCACCGCCCGCGGCGGACGCCTCCGCGTGCTCACCGGCGATCCCCTGCCCCCGGGCTGGACGGGCAAAGGCTGGGCCTGCCACCAACTCGCCGCGCAGGCCCGCGGGGCATTTCTCTTTTTCGCCGACGCCGACACCGCGCACGCGCCCGGCACCGTCTCCGCCGCCGTCGCCTTCGCCCGTCAGCACCGCGCCGACCTCGTCTCCGCGTGGCCCGCGCTCCTCACCGCGACCTGCGGCGAGCGGCTGATCATCCCGATGATCGTCTTCCTCGGCATGGTCATGTATCCGCACTGGCTGCTGCTCTTTTTGCAAAACCACCCGCACCTCGCGGCGCGCGTGCCGGCCTGGGCGCGGCGGGTTCTCGGCGCGGCCAATGGGCAGTTCATGTTCTTCAGCCGCGCCGGCTACGAGCGCGTGGGCGGCCACGCCGCGGTTCACGATCACCTCGTGGAAGACGTCGCTCTGGGCCGTGCCGTCACCGCGCGGATGGGCGAAGGGATGCGGCTGTTCAACTGCGACTCCCTCCAATTTTCTACCGTGCGGATGTACCGCTCGTTCGCCGAGACCTGGGAGGGTTTCACGAAAAATCTTCGCGCCGCATTCGAAGAATCGCTCGTCGGCTTCCTCGCCATCGGCGCGTGGCAGTTCGGCGGATTCCTGCTGCCGTTTGTCTTCGCCGTCCTCGCGCCGTGCCCGCTCGTCTTCGCGCAAATCGCCGTCATTTACCTCATTCGCGGCCTGCTCACCGTGCGCTTCCGCACCTCCTGGCTGAGCTGCGTGCTGCACCCCGTCTCCGAGCTGCTGGGCCTCCTCATCGGGCTGAATAGCTGGCGGCGCTCCGCGCGCGGCGGGGTGAGTTGGAAAGGGCGCACCTATCAGGTTTCGAGTGTCCCTCGCGGGAGGTAGCGGCGGAGCCGATGCGTCCTCCAGCGGTTTCGGGGTCGCACCATACGGTTTTAAGGCGGCGAAAATGGCACACAGATGACACAAAAATTTTCAGTAATTGGAAGTTCGGGGTGGCAGAGACCGGGAAGCCGAATAATATCGCCTCTTTTTGCAACTGCCAGTTTGCGGCTCCCCAACGAAACAAATCATGAAATTGGCTACCGCTCCCACCGTCCGCGCCGCTGCGCGGGCCATGCTGGCCTCCTCCATTGCCTCCCTGCTGCTGGCCGGGATGGCGCACGGTGTGACGTGGTCGGGGACGCAGTTGCTGACGCTCGGGGTTGATCCAGGAGATGACGATGCGGATCTGCTGGCCAGCACGGTGGTGACGCTGGACGGCGCGGCGGGCACGCTGCTGAAAAATGTCATTTTCAACGCGAATCCCGGCGTGACGACGACGCTGACGGTCAATAACGCGGTGGGAGCGACTCGGGTGCTGGCGGCGAATGCCACGGGTTTAGGCGCGGGAAACGGGAAGAGTTTCGTGGTGGCGGGGAGCGCGGACTTTCGGATTGGGGCGGTTGCGGATGGCGGCTTTGCCAATCTGGAGCTGGTGAAAAACGGCGGGACCGGGGAGCTGATCCTCGACAACCTGGCCAACGATCTCGACGGCGCGACGCTGCGCGTCGTCGACGGGACGATGTCGATCTT
>CAIQUL010000103.1 GCA_903874975.1 uncultured Chthoniobacter sp. | reverse complement strand
TGACGTGGGCAAAGATCTGTCCTTTGTTGTCCGCCGCGCCGCGGGCAAAGACGACGCCGTTTTCGATCCGCGGCTCGAAGGGCGGCGTCTGCCACAGCTCCAGCGGATCGACCGGCTGCACGTCGTAGTGCCCGTAGATCAGCACCGTGCGCCGCCCCGGCACGTGCGCATTGCGCGCGACCACGATGGGATGCCCTGCTGTGGGATGCACCGTGGCTGCGAGCCCACTCGCCTCCAGCCGTCCGGCCAGCCAGCCCGCGCACGCCGCCACGTCCGGCGCGTGCGCGGGATCGGTGGAAATGCTGGGGAAACGGAGAAAGGCGAGGAGCTGTTCGACGTGGTCGGGATTCATGGGCGGCGAAGAGGGTAGCTCGCGCCTCCGCCAGAACGAGCCTGGATTTGGCTGAAACCGCCGAACGCCGCCGCGCCTTCCAGCGCATCTTCGACCTCCCGTCAGAAATCCTCACCGCCCCCGACCCCCTCGCCGCCATTCTCGCGAGGAACAAACACGCGGACGAGGAAGCGGATGGCTGACGCGAACCAGCGAGCACGCGCCGGCTTTCAAGCGTCCTCAAACAGCCGCAGATACGGGCTGTATTCGTATTGCCGGTTGCGCTGTCCGCCGGTCGTTTCGCGCAGAATGCCGAGCGCGGCAAACTGCTCGGCGAGCTTGTTCGCGGTGACATACGCGCAGTCGAGTTGAGCCTCGATTGCGCGGACGGTCACCAGTGGTTGCTGAAGGAGGAAGTCCAGCAAGCGCTGGCCGAGCGGTGCGTTGCCCACTTTTTCCAGAACGATCTGCCGGTGCTCGTTTTGCAGCGCGAGGATCGCTTCAGCGGTCGCGGTCGCGGAGGCGCTGACTTCGGCCACGCCGCGGAGGAAAAACTTCAGCCATTGCTCCCAATGGCCGCTCTCGCGCACGGCCATCAGCCGGTCGTAATATTCGGCGCGGTTCATTTTGAAAAAGTGGCTCAGGTAGAGCAGCGGTCGGCGGAGGATGCCGCGTTGGCAGAGCAGAAAAGTGATGAGCAGCCGGCCGACGCGACCGTTGCCATCGAGAAACGGGTGGATGGTTTCAAACTGCGCGTGGACGAGGCCGAAGTGCATGAGCGCTGGCAGCGAATCGGTGTCGTGCAAAAACTTTTCCAAGTCGCCGAGCGCGTCATTCATCTCCGGCACGGGCGGCGGGATGAAACGCGCGTTTAGCAGCGTCGCGCCGGGCGGGCCAATCCAGTTTTGCGTCCGCCGAAACTCGCCGGGGTCGCGCGCCGCGCCGCGCACGCCTTGCATGAGCCGCGCGCGAATCTCACGGATCAGCCCAGGCTCAGTGGAAAATCATCCGCCAGCCGCGCCAGGCCGTGGTTCATCGCGCCGACGTAGTTCACCACTTCGGCGATCTCCGCCGGCTGGGCGACCCCCGCCGGGTCGAGTTCATACTTGAGCACTTCCTCGAGCGTGCATTGCGTGCCTTCGATCTGCGACGAAAGCACCGCCTCCTGCCGCACATACATGGCGACGAAAAGCTCGGGATTCGGCACCAGCGCGCCGACCCCATCGAGCCGGCCGAGGCCGAGGCTGGCCTCCGCGAGCAGGCGCACCATCTCGGCATCCATCGCCAATGCGGGATCGGGCGGGAGCGCTTTCGGGATGAAAGCGCGATAACCGCTGGCTTGTTTGATGTAGGTGCCGGCTCGCATGAGATGGGCCGGCGTCGAGCCAGCTTGTTTTGCAGCCGCAAAATAAGCCGCCCAGCTCTCTCTCGGCAATTACGCGTTTCCGCCTCTCCGCAAAACAGCACACCCGCCCTCAGACCTCGTCTTTCGAGGCAACGACATACCGGTCCCGCTCCGGCTCCCCGTCATCTGGCATTCGCTGCTCGCCGGCGTGGAGCAAGCCCTCGCCAAAGCCGAAGCCCGCCTCGCTGCCGTGGACCGCCTCGATCTCATCGGCTGGCTCGCCGAAGCCCAGCGCGCCACCTCCCGCTGGCGCCGCCACTACCACGGCCTCCACCACGACGTGCAACGCTGGCACGAAAACCTCGCCCGCGCCGCCGCCCCCGAGCCCGAAGCCACCGGCGAAACCGCCGAGCGCCGCCGCGCCTTCCAGCGCATCTTCGACCTCCCGCCAGAAATCCTCACCGCCCCCGACCC
>CAIQUL010000102.1 GCA_903874975.1 uncultured Chthoniobacter sp. | reverse complement strand
GGTTGCACGCATCGCCGCGCGCGCAGCGGTCGAAAAAAACCCGTCATCCTGAGCCGAGCGGAGGCTTTGCGGAGCGCAGTCGAAGGACCTCTAACTTTTGCCGGCGGAGGCGGGCGGAGAATGACGAAGCCGATAGGAGCCGCGAACGGCGAAGAATTCGTCCTTCGTCATTGCCTCCTCCACCGCCTCCGCCCGGGAAAGGTTCGAGGTCCTTCGACTGCGCTCAGGATGACGGCGTGGAAAGGCGGACGGCGAGGAGGCGCTCGACGTATTTGGCGAGGAGATCGAATTCGAGGTTTACGAAATCGCCGGCGGTTTTGGCGCGGAGATTCGTCATCGTGAGGGTGTGGGGGATGATCCAGACAACGCAGCTCGCAGGGCGTACTTCGGCGACCGTGAGGCTGATGCCGTCGATGGCGATCGAACCCTTGAACGCGACGTAGCCCGCGAACTCCGCAGGCAGCGCGATTTCGAGCCGGTGATCGGCGTTCACTTTCTCGAAAGCGAGGACGCGGCTGGTGGTGTCGATGTGCCCCTGGACGAAGTGTCCGCCGAGCCGGGAGTGGGCGGCGAGGGCGCGTTCGAGATTCACGGGAGCGCCGGGCGCGAGCGCGCCGAGGTTGGTGCGGTCGAGCGTCTCGGCGAGGAGGTCGAAGGCGAGGGTCGCGCCGTCACGCGCGGAGACGGTGAGGCAGCAGCCGTTGACGGCGATGCTGTCGCCAAGCTGCGCGTCGGTGGAAACGAACGGGGCGCGCAGGGTGAGGCGCGCGCCGGCGGCGGAGTGCTCGAGGGCGAGGAGTTCGCCCGTTTCTTCGACTAGTCCTGTGAACATGGGGCGCGAAGGTAGCGGGTGGACGCGGGCTTACCAGCAGCCGGCGCGGAGATTTTTGCAGGCCGCACCAAGCCGCGCGATGACGTGCGTGGCGGTGAGGGATTCTTCGGATTCCGCGTTGTCGAAGACCGCCAGCTCGGCGGCGCGACCGCCGAGCCACGCGCCGAGCCGCGCGGCGTCGTAGAGTGACAGACCCTGTCCGGCGAGGGCCGCGCACACGCCGGTGAGCACATCGCCCATGCCGCCGGTGGCCATGCCGGGATTGCCGGTGGAGTTGTAGCTGAGCGGTTGGGCGGCTTCACCGACGATGGTGCGCGCGCCTTTGAGCAGGAGGGTGACCGGGTAGCGGCGGGCGAATTCGCGGACGGTTTCGGTGCGCGTGCGACTGGGGGAGGCGGGATCGAGCCGCGCCATTTCGCCGGGATGCGGCGTGAGCAGGCGCGGCCCGGCACAGCGGGCGAGCAGGTCGGTGCGGCGCGCGAGGATATTGAGCGCGTCGGCGTCGATGATCATCGGCTGGGGGGCGCGCTGGATGAGCTTGAGGAGTTCGGGTTCGCGGTCGGTGCCGAGGCCGGGGCCGACCGCGAGGACGTCGTGCCGGCCGTCGAGCACGTCGAGGTAAGACGCGGCTTCTTTCACCATGACCTCGGGAGCGATGCGGCCGGCGATGAGCGGATAAATCTCCGGCGTGCCGTAGAGCGTGACCAGCCCGGCACCCGCATGCACGCAAGCTTCCGCACACAACACGGCTGCGCCGGTCAGCCCCGGCGAACCGGCGACAATCCCCACGCGCCCGCACTCGCCTTTGTGCCGGTCGAAAGCGCGGCGCGGCAGCAGGGGAGACAGTTCCGACGCGGTGGCCACGGTATCGAAATCGGACGCGTCGGCGCGGGCGGACAGCTCGGCCAGCGGCAGCACGGCGAGCCGCCCGACGTAGCGCGTGGCGGCGTCGGCGAGCAGGCCGGCTTTCGCAAAACCCACGGTCAGCGTGAAGTCCGCGGCCACGCAGTCGTCATCCGCGGCACCAGTGTCGGCATCGAGACCCGTCGGCAGGTCGAGGGCGAAAACCGTGGCGTTTTCCCGCGTGCGAAGGCGATTGATCTCGCGCGCGGCGGCGCGGATCGGCTCGCGCAGCGGACCGCCGGCGCCGATGCCGAGGAGGCCGTCGAGCACCACGAACGCGGCCCCGCTTTCCTGCCGCGGGGCCACGGTCACGCCGGTTTGCAATTCGCGGAACTCACGATGTTTCCGCACCGTGAGCGCGCTCCACGCCTCCGGCTCGAAGACGGGCTGCAGCTCCACTTTCCAGCCGCGCCGCGCAAGATGCCGCGCGGCCACGAGCGCATCGCCGCCGTTGTGGCCTTTGCCAAAAAAGACCACGCATTTTCCCGGCTCAGGGAAAAACTGGCGCACCGCCGCAGCCATCGTGGCACCGGCTTCCTCCATGAGCGCGGTGGGCGTCGCCCCGGCAGCGCAGGCCCGTTCCTCCAAGGCTTTCATTTCGGCGCTGGTCAGGATCATGCCATCTCCGTTTTGAAAGTGACCGCGGCCACCGCCAGCGCGGACCGTTACTTTTTGCCCGGCTTCCTGACGGGCTTCGTTGCCGGGGTCACCGGAGCGGCGGGTTCGGGGACTTCGCCGATAGTGTTGTAGTAGAAGGTCCACCGCGCTTCCCTCGGCTGGCCGCCGACTTTCACCGTGACGATGACCGAGTAGCTGCCTTCGCGCAACGCCTTGTCCACCTTGTATTCGATCATCTGCGTCGCCGCGTCGAACTTCGCCGGAACAAGGCCGAGGCTGCCGACGCGCATCTCCACGCTCCCGGGATCAAACTCACCGAAGGAGGCGAGGTTGGCCTTGATCAGCGGGGTGGAATCGGTGGTGGCGGTGTTGTTCATCGGCTCGGTGATCATCGCGACCGCGGCATCCTGCGCCATCGCGGGGCCGTCGGAGGGCGCGGCCATGCCGGTGAAATTGATCGCCACATCGAAGACTTGCTGCGTGCCGGGCATCTTGGCGGTCACGTCATAGCGCCCGAGGGTGAAGGGACTCACGCCGTGGCCGAGCCGGGCGCCGTAGGTGGAAAAGGCGGCCTCGTATCCGGCGGCTTCGACCGCCGCGTGGACTGCCGCGTTGTGGAGTCCGAAGGGGTAGGCAATCGTGACGCAGCGGATGCCGAGCTTGTCTTCGAGGATCTTCTTCGAGGTCTCGAGTTCCTCCTTGAGATAGCTTTCGTAGTCGCCGGCCCATTTCGAGGGTTTCCGCCGGAGGTCCTGGTGCGAAACGGTGTGGCAGCCGATTTCGAAACCGTCGTCCCGAAGTTTTTTGAGCTGCGCCCACGTCATGGTCTTGCCGCCGCTGTTGACGAAGTTTGTGTAGATGAAAAACGTCGCCGGGAAGCCGTACTTTTTCAGGATCGGCACGCCGACGTCGAAGCCGGAGACGTAACCGTCATCGATCGTGATGAGGACGCTTTTCGGCGGGATGTTTTTCTCCCCCCGACGCCACGCGAGGAAGTCCTGCATCGAGATGACCGCGAGGCCCGCCTCCTTGATCGCTTCCATTTGTTTCTCGAAAAGTGCGGGTTCGATGGAGAGCCCACCACCGGCTTTGCCCTCGAGCCGGTGGTAGCAGAGGACGACGACCTGCGCATTCGTGTCGATGGCCGGGCGGACGGGCGCGGCAGGCGCCGGCTTCGGCCTTGGTGTCGCCACGGGTGCGGCGGCCACAACCAGAGCCGGAGTCGCGGCGGCCTTCGATTTCAGGAAGGGGATTTTTTCCTTCATCTTGCCGCATCCGGCAAGAGGCAGGGCGGCGAGCAGGAGGAGGAGAGCGAGTTGGCGAGTCATGGCAGCGAGTCCAGGTTGAAGACGGTCACGATACATCCGGCGGCGTGGGTGGAAAGCGCGAACCGCGCGGCGCCATCAAGCTGCTTTGCGCAGCAGCCATTTGTCTGCGAGGAAGCTGACGCGCAGGTTTTGCTCGCGCGCGAACCGCTCGACCGCGAGGCGCACTCCATCCCACGACCAGTCATCGCCAAAGAGTGTCCCGCCGGGCGCGAGCACCTCCCAGTAGTCGAGCACGTCCTGATAGACATCTTCCTCCTCGTGGCTGCCGTCGATATAGATGAGGTCGCCGCGGAGACCGTAGTGGCGGAGCCAGAGCGCGCCGGTGGCAGAAGTTTGTGGGAACGGGACGATCCGGTGCTGCAGGTGGCGGTGGCAGACGTTCGCGAGGAACTGGAAATAGACGGTGGGCCAGCCGTGGTCGTGACGCAAACTGCCGTAGCGCTCCGGGTCGGTGAGATCCGTCCAGAACTCCAGGGCGCCCAGCCAGGTATCGATGCACAGGATGGTGCCCGGAAGTTTGGCCTCCTCCAGGACGCTGGCCATCTGCAAAGCGGAGCCGCCTTTCCAAGTCCCGACCTCAATGATCAGGCGGGGCTTTTGCGCCAGAATGAGTTCGCGAAAAGCCGGGGAGTCGCTGCCCCAGCCGTGGCCGTCGAACGGACGGGCGGCGTAGTCGAAGCCGGCGAAAGGATCGCGCGGATGCAGCAGTGCGAGGAGTTCGTCCCTGCTCACCGCACCGCGATCTCCGGCGCCGGGGGCGATCGAGCGCCGCGGTCGCACGCGCTTGATGCTGTAGCCGAGCCGGTAGAGCACGGTTTTGACCAGCGATTGGAGATTCATCAGGGCAGACTATTCGAGGCCGAGCTTGCGGAAGGTCGCATCGACGTGCGCGAAGTGGATGTCGAGCGAGCAGAGCGTGTCGATCTCCGCGCGCGACAGGACGGCGGCGACATCGGGCTCGGCGGCGAGATTTTCCTGCAGGCTGACCTCGCCCTGCCAGGTCTTCATCGCCGCGCGCTGGACGGCTTCGTAGGCGGCTTTGCGCTCGAGGCCGCGGGCGGTGAGCTGAAGGAGGATGGTCTGCGAAAAGTAGAGGCCCTTCGTGATGCGGAGATTGCGCTCCATGTTTTCGGGATAGACGAGGAGGCGGTCCACGAGCTTGCGCAGCGAGACGAGCATGTAGTCCACGAGGATGGTGGAATCCGGCATGATGATGCGCTCCACCGAGCTGTGGGAAATGTCGCGCTCGTGCCAGAGCGGGACGTTTTCCAGCGCGGCCATGGCGTTGCTGCGGACCACGCGGGCGAGGCCGCTGAGTTTTTCGCCGGTGATGGGGTTGCGCTTGTGCGGCATGGCGGAGCTGCCTTTTTGTCCGGCGGAAAAATACTCCTCCACCTCGAGCACCTCGGTGCGCTGGAGGTGGCGAAACTCCGTGGCCCAGCGGTCGATGGACGACGCGATGAGCGCGAGCACGGTCTGGAACTCCGCGTGGCGGTCGCGCTGGATGACCTGCGTGGAAAGCGCCGCTGCTGCGAGGCCCAGCTTTTCACACACCCGCTCTTCGACCCGCGGATCGAGGTGCGCGTGCGTGCCGACGGCCCCGCTCAATTTGCCCACGCGGATGCGCGGCTGCACTTCCTCGAGGCGCGTCAGGGCGCGACCGAATTCGTCATACATGAGCGCCAGCTTGAGCCCGAATGTCACAGGCTCTGCGTGGATGCCGTGACTGCGGCCGATCATCGGCGTCGTCTTGAATTCCCGCGCCCGCCGGGCGACGACCGTGCGCAATTCCCGCAGGTCCGCGAGCAGCAGGTCGGAGGCTTCGGCCATCTGCACGGCCAGCGTGGTATCGAGCACGTCGCTCGAAGTCATGCCCTGGTGCATCCACCGGCAGGCCGGCCCGACGTAGCTCGCCACATTTTCCAAAAACGCGATCACGTCGTGATTGGTGCGTTTTTCGATCTCCATGATCTCCGCGAGGTCGAATTTCCCCTTCGCGCGGATTTCCTCGGCATCGCTCTGCGGCACCACGCCGATCTCGGCCTGCGCCTCGCAGGCCAGAGTCTCGATTTCGAGCCAGATTTCGTATTTGCGTTGATCCGCCCAGACGGCGGCCATTTCGGGTCGTGTGTAACGTTCGATCACCCGGCGGACGCTACCGGCGGCGGCGGATTTTGGGAAGCGGCGTCTTGCTCCGGGCCGCCTGCGTCTGAAAAAAACTTACCCCGCCGTGGTTTTGAGACCACCGGCGGGGCGTGAAAATTTGCGGGAGTGGTTCAGTTCGGTAATCCGCGCGAGCGAATCACCAGCACGACCGACACAGCGCTGCGGCTTTTCGGCCTAGCAAACGCGGGCGCGGACCTTGCGGCCGTGGCTGTTCAGCCGGACGCGACCGCTTTCCAGCAGGTCGGCGACGGCGGCCACGGTTTCGCGGTTGTTCCGGCTCACGCTGCTGACGGCGAGAATGAGATCGCCGAGGCTGTAGCTGGCGCGAGTGACTTTCTTGAGGGACTTTTTCATACTTTATGTTGGTTGGTTGTGAGCCAGTAGAGTTTAGCAGGCGGTGTGCCAAGGTGAGCCAAGCTCTGCTAATGATACGTCGGTCACATAGCGATAGACGCGCCCGAATGAATCTTGTTCAAAAATTTATAGACACACTTTATCAGTGAATAACCGACGGCGTTTTGCAGGCAAAATCGCCATCCCTGCTCTCAGTCAGGCGACCCTCGACTGAGTCGGCGGCCTGCCTCTTTCCGGTCCGGCAGCGCTGGCAAACTTCTTCGCCTCGTTCGACGCTCCCGTCTTGCCCGCCGGGCGCGCTTCGCCGATATAGCGCGCCGTGCTTTCAATCTCGACCTGCTGGAATTCCTCCCGCCACACCGATGGCGAAATCATGTGCCGCGAACTCCTCGACATGGGCTTCGACCGGATCGAACTCGGCCACGGCATCCGCCTCTCGCTCATGGATGGCATCCTGAAAATGTACGAGGCCGGCAAAGTGCAGTTTTCCAGCCTGCACAATTTCTGTCCGCTCCCCATCGAGATCACCCGCGCCTCGCCCGACTGCTACAAATTCTCCTCGCCCGACGCCCGCGAACGCGAGCGCGCGCTGAAACATTCCTACCAGACCATCGACTTCGCCGCCCGGCTCGGCGCGCGGTTTGTGGTGCTGCATCTCGGCCGCACGCCGCTCGGCGACTACACAGAAAATCTCGTGCGGATGTGCGAGGCGGGCCTCGGGGCGTCGCGCGGGTATGTCAAAGAGAAGCTCGAGTGCATCCGCAAACGCGAGGAGCAGGCACCGCCGTATTTCCAGCGCGCCCGCGAGGGCCTCGCACGCATCGCCGAGCATGCGGAGAAAAAAGGGGTCATGCTCGGCGTCGAGAGCCGCCACAGCTTCGAGGAAATCCCCAGCGAGCGCGAAATGATCGAGGTGCTCAACGAATTCAACGTCCCGCACGTGGGCTACTGGCACGACTTCGGCCACGTGCAGGTCAAGCACAACCTCGGCTTCCTCGATCACGTCGAGTGGATGCGGACGATCTCGCCGCGCCTCATCGGCTGCCACCTGCACGACACCGTCTGGCCCGGTCGCGACCACATGGTGCCATTCAGTGGCGACGTGGAATACGAGAAACTCCTCGCCTTCCTCCCCAAGGAAACCCTCTTCGTCTTCGAGATGAGCCCCCGCCGCACCCGCGAGGAAATCATGGAATCGCGCGACCAGTGGGTGGCGAAATTCGGGGCGTGAAGACCACGCGGCCGATCTTTCCCCAAATCCCACCCGTCTGAAAAAAGCCGCCTTCACCACACTGCATGTGCTCGTCACCGTCGGCATCCTCTACCTCGTTTTCCACGACCCGGCAAAGCGCACGGAGATGGCGCAAGCGCTCCGGCAGGCGAACCGCTGGTGGCTGCTCGCCGGCTTCGTCGTGTATGGCTTGGTGGAATTTCTCTCCGGCATCCGCTGGCAACTCCTCCTCCGGGTGCAGGGCATCGTGCTCAGTTGGACGCGTCTCTTCCACCTCGTGCTGATGGGCGTGGCCTTCAATTTCCTCATCCCCGGCGGGACCGGCGGCGATGTCGTAAAAGTGTATTTCCTCCTCAAGGAAACCCCCGGCCAGCGCACGCGGGCGCTCCTTTCCGTGCTCGTGGACCGCCTCATCGGGCTCGTCGCGCTCATCGCCATCGCCGGCGTCATCATCGCCGCGCAATGGCCCTGGCTCCACAGCTCGCCCGCCGCGGTGAAATACATCTGGGTGACCCTCGCCATCCTCGGCTCGCTCCTCGCCGGACTTGGCCTCTCCTTTCTCCTCACCGGACTCGGCCTCATCCACAAACTCCCCGCACGCCTGCCGGGCCGCGACAAACTCGCGAGTTTCGCGCTCGCCTACAATCTCTACGGTCGCGCGTGGCAGCCCACGGCGGCGGCCTTCGTCCTCTCGGTCGTCGCCCACTTCGGCCACTTCGCTTTGTTTTTCTGCGCCGCCTCGGCCTTCGGCGCGACCAGCTACGTACCCACCTTCGGCGAGTTTTGCTCGATCATGCCCATCGTCGATACCCTCACCTCCATCCCGATCAGCCTCGGCGGCCTCGGCGTGCGGGAGAACCTTTTCCAAATCTTCCTCGGCGACCTCTGCGGCGTGAGCCCTGCCGTGGCCGCCCTCATGGCCACCACCGGCTACGCGCTCGTTCTTGGCTGGGGCTTGCTCGGCGGGGTGCTCTACTTTTTCTACCGCCCCTCCGAGCACACCCGGCTGCGCGAGATGCGTGCGGAGGTGGCCTCGCTCGAACACGCCGTCGCCGAGGAGGAGATCGCGCTCGAAACCGCGGAGGAGGAGAAGCGATGAACGCGAAGAGCAAAAAGCGGCCATTCGTCACGGCGAACTTCGCGCTGACGTGGGATGGGCGCATCTCCACGCGGCGCGGCACCCCGGCGGATTTTTCGTCGAAAACAGACAAACGCCGGCTCGTGGAAATCCGCGCACGGTGCGACGCCGTGCTCGTCTCCGCGAAAACCGCCGCCGCCGACAACATGAGCATGGGCCTGCCCGACGCCGCCCTCCGCGCCGCCCGCAGCGCGCGCGGCCAGCGCGCGTATCCGCTGCGCGTCCTGCTCACGAACTCCGGCCGCATCGACCCCGCGCTGCGCCTCTTCACGAAAACTTTTTCGCCCGTCGTCATCTTCTCCACCACCCGCATGCCCGCCCGCACCCGCACCGCGCTCACCGCGCAGGCCGACCTGTGGCTGCACGAAAGCGCGTCCGTGAACCTCCCCGCCATGCTTGCCATCCTCCGCGCCGACTACGGCGTGCGGCGCCTCGTCTGCGAAGGCGGCGCGCAAATCTTCCGCGCGCTCCTCGCCGCCGGACTCATCGATGAACTCCACGTCACCCTCTGCCCGCGTGTCTTCGGCGGCGAAAAAGCGCCCACCCTGACCGGCCTCCCCGGCGCGTTTCTCCCCGCCTCCATCCCGCTCACGCTGAAAAAAATGGAAGTCATCGGCGGTGAATGTTTCCTCCGCTACCGGGTCGCTGCGCGCCTTCCCCATTGAGCCTGGAGCCAGCGCACGGGCCACCCCAGCGCATTTTCCTATCCTCCGACTGCACGGACGAGGCGATGCAGCCGCGCGGCGGTCTCGCCTGAATTTCCGCCCGCCCATTTGCCCTCCGGCGCGTCCCCCGCTACATCTGCCGGATGCCTTTTGAACTCGCCTCCGACTACTCCCCCCAGGGCGACCAGGCGCAGGCGATCGCCAAGCTGACCAAGTCCATCCTCGCGGGTAACCGGCACCAGACGCTGCTCGGCGTGACCGGCTCGGGCAAGACCTTCACCGCTGCGAATGTGCTGCGCAATGTCGGCAAGCCCACGCTCGTGATGTCACACAACAAGACGCTCGCCGCGCAGCTTTACTCGGAGTTCAAGCAGTTCTTCCCGCGCAACGCCGTCGAGTATTTTGTGAGCTACTTCGACTACTACCAGCCCGAGGCTTACATCCCGCGCAGCGACACCTACATCGAGAAAGATTCCTCGATCAACGAGGAGATCGAGCGCCTGCGCCTGTCCACCACGTCGTCGCTGCTCTCGCGCGAGGACGTGATCGTCATCGCCAGCGTCTCGTGCATCTACGGCCTGGCCTCGCCGGAGGACTATTTGAAAATGCTCCTCACCGTGAAAGTCGGGCAGCAGATCAGCCGCGAGGGCGTGCTCGCGAAGCTGGTGGAGATGCTCTACGAGCGCAACGACGTGGCCTTTGAGCGCGGCCGCTTCCGCGTGCGTGGCGATGTCGTGGAAGTGCGCCCCGCGAACCTCGACGAGGAGGGCATCCGCCTCGAATTCTTCGGCGACGAGATCGAGCGCATCACCCGCTTTGACCCGCTCACCGGCCACATCCTCGACCACCACACCGTCCTCACCCTCTTCCCCGCGAAGCAATTCGTGACGCCCTATGAAAAGCTCCAGCAGGCCCAGCGCACCATCCGCGCGGAGATGGAGGAGCGGGTCATCCATTTTGAAAAGCACGGCCATTTGCTGGAGGCGCAGCGCATCAAAATGCGGACGGAGTATGACCTCGAGATGATGCAGGAAATGGGCTTCTGCTCGGGGATCGAAAACTACTCGCGCCACCTCAGCGGACGCCCGCCCGGCTCGCGCCCCTACACGTTGCTCGATTTTTTCCCGCGCGATTTCCTCCTCCTCATTGATGAAAGCCACGCCACCGTGCCGCAGGTCGGCGGCATGTACGAGGGCGACCGTTCGCGGAAAAACACGCTCGTCGAATACGGCTTCCGCCTGCCCAGCGCGATGGACAACCGCCCGCTCAAGTTCCCCGAGTTCATGGAGCGCACCGGCCAGATTCTCTACATCAGCGCCACGCCCGCCGATTTCGAGATCAAGAATTCCACCGTCGGCAATACCGGCTACACCCCGAAGCGCGACAAGGCCGCCATCGACGAAGACATCCCCGTCGCCGCGCTACCGGCGAAACTTTCCCGCACCGATGCGCCGGTCGAAAGCTTCGATGTGACGACCAGCGGCGCGCCGCTCGTCGTCGAACAGATCATCCGCCCGACCGGCCTGCTCGACCCGCGCATCACCATCCTCCCGCTCAAGAACCAGATCGACGACACCCTCGAACTCTGCCGCCAGCGCGTGGAGAAAAACGAGCGCGTCCTGATCACCACGCTGACCAAACGCACTGCCGAAGACCTCAGCGATTACTTCAAAGACGTGGGCCTGAAGGTCCGCTACCTCCACAGCGACATCGACACCATCGAGCGCGTGGAAATCCTCCGCGCCCTGCGCGCCGCGGAGTTCGACGTGCTGGTCGGCATCAACCTGCTCCGCGAAGGCCTCGATCTGCCCGAGGTCTCGCTCGTCTGCATCCTCGACGCCGACAAGGAAGGCTACCTCCGCAGCCAGACCTCCCTCATCCAAACCGCCGGCCGCGCCGCGCGTCACGTGAACGGCGAGGTCTATCTCTTCGCCGACACCGTGACGAAAAGCATGCAGGCACTCATGGCCATCACCGACTACCGCCGCACCCGCCAGATCGCCTACAACGAAAAGCACGGCATCACCCCGCGCAGCGTCCAGCGCGCCGTGCAGGAAAGCCTGCACACGCTGCTCAAAGCGCGGCAGGTCGAGGAAAGCGTCATCCGCGAAGGCGGCGGCAACTTCTCTCTCAGCGAGACGCTCCGTGAACTCGAGTCCGAGATGCTGACCGCCTCGGCGAATCTCGAGTATGAAAAAGCCGCGCTGCTCCGTGATCAAATCGCCGAACTCAAAGCCGGCACCGGCCTCGCGAAGATCGAACCCAAGCGCCAGCCCGTGAAATACGGCGTGAAGAAAGCGCGCGGCGCAAAAGCGGGGGCGTGAGCGCGCCGCAGTCTGCCGGGACGGGCGCTTCCTCCAGCCGTCATCCTGAGCGGAGCGTTTCCCTGTTTGCAAAATGCGCCCGCCCGTTTACCAACTGCCCACCTCATGAAAATCCACCAACCCCGCAGAGTCACGAACCGCATCACGCTTAGCCTGCTCAGCGCGCTTGCCCTGTTCTCGACGGCCGCTTTCGCCGCCGAGCTGAAATTTGAAGTCGTCCCAAACTTCTTCGAGGCCACGCCGGACAACCAACCGCTCGGCGCGTGTCACGGCGGGCTGGTCGTGGACAAGGCGGGCAACATCTACGTCACCACCGACACGCCGCGCGGCATCGTGGTGTTTTCACCGGAAGGAAAGTTTGTGCGCGCGTTCGGG
>CAIQUL010000101.1 GCA_903874975.1 uncultured Chthoniobacter sp. | reverse complement strand
GAACCTCGCGAAAGCCGCGGCCACGTCGCGGACGTAAGGGATGCCGAATTCCTCGGCGAAAAGCTGGTTGCGCTCGTGCGTCCACGCGGGGCGGTCCGCATCATCGGCGACACAGACCAGTTCGAAACGCGGATGCGCGGCGATGGCGCGCGGCAGGTAGTCGTGTTTCACCACACTCAGCACGCCCACGCGGAACGGCGCTTTCTTTCGATCGGTTGCTCTCATGCCATCGCTTCCTCCACGAGTTGCCGCGCCCGGAGCAAGTCGCGCGTCGTGTGCTCCGGCGAGCGTTTCTCGCGCACGGCGGCCACGAAAGCTTCCAGCATCGGGCGCAGGCAGGCCTGGGAAAAATCGGGCGGCGTCGCACCGGGCGCGCCTCCGGTGAAGAACAAGTTTCGATCGCGATGGTCGTCGGCGTAAGCGGCGCCATTCGACCCGACGAGGCAGAGCGAGTGGTAGCCGTCGCCGGCAGGCAGGGTGTCGGTGAAATCGAGCAGCGCCATCGCGCCCGAGGGGAAACCGAGGTGGATCACATCGTTCTTCACGGAGCGGGTGCGGTGGGTCGCGTCCGGTTGCTCCCCGATCAGCCAGAGGGCGAGATCGACCGCCGCGACCTTCCCAGGATCGCCCCCCGGCGGCGACCAACGGTGCAGGCGCAGCAATCCCGGCCGCCCCAACTGACCGGCATCGAGGCTGGCCCGGATCGCCCTGACCTGCGGGCAAAAGCGCCAGGGGAGAGCGGCGAACTCGTTTCCGGAGCCGACCGATGGAATCGCGCCGACAAGCAGCGTCGGCAGCCCCACCACCGGGCCCGCGCTGGCGACCAGCGCATCGGGATGCTCATCCGGGCCCACCACTTCCACCGCGCCGATGTGGCTGGCCGCGGCGCGGTAGTCCTCTTCCTCTTCGTCGAGTTGGAATGCGAGGCGGGTCTTCATTTGTTCATGTCGCGCCTGCTGGTATCCGGCGCGAAGAAGATGGCAACCATTCCCACCACGAAAATGAGGCTGGTGATGCGCCCGATCTGGGCATGCCCGCCTCCGAAATGCGCGATCAGGGTCGGCGTGAGGAAGATGGTCGTGGCGGTAAAGATGCGGCCGAAATTGAAGCTCACGCCGGCACCGGTGGCGCGCACTTTGGTCTCAAAAAGCTCCGGCAGAAAGAACGGCAGCCAGCCGAAAAAGATGCCGTTGCAAAAGCCGATGAGCGCGACCCAGAACAGGAAATTTCCGTCCGTGGGCGTGGTGAACCAGAAGATGTATTGCGAGAGCAGCAGCGCGGCGAACGAAGTGACGAAGTAGGTGACCCGCCGTCCGATCCACAGCGCGATGACCGCAGCCAGCCCGCTGCCGACGATGCTGGTGATCGCGCGCATTTGCAGGATCTTCGCTTCGAGTTCCGGGAGGCCGAGTTCCTTGCCGAGCTTGCCCGCCCAAAAAACGATCCACTGGAAGCTGCCCCAGCCGCCGAAGAGCGGCACCGTCGCGAGCGCGATGCCCACGAGAGTGACTCCGAGGTAGGGCTTGCGAAACACCGAGGGCGCTCGCGGAGCGCCGCCTTGCACGGGCTCGGCCGCGGTTTGTCTGGCGGCCAGCCAGGTGGGCGATTCCGGCACGAGCAGGAGGATCAAAATCCCGAGCGGGAGGGAACACGCTCCGACGAGGAACACCCAGCGGAACGAGTCCGGGGTGACCGGTTTCATGACGAGCATGGACGAAAAAGCGAAGATGCCGATGTTGCCGGCCATGCCGATCATGCTGGCGATGATCGGACGCGCAAAGTTCGACCACGCCTCGGAGACCAGCGCCACGCCGTTCGGCCAGCATCCTCCCACGCCGAGACAGGCGATGAAACGGATCGCGAACAGCTCCGCCGGGTCGCGGGCGAAGTAGGCGAGCCCGGTGAAAGCGGAGAACCAGATGATGGAGATGCCCAGCGCCCGGGTGCGCCCGATGCGGTCGCCGAGCCGCCCGAAAATCCACCCGCCCGCCGCAGCGCCGAACAGGAACGCGCACTGCAGGTAAGACGCCCACCGGTCAATGAGCTTGCCGCGCGCCGCGCCTTCGAAGCCCTCGGCCCAGCCCGCCAGGTCCAGCAGCCCCTCCGCCGCTGGGCGTCCGAGATTGGTCAGCCCAGTCTGCACGCCGCCGAAAAACCAGCCGAGGAAGGCGACCACCAGGATGATGATCCGCGCCTTTTTGTTGAGTGCTTCGCCGGTCATTGAGTTTTTTCAGGATTAGGTTCCGTCCCCCGCAGGCTGATCCGCCACGCCAGCCGCTCTAGGTTGCTGCTGATGCCGAGTTCTTCGGCGACTTGGGAAACAGGTTTGCCAGTGCGCAGAAGTTCAACCGCCTGCGTTTTGAACTCGGCGGTATATCGTTTGCGGGGTGCTGGATTCATGGGGCTTCGTTTCGGTTGGTTATTTTGGTCCAGAAATCCAGAGCACGTCAATCGGCCACGGCTCCGACGAACAAAAGGGCTATCGCGAACGGACCAAACGGGTCGCCGGGGAGATCGCTGAGCCTCAACACTCCAAACGCCCGCTGCCCAAAAAGAGCGCATTGGTCACCGTGCCGGTGACGGTCTGACCCGCGGACTTTCTCAACGCTCCGCAGCTCAGGAGCGCAGGTTTTTCGCCACCAACCGCCGCACGCGCAGGGTGTCGCGGAGCATGGCGAGGCTGTCGCGGAGGATGCGGACTTTGCTTGCGGGGCTGTTGATCCACTCGACGGGCAGGTCCGCGAGCGGGTGGCCGAGCCGTTGGGCGAGGAGGAGCACTTCCACGTCGAAGGCAAAACCGTCGAGCGTCTGGCGCGCGAAGATGGCGTGGGCGGCGGCGCGGCGAAAGGCTTTGAAGCCGCATTGGGTGTCGTGGTGGGTGGCCAGCCCGGCGGCGGCGAGGATGCGGTTGAAGGACTGGCCCATGGTGCGGCGGAGGAAGGATTGCGGACGGGTGATGCGGCTGCCGGCGTGCTGGCGGTTGCCGAGGAGCACGTCGGCGGGCGGGCCGGACTCGAAGCGGGCGAGGAAGTCGGCGATGGCGGGGAGGGGCACGCTGAGGTCGGCGTCCATGTAGAAAATGTAGTCGCCGCCGGCGCGGAGCATGCCGGTGCGGACGGCGTGGCCTTTGCCGCGCTGGACGAGGTTGTCCACGGCGAAAAAATGCGCTTGGCGCGCGGCGAAGCGGCGGGCTATGTCGAGCGTGCCATCCACGCTGCGTTCGACGATGATCAATACCTCATACGGCTTCCCGATCTGCCCGAGAAAGTCGGCCATTTTGTCCAGGGTCTGCGGGAGCCGCCGAGCCTCGTTGTAGGCGGGGACAACGATCGAGAGATATGGGTTTTTCGACATTGGGGCGCGCGCTCTTTACCACCCCGCCCGCCGGCGCGGCGAGCGCGGCGTGCTGGCCATGAGCGTGCTCGCGCGGTGCCTTTCCCCGGCGATTCTGCTCCTCGCGCTCGCGCTGCGGATGCTGTGGCTGGACGCGAAGCCCGCGCACTTCGACGAGGGCGTGAATGGCTACTGGGTGGATGTGATGACCCGGCAGGGCTACTACCACTACGACCCGACGAATTTCCACGGGCCGCTGCATTTCTACGTAATGTTTGTCGCGCAGACTTTGTTCGGGCGGGAAGTGTGGGCGCTGCGGCTGCCGCTGGCGCTGGCGAGCACGGGCTGTGTGGCGCTGCTGCTGGCCTTTCGCGGCCATCTCGGGCGTCCGGTCTGCCAGGTGGCCGCGCTGGCCATGGCCATCTCGCCGGCGATGGTTTTCTACGGGCGCTACGCCATTCACGAAACGTGGCTGCTTTTTTTCCTGATGCTGGCCGTCTGGGGCGGCGCGGGGCTATGGCGCTTTGGCGAAAGGAGGCACCTCTGGGCGGCGGGGCTGGGACTCACGGGGATGATTTTGATCAAGGAGACCTACGTGATCCACGCGGTGGCGCTGCTCCTGGCGGTGCCGTGCCTGCTGCTTTTCGAGAAGGTGTCGCGCTCGGCGGACTTCGCGTGGAGCGGGTGGAAATTCGGGCGGCGCGAGGTGCTGGCGGTGGCCGGCGTGAGCGCGGGCTTGATCGTCTTTTTCTACACGGGCGGGCTGCTCGACTGGCCGGGGCCGCGCCGGTTCGATGCCGGGGGACGCCCGCTCCCGCTCGGCTCGCTGGCGGGGCTTTATGAGTGCTTCGGCGCGTGGGTCAGCACGGGCACGGCGGAGCACGCGCCGACGGGGCACGAGAAGCCGTGGCACTACTGGCTGCAATTGCTCGTGGGGCAGGCGATCAGCGCGCCCGGCGGGAAGCTCGCGATCCGCGGCACCATCGCCAGCGAGTGGCCGGCGGCGGTTGGGTTGCTCGCGTCCCTGGCGCTGCTCGCGCCCGGCACAAACCGGCTGGCGCGGTATCTGGCGATCTCGGGCCTCGGGACGCTCATCGGCTACAGCATCGTGTCCTACAAAACGCCGTGGTGCCTCATCGTGCTGATCTGGCCGTTCTTCTTGGTCTTCGGTCTGGCGGTGGTGCGCTGCGCGCAAAAGGTGGACGGGTGGGTGACGGGCGTGCTGGCCAGTGCGCTCGCCGCTTTCACCCTGCACGCGACGTGGAAGCTGAACTTCCGCCACGCCACGGACGAGACGGAGCCCTACGTCTATGTGCAGACGCGCGCGGACATCAAAGAGCTGCTCGGTCCGCTACGGGCGCTGGTGACGGCGGACCCGCGGCAGCGCTACCTCACCGGGCACATCATCACCCCCAGCCAGCATCCGCTCATCTGGCTGCTCGCGGAGTTTCCGAAGATCGGTTTTCGTCACGCGCTCGACCTCCCCGACCCGCTCGACGCGGACGTGTTGTTGCTGGAGGACAAACTCGTGGAGCACGTGGAGCCGGAGTTGCGCTCGAACTATTTCAAGACGCCGCTGCGGCTGCGGGGCATGTCCGGCGAGGCGGAGATGCTGTATCTGCGGCAGGGAACGTTTGGGTCGTTGTTTCCGGGGCGCGCACCGGAGTTTCAGCCTGCGCCCCCGGTGGAGTTGGAGGATGTGAAATAAGATGCGCGCGCGCCCATCCCACGGTCATCCTGAGCGGAGCGGAGGCTTTGCGCAGCGCAGTCGAAGGACCGCGGGACGAATGACGAATGACGAATGTCGAATGTCGAGAGCGGCAGCCGCGAGTTTCGGATTTTCGGCTTCGTCATTCATTCGTCATTCGCCATTCGTCATTCGTCATTTTCTCCTCCGCCCGCCCGCGCCCGCCGGGAACTCCGCTCAGGATGACGGAGAAAGGGGGCGCGCGTGAACTTCGTCGCGGCCATCCTTTACGCGGTGAGCAGCACGGCGCTGCTGGCGGTGGCGCTGGCGTTTGCGGGCGGGGGCTTGAGCCCGGTGATCGCCGCGGTGTCGCTGAGTTGCGGCGCACTGGTGGCGGCAGGAACGCTGTGGCGGAGCCGCCGGGAGATCGCCCGCGGCCAGCCGCCGACGGCTTGGGAATGGGCGGCGATCGTCGCGTTCGCGCTGGTGACGGCGCGCATTTTCCTGTGGCTGGTTTTCATCGAGCGCGACGAGGCGCACGCG
>CAIQUL010000100.1 GCA_903874975.1 uncultured Chthoniobacter sp. | reverse complement strand
TTCGCCATGCCGCCGTCGGCGAGTTTTTTGCGCAGCTCGGCCTGGTCGAAATCGCGCGTGGTCAGCAGGACGAGCGCTTCGCCTTTGGCCTCGTCGGGGATGGCCGTGATGGCGCAGGTGCGTTCGCTTTCGCCGCCGAGGCCGAGCGTCTCGACGATGCGCGTCTCGACGGTTTCGTGCGGGACCATCTCGCCGCCGATCTTGCTGAAGCGCGCGAGCCGGCCCTCGATGAAGCAGAAGCCGTCCTCGTCGAAGCGCGCGAGGTCGCCCGTTTTGAACCAGCCGTCCACGATGACCTCGGCGGTGCGCGCGGGGTCGTCGAGGTAGCCCTCGAAGACGTTCGGCCCGCGCAGCCACAGCATCCCGGTCTCGTGGAGCGAAAGGTGCGCGCCGGTTTCCGGGTCGCGGATTTGCGCCGCCACGCCGGGCGCGAGTTTGCCGATCGAGCCGTCGCGGCTGCTCGGCTGCACGGCGTCGTCCGGACGATTGGGTTTCGGGTCGGGGAGATTCACGGCGGCGACGGGCGAGGTCTCGGTGAGGCCGTAGCCTTGCAGCACTTTGATCCCGAATTGCTCCTCGAAGGTCTTTGCCAAATCGGCGGGCAGTTTCTCCGCGCCGGTGACCAGCAGCTTGAGCGACGCGAGCTGTTTCCGCGCCGCCTTGCGCAGGTAGCCGCGGAGGAAAGTGGGCGTGGTGACGACGAGCGAGATCTTGTACCGCTCGATGAGCGCGGCGAGTTTGGAGATTTCGAGCGGGTTCGGATACGTGACCACGGCCACGGGTTCGAGCATCGGGAAAAGCACGGTGACGGTGGCTCCGAAGCTGTGAAAAAACGGGAGCGAGCCGAGCACGCTGTCGCCGCGCGCGAGGTCGAGCATGAGGGCGAATTGCTGGACGTTGGCGAGCAGGTTGCGATGCGTGAGGGCCACGCCTTTTGGCGCACCGCTGCTGCCGGAGGTGAAGAGCAGGAAGGCCTCGCGCCGGTCGCCGATGCGCGGCAAGCCGAGCAATCGCGCGAGCAGCCACGACGGCGTGACGAGCACGGCGGCGCGCCACGCGATGATGTCGTGCTTCATCGCCGGCAGGATGTCGTCGAGGAAGATGGTGTGCTCGGGCCAGGGAAAATCGCTGAGCCTTTTCACGAACGCATGCGCGGTCAGGCAGTGCTTGATCTCCGCCTGCGCGATGCAGCTCTGCACCGCCGCGGCGCCCGCGGTGAAGTTCAGGTTCACCGGCACTTTGTCCGCGAGCAGCACGGCGAGATTGGCGATGAGCGCGGCCTTGCCCGGTGGCAGCACGATGGCCACGCGATGCCGCGGGCACTCGGCGCGCACGGAGCGGCTGAGCGCGATGGCCGCCGCGAGCAGCGAGCCGCGCGAGAGCGTGGTGTGATCCGAGCCGTCGATCACGCCGACATCGAACTGCCCGCGCCGCAGCCCGCGCAGACAGGCCTCGCCGAGGTGACCGCGGAGCAGCGGGCGCTGCTGGTAGCAAAACTCGCCCAGCTCCAGAAACCGCTCGCGCACCAGCGCGATGTCGGCTTGCTCGGCCGCGATCGGCTCGCCGAACGCGACGGTCACGGGATACGGAAACCGGCTCGGCCATTTGAAGAAATACTTCCCGCCTTTGAAGCTGAAGATCGAGCCCCAGAGATTGTCCGTCCACGCCGGGACGACCGGGCATTTCACGGAGCGCGCGATGAGTTCGTAGCCGCGTTTCAGCCGGAGCAGCATGCCGCTGCGGGAGAGTTCGCCCTCGGGAAAAATGCAGACGATTTCACCCGCGAGGATCGCCTCGCCCGCCGCGCGCACGGCGTCCTTCGCTTTGCGCGGGCTGATCGGCAGCGCGCCGATCGCGCGAAAGATGGGGTTGAGCAGGCGCAGATTGTAGATGTCGTCAAAGATGACGAAGCGGATCGGGCGCGGGCACGCGAGCTGGAGCACGATGGCGTCGATCCACGTGAGGTGATTCGGCAGGAGCAGAAATCCGCCCGCCGGCAGCCGGTCCGCGTGATGGGAAGTGACGCGGTAGATGCGGCGCGCGATCAGTGCGCCGACGGTGCGAAGGAGGCGTTCGGGAAGGGTGGGAGCGGAGGCGGATGACACGCGGCGGGTGTATTGGGAACCACCCTTTTATGGAAAGGCGAAACGTCGCACGACTCCGGGTGGAGCACGCGACCCGCGTGCTGTCTGCGGCGACCCCCCGCGGACATCGAAGAACGCACCGCATCCACTTCCCACGCCGCCATGACGCGGGCGTCTTCGGACAACCACGCACTCACGATCTTTGCGGCGGGTCGCCGCAAAGTGCCTGCGGGTCGCCTGCTCCACCCGCGAGCGACGCGCAAAATTCACGCGCCGGCTGTCATTCAGACTTCCTTCGCCCTTCGCCCTTCGTCATTCGTCATTCCGTGTCCGCTCCGATCATACCGCCGTCCGCCACCCACGCCCGGCGCGCCCTCGTGCTCCTGATCGTCATCAATCTTTTCAACTACATCGACCGCCAGGTGCTGGCGGCGGTGGAGCCGCTCTTGAGCGCGGAGTTCAAACTCACCGAGACGCAGGCGGGCGGCCTCGCGTCGGCGTTTCTCTACGCCTACATGGTCGGCGCGCCGATCCTCGGCCGGTTGGCGGAGAAGTGGTCGCGCTGGTGGCTGATCGGCGGGAGCATCGCAGTGTGGAGCCTGGCGAGCGGGGCGACCGGGCTGGCGACTTCCTTTGCCGCGCTGGTCATCGCCCGCGTTTGCGTGGGCATCGGGGAGGCGGGCTACGGCCCTGCTGCCCCGGCTTTGCTCGCGGACTATTTCCCGATCGAGAAACGCGGGCGCATCATGGCTTTTTTCTATGTCGCGATCCCGGTCGGCAGCGCCCTCGGCTACATTTATGGGGGGCAAATCTCGGCGCTGCTCAACTGGCGGTGGGCCTTCTGGCTGGTGGTGCCGCCGGGGCTGCTGCTGACTTTCCTCTGCTGGCGCATGCCGGAACCGTCGCGCCTCGCCCACGCGAACAACGCTCCGCGCCGCTCCTTTTTTCGAGACGCGCGCGGCCTCCTGCGTGTCCCCTCCTACGTCTTCAATACCGCGGCGATGACCGCGATGACCTTTGCCATCGGCGGCATCTCGTTCTGGATTCCGAAATTCATGTCCGGCCGGGTGGCGCTCGCGCGCGGACTCGACCCGGAGCATCTCGACGATGCGGTGCGAGGCCAGATCCTCGGCGAGGTGAACACCACCTTCGGGATCATCGTCGTGGTCGCGGGCATCGCCTCGACCCTGCTCGGCTCGTTCATCGCGGAGAAACTCAGCAAGCGCCACAGCGGCGCGTATTTTCTCACCTCCGGCGGCGCGATCCTCTTCGCCTTTCCCGCCACGCTCGCGATGCTCCACCTGTCGTTTCCGTGGGCCTGGGTCGCAGTTTTTTGCGCCGTCTTTTTCCTCTTCTTTAATACCGGCCCCGCCAATACCGCGCTGGCCAACGTCACTTCCACCCGCGTGCGTGCCACCGGTTTCGCGCTCAATATTTTCGCCATCCATGCCTTCGGCGACGCCATCTCGCCGCTGCTCGTGGGTTGGATCAAAGCGGAGACCGGCAGTTGGAATGTCGCCTTTGGCCTGGTCTCGGTGATGATGGTGCTGGCGAGCGGCTTTTGGCTCATCGGGGCGCGCTACCTGGGGCGCGATACCGCCGCCGCTGCCGCGCTCGACGCATCCGCGCGCGCGTAACGGCTCAGCCTTCCACGTTTTGCGCGGAGAGCGCCTCCCACTCGGCGGTCAGGCGTTCGAGCGACTGGCTCACGGATAGGGATTCGCGGTTGAGATTCATCGCCGCGCCGCCCGCCTCGTAGGTCTCGGACTTTTCGAGTTCGGCGGTGATCTGCTGCTGCCGGGCTTCGAGCGCGGCGATTTGCATTTCGACCGAAGCGACCTTGGCGTCGTGCTCCTTTTTGATCCGGCTTTTCGCCTGCCGTTCGTCGGCTTCCGCACGCCTCTGCTCCTTGGATTTCCGCGGCGTCGGCGCATTGCCGGCGGCGGAGGCGGCGGATTCTTTCGGCGCCGCCGGCTGAAAGTTCGTCAGCTTTTCTCCCGCCGTGAGCGCGGCGCGCTCGGACGTGGCTTTGGATTTATCGAGGTAATACTGATAGTCGCCCGCGTACGGCGTGAGCTTGCCGGCGCTGATGTGGAGGACGGTGCGGGCCATCGCACGGATGAAGTGCACGTCGTGGCTGATGAAAATGAGCGTGCCCTCGTACTGCTGGAGCGCGCCGATGAGCGCATCAATGGAGCCGATGTCGAGGTGCGTCGTCGGCTCGTCCATGAGCAGGAGATTCGGCGGATCGAGGAGCAGCTTGACCAGCGCGAGGCGGGTTTTTTCCCCGCCGCTGAGGACGCCAACCGGTTTGAAAACATCGTCGCCGCGGAACAGGAACGAGCCGAGCACCGTGCGCGCCTGCTGTTCGCCGACGGGATTGGGCATGTCCTGCACGCTTTCGAGCACGGTCTGCTTCGCGTTCAGGTTTTCCATCCGGTGCTGGGCGAAGTAGCCGACCTTCACGTTGTGACCGAGTTCGCGCGTGCCGCTCTCGGGCGCGAGCGTGCCGGCGAGCAGCTTGATGAGCGTGGATTTGCCCGCGCCATTCGGGCCGACGAGCACCGTGCGCTGGCCGCGCTCGGCCTCAAACTCCAGCCCGCGGTAGACCGCGAGATCGCCGTAGGAAAAATCCATGTCCTTCAGCGTGATCGACCGCGAGCCCGAACGCGGCGGCTGCGGGAAGCGCATGTGGACCGTCTTCTCCTGGCTCAGCGGCGCCTCGATTTTCTCCATCCGGTCGATCTGCTTCAGCTTGCTCTGCGCCTGCGACGCTTTGCTGGCCTTGGCGCGAAAGCGGTCGGCGAATTCCTGGAGCGACGCGATTTCCTTCTGCTGGTTCTTGTATGCCGCGAGCTGGATTTCCTCACGCTGCACTTTCTCGACCACGTATTTGTCCCAGTTGCCGCGGTAGCGGTTGAGCTTCTGGTGGGAGATTTCGAGAATGGAATCCACGAGTGCGTTCAGGAATTCGCGGTCGTGCGAGATCATCAAAATCGCGCCGGGATAGGACTGGAGGTAATCCTGAAACCAATAGAGCGATTCGAGGTCGAGGTGGTTCGTCGGCTCGTCGAGCAGCAGCAGATCGGGCTCCATCACGAGCAGCCGCGCGAGGTGCGCGCGCATGATCCAGCCGCCGCTCATCGTCCGCGCCTCGCGGTCGAAATCCGCCTCGCGAAAGGCCAGCCCCTTGAGGATCTGCTTCGCCTTCGGTTCGAGCTGCCAGCCTCCCAGCTCGCTGAAGGTCCCGAGCGCCTCGTGGTATTCCTCCTCGTCAAAAGTCCCGGCCAGTTCGTGCCGCTTGATGGCCTGCTGGGCCTTCGCCATTTCCGGCGAAATCGCGCACGCCAGCTCCAGCACCGTCTCATTCCCGGCGGGCGCGGTTTCCTGCGGCAGAAAGCCCAGCGTCGCGTTCCTCTCCAGGATCACCCGGCCCTCGTCCGGCGTCGACTCGCGCAGGATGAGGGAGAAGAGCGTCGATTTCCCCGCGCCATTGGGGCCCACGAGGCCGATGCGGTCCTCGCGGTTCACCTGCAGCGAGACGTCGCTGAAAAGCGTGCGGCCGGCGAAGGCTTTACTGACTTGGGATAGCGTGAGCATGGCGGAAAAAAGGGCGCGAACATCGCGGGCCATACCGCCGCGCGCAAGCAGACAAAAAGCCGTCATTCTGAGCGGAGTTCCGCTCCCGGCTTGGCGGGAAGGAACGGAGTCGAAGAACCTCAAACTCTTCGCGGGCGGAGGCGGTGGGCAGAGGTGTTCAGTGCTCAGTGCTCCCGCCGCCTCCGCCCGCAAAAGTTAGCGGTCCTTCGACTGCGCTCAGGATGACGGCTTTTTTTGCGCTACGCGCTCAGCTCCAGCATCCGCCGGATGGGCAGCTCGGCGCGGGCGCGGATGGACTCGGGAATGAGGATCTCGGGGGCGAGATTGGCCAGCGCGTCGCGGAGTTTTTCGAGGGTGTTCATCTTCATGTAGCGGCAGTCGGCGCAGGCGCAGTGGTCGGTCGGGCCGGGGATGAAAACTTTGTCCGGCATTTCGCGCCGCAGCCGGTGCAGCATCCCGCTTTCGGTCACGATGACGAACGCCTTGGACGGCGAGTCTTGGCAATAGCTGATCATCTTTTCCGTGGAGCATACCTCGTCGGCGAGCAGGCGCACGGCGTGGGTACATTCCGGGTGCGCGACGATCGGCGCATCGGGCCACTCGGCGCGGGCGCGCTCGATGGAGGCGCGCGTGAACTCGACGTGGACGTAACAATTTCCCCGCCACAGCTCCATCGGCCGCCCGGTTTGCTCGGTGACCCATGCGCCGAGGTTTTGGTCGGGGACGAAAAGGATATTCCGATCCGCCGGCGCGGCCTCGACGATCCGGACGGCGTTGCCGCTCGTGCAGATGACGTCGCTCAGCGCCTTCACGCCCGCGCTGCAATTGATGTAGGCGATGACGTAGTAGTTCCGGTCGGCGTGCTCGCGGAGGAAAGCGGCGAGCTTCTCCGGCGGGCAGGAGTCGCTCAGCGAGCAGCCGGCGTCCATGTCGGGGATGACCACGGTCTTGCTGGGGTTGAGGATTTTCGCGGTCTCGCCCATGAAATGGACGCCGCAGAACGCGATCACCTCCGCGTCGGTGGCCGCCGCCTGCCGCGAGAGGCCGAGCGAATCGCCGACGTAATCCGCCAGCTCCTGGATTTCCCGGATTTGGTAATTGTGCGCGAGGATGACGGCATTGCGCTCACGTTTCAGGGCGAGGATTTCTTCAGCGAGATCGAGACCGGCGATGGGCATGACGCACTATTTCACTCCGCCCGCTTTCCGACAACGGGCTTGTCGCCCTGCGGACCGTTCTCCATAACTCGCCCCCGCTTTTTCCATGACCCATCTCCAGCACACCCTCGCCAAATCCGCCAGCGTCAGCGGCGCCTCCCTGCACACCGGGGAAAAGGTCACGCTCACGCTGCATCCCGCGCCGCCGGGGCACGGGCGGAAATTCCGGCGCAGCGACCTCGCGGACGAGCCGGTCATCGATGCAAACGTGGAGCATGTGAAGACCGTGGAGCGGGCCACGACCCTCGCCGAGGGCAGCGTGAAAGTGCAGACCGTCGAGCATGTGCTCTCCGCGCTGGCCGGCATGGGCGTGGACAACGTGCTCATCGAGATGGACGCCAACGAGCCGCCGATCGGCGACGGCAGCGCGCAGCCCTACGTGGAGCTGATCAAGAAAGCCGGCGTCGTCGAGCAGCCGGTGCCGCGCGCGGAGTACGCGGTCACCGAGCCCATTTTTCTGGAGACGAAAAGCGGCTCACTCATGACCATCGTGCCGGATGCCGGGTTCCGCGTCTCCTGCACGCAGGTCGGGCCGGACGGGCGCTTCACGCAGTTCTACTCCACCGAGATCACGCCCGCGATTTACGAAAAGGAGATCGCCCCGGCGCGGACGTTCGTTTTCTACGAGGACGTGAAGCTGCTGATGGACAAAGGGCTGATCAAGGGCGGCAGCCTTGAAAACGCGGTCGTGGTGCGCGGCGAGTCCGTGCTGAGCAAGGAGCCGCTGCGCTTCCGCGACGAGTTCGTGCGGCACAAGATTCTCGACATCGTCGGCGACCTCTCACTTTTCGGCCGGCCGATTCGCGGTCACGTCATCGCGGTGAAACCGGGCCACGGGCCGAACACCGAACTCGCGCGCGCGGTGGCCAAGCAGTTCGCCAAAACCATGGCGCTGGTCCCGCCGAGCGTGACGCCGAAGGGCGGCGACGTGCTCGACGTGAACGACGTGATGAAGCTGCTCCCGCATCGTTACCCGTTCCTCATGGTGGACCGCATCGTCGCGCTCGAGGGCGAGACGAAGTGCATCGGGACGAAATCCGTGACGATGAATGAGTGGTATTTCCAAGGCCACTTCCCCGGCCACCCGGTCATGCCCGGCGTGCTCCAGGTGGAGGCCATGGCGCAGGTCGGTAGCATCATGCTGCTGCGGCTGCCCGGCTACGCGGGAAAAATCGGCTACTTCATGAGCGCGGATGCGGTGAAATTCCGCAAGCCGGTGGTGCCCGGCGACACGCTCTTTATCGAGGTCGAGATGACCGTGCGGAAAAAGGCGATCATGAAGGCGCGGGGACGCTGTCTGGTGAATGGCGAGGTGGTCAGCGAGGCGGAGATGATGTTCGGAGTCGTGGATTCGTGAGCGCGACGATCCATCCGACGGCGGTGATCGATCCCGCGGCGCAGATCGGCGACGGCTGCGAGATCGGGCCGTATTGCGTGATCGGCGCGGGTGTGGAACTCGGCGCGGACTGCTGGCTGCAGCATCACGTCAGCCTCGGCGGCCCGAGCAAGATCGGGCGCGGCAATCAGTTCTTCGCGTTCAGCTCCGTCGGGCAGAGGACGCAGGATTTGAAATACGCGGGCGAGCCGACCTATCTCGCGGTCGGCGATGGGAACACCTTCCGCGAGTTTGTGACCGTGCATCGCGGCACCGCGCCGGGCTCGATCACGCGCGTCGGCAGCCGGGGAAACTTCCTCGCGTACGCCCACATCGCGCACGATTGCGTGGTCGGCGATCAGGTCATTTTTTCCAACAACGGCACGCTCGCGGGGCACGTGGAGGTGGGCGATCACGCGATCATCGGCGGACTCACGGCGGTGCATCAGTTCTGCCGCATCGGAGCCTACGCGCTGACCGGCGGGTGCTCGAAGATCGTGCAGGACGTGCCGCCTTTCATGATCGCCGACGGCAATCCGGCGAAGGTGCGCAGCTACAACAAAGTCGGGCTGGAGCGGCACGGCTTCAGCGAGGACGCGCAGCGGCAGGTGAAGGAGGCGTATCGGATCATCTACCGCTCCGCGCTGAACCTCCAGCAGGCCATCGAGCAAATCCGCGCCGACCTCCCCGAGACGCCGGAACTGACGCGGCTGCTCGCGTTTATCACGAGCAGCCCGCGCGGGATCATCAAGTAGCGGGCAAAGTGGCTTGGGCATCAGCCCAAGCTTCATGGTCGTCGCGACGGAGCAGCCGATTTGCGAAAACCAAGGCCACCAGAACCAGCAGCAGGACCCGGCGCTCGACCGGCAACTGCAACTCCTGACCTGCGCGCTGCTCGCGGTGCCGTTCTATTTCGCGGGCGAGTTGCGCGGGGTTATTTCGGCGGTGCAGTTGCAGGCGGAGATCGGCAGCATCCGCGCGCCCGGAGTGGCCTGCCTTTTTCACCTCCGTGCTGACCGTGAATATGGCACGCACCGAGGACGACGGTGAGCTTTTCTACAAGCCCGGCCACCTCGTGGAATTCGCCGCGCGCGGCGTGGATGTGGATGTGGATGTGGATGTGGATGTGGCGTGGTCGGGCGGCGGGAGCAAAATGGTGACCGGCAGCAGCTTTGCCGCGCCCCGCTGGACGGGCCTGCTCGCGTGCCTGCTTTCCGTCAATCCCGGCATCACCCCGCTCCAAGCGAAGGCGCTCTTTCACCGCCTCGCGCGACCGTGGACCGAGGAAATCACCGCGCCGAATGAGCGTCCGAGCTAGGGTCGGCCGGGCTTGGCGGCCTTTGAGGTGCCGCAGCCGCAGCCGCCCGCGCACGATTTTCCGGCAGCGCGTTTCCGCAGAAAGCGGACGATGAAAAACGCCACCGCGCCGCAGACCATTGCGGCGACGGCGAGTTGATCGAGGAGTGGGTTCATTGGAAGCCGAGCAGGCGACCGCCTTGATAGACGACGAACGCGCCAATCCACGCGAGGCCGGTCATGTAGGCGATTTGGAAAAGCGGCCAGAACCACGAGTTCGTCTCGCGGCGGACGATGGCGACGGTGCTGATGCACTGCATGGCCAGAACATAGAACACCATGAGCCCGAGGCAAACGAGCGGGGTGAAGACGGCGGTGCCATCGGCGCGCTTCTCGGCGCGCATCTGCTCGCGGAGTGGTTCGCTAGTTTCGTCGGCATCCTCGATGTTATAGACCTGCCCCATTGTGGAGACGAAAACCTCACGCGCGGCAAAGCTGCCGACGAGGCCGATGCCGATTTTCCAATCGTAGCCGAGGGGCGCGATCAGCGGCTCGATGGCGTGGCCCATCCGCCCGCCGATGCTGTGGGAGAGCGCCTCGGAGGGCGTCGCATCGGAGTGCGTGGGCTTCGGGAAAGTGAGCAGCGCCCAGAGCACGATGCTGAGCGCGAGGATGACGGTGCCGGCGCGGCGGAGGAAGAGCAGCCCGCGCTCCCACATCCGCTGCGCGATGCCGCGCCATGAGGGGAGGCGGTACGGCGGCATCTCCAGCAGCAGCATGGGCGTGTCGCCGCGAAGCAGGGTTTTTTTGAAAATCCACGCCATGACGAACGCGGCGATCAGCCCCGTGAGATACATGGCGAGCATGATGCCGGACTGCTCCCACGCGCTCGCGGCGGGCAGCATGAGCGCGATCATCACGACATAGACGGGGAGCCGCGCGGAGCAACTCATGAGCGGGGCGACGAGGATGGTGACGAGGCGGTCTTTGCGGTTCTCGATGGTGCGGGTGGCCATGATGCCGGGGATGGCGCAGGCAAAGGACGAGAGCAGCGGGACGAATGATTTTCCGTGGAGCCCGACTTTGGACATCAGCCGGTCCATGATGAATGCGGCGCGGGCCATGTAGCCGGTGTCTTCAAGGATCCCGAGGAAGAAGAAGAGGATAAGAATCTGCGGAAGGAAGATCACCACGCCGCCTACCCCGCCGATGATGCCGTCGGCGAGCAGGCTCTGGAGATCGCCGGCGGGCACGTGCGCTTTGGTCCAGTTGGCCAGCGCGGTTTTCGCCGCGTCGATCCAATCCATCGGATATTGCGCGACGGTGAAAATGCAGAAAAACATCAGCGCCATCATGCCGACGAAGGCGACCCAGCCCCAGATGCGGTGCGTGAGCCAGCCGTCGAGCTGGTCGGAAATCGAGGTGGCATCGTGCGCGCCGCCTTTGTGCAGAGCGGCGGCGCAGACCTGGCCGATCCAGTCGTAGCGGGCATCGACGGGCGCGCTGAGCGGGTCAATGCCGCTGGCGGTCAGGCGCTGCTGCGCGCTGCGCGTGGCGTCGATGATCGTGCGGTCGTGCTGGGTGATCGCGTCGAGCGCTTCGTCGTGCAGCGTGAGGAGGAGGAGCGCTTCGCCGCGGGCGACTTCCGGGGCCACGGGGAGTTGCTTGGCGAGGGCCATGACTTCGCGCTCGAGCACGATGGGCATTTGCGCGCAAACCGGCGGCGGCGGCAGCGGCGAACGCGACACGGCCTGGCGCAGCTCGATGAAGCCACCGCCTTTCGTCGCGACGGTCGGAATCACCGGCACGCCGAGTTTTTCGCGCAGCGCCATGAGGTCGATGACCGCGCCGTTTTTCTCCGCGACATCGACCATGTTCAGCGCGACGACGACGGGGATCTGCAACTCGAGCATCTGCGCGACGAGGTAAAGATTGCGCTCGAGATTCGAGGCATCGACCACGCAGATGATCACGTCGGGCCGCGGCGTGCCGGGCAGGCGGCCGAGGAGCACATCGCGCGCGACTGCCTCGTCCGGCGAACGCACTTGCAAGGAGTAGCTGCCGGGCAGGTCGAGCAGTTCCATCGGCTCGCCGTGGCTGCCGAAAAAGCGGCCGGTCTTTTTCTCCACGGTCACGCCGGGGTAGTTGCCGACCTTTTGCCGCAGGCCGGTCAGCGCGTTGAAAATCGTGCTCTTCCCGCAGTTCGGGTTGCCGGCGATGGCGACATGGCGGGTGACTCCGGGATCAGCGCCAGCCATAAAGAAAAAGGGCGGAGCTTTTAGACGCGAAACACGCGAAACACGCGAAAGGGCCGCGAAAAAGCGCGAAAAATGGAGGGGTAAAAACCCGGGGATTTATCCGCGCATTTTCGCGCAGTTCCGCGTGTTTCGCGTTCAAAATTCAGATCCGTACGACACGGACGCCGCCGGCCTCTTTTTTTCGCAGCGAAAGCTGGTAGCCGCGCACTTTGATGTCGATCGGATCGCCCATCGGGGCAAAGCGCATGACCTCACATTCCACACCGACGGTCAGTCCCATTTCGAGCATGCGCTGGCGGTGTTCGGGAGGAAGATCGAAGCCGAGCACGCGCGCTTTTTCCCCAATCCCGAGCGCGCTCAATACCTCGTCTGCCTCGGTCGTCATGCCGCGATCCGCTCCACGCGGACATGCTCCCCGAGGTCGCGTCCGATGGCCACGCGCATGCCGAAGAGCGAGCAGATGATCGCCGCGCCGTCCGAGACTTTCCGCACCTCCGCGCGGTCGTAGAACCCGAGTTCGCGCAGCCGCACGCACTCCGGGCAGTCCGGGCAGATCGAAAGCACGCGCAGCCGCTCGCCGCATTTGGCACGGGCGAGGGTGAGGATGGCTGTGGAAGACTTGGGCAGCATCGAAAGGAAGCGCGGGAAAGTAGCAGCGATTGAGATTCTGTCGCAACAAACTTCTGCGTTCAGCGGCAACAAATGCGAAGGGTTCGAAACGGTCGGCGCTTCTGTTTTCCCGGAAGGCCGGGGCACCCGCCAAACTGCGCTGGAAGTCGAGACTTTAGGGCTTCGGCGCTTCGAGCGGCGCGGGAGCGGGTGCCACCGGTGCGGGCGCTGCGGGAGCGGGAGCCGGATTGAGGTTCGGCCTGGGGAGCAGGGCCGATGGCACCGGCAAATCCTGCGTGCTGTAATCCACCGGGGACGGCGCCTTGTTCGTCGGGGTGATCGAGGTGATTGCCGTTTGCGCGGGAGTCTTGCGATTGGTCTGCACCAGACGTGGCGCCTTGGCTCCCCATGCCGGTATGTCGGTCGTTGCAATGCGGAAGGCCTCCGAGCGGAAATTCGAGGAATCTCTCTGCTGCCCTGATCCCATGTCCTGCCAGTAAACCGGCATGTAGCGGTAACTCACCGTGTAACCTTTGCCGTAGTAGCGCTGCGTCGGGCGATAGTAGATCGGCTCGAGATTGCGGCGATCACCGCCCCCGTAGTTCCCGGAATCGCTCCGGCGGTAAGTGCGGTCCTCGCCTCCATACCACGGACGAAATTGGCCATAGCCGGGGTCATCGTCATACGCGGACGCCACCGACGGGAGGCCAAGAACGAGGGCGGAACCGAGGGCGAAGAGAGTGGAGTTTTTCATAAGGTGATGAATTTAGAGGCTTCCTTGCCACAGATTGGCGCGCGCGTCCATTAATTCGTTTTATCACCCTCCGAGATACGCCGCGCGCACCTCTTCATTTTCCCGCAGCGCCGCGCATTGGTCTTCGAGGATGATCCGGCCTGTCTCCAGCACGTAGCCGTAGTGCGAAACTTCGAGCGCCAGATTGGCATTTTGCTCCACGAGCAGGATCGTCAGTCCCAGCTCACGATTGATCTCCACGATCTTTTCAAAAATCGTCTTCACGAGCAGCGGCGCGATCCCCAGCGACGGCTCGTCGAGCATCAGGCACGTGGGTTTGCTCATCAGCGCACGGCCGATGGCCAGCATCTGCTGCTCCCCGCCGCTCAACGTCCCGGCCGTTTGTTTTTCGCGCTCCTTCAGCCGCGGAAAAATCCCGAAGATATAGGTCAGATCCTTCGCGATACCCGCCCGGTCCCGGCGCAGGTAGGCACCCATCTGGAGGTTCTCCATCACGGTCAGATTGGCGAAAACCATCCGCCCCTCCGGCGACTGCGCCAGCCCGCGGGCCACGATCCGGTGCGGCGGTTGATTCGTGATGTCCTCGCCGGCAAAGGAAATCGTCCCCGACTTCGCCGGCACGATTCCCGAGATCGTTCGCAACGTCGTGGTCTTGCCCGCACCATTCGCGCCCACGAGCGTGACGATGCTTCCCTGTGCCACTTTCAGCGAAATGCCGTGCAGCGCGCCGATCGATCCGTAATTCACCACGAGGTCTTTAATTTCCAACACGCCGCAGTAAAGCCTCGCTCCAAAAAAAGGAAAGCGGCCCGTTCCGTCCGCCCTCACCGCCGCAACAGCCAGCCGACCAGCGTGAGCACCAGACTCACCACGACACAGGTCACGATCGGGAAATAGAATGTCGAACTTCTCCCTTCCACAAAGACGTCGCCCGGCAACCTTCCCAGCCAGCCCAGGCCGCCCGTTTTCCACAGGATGCCACCCACCACGACCAGAACGAGTCCGACGGAAAAAAGCACTTTGCCAAGCTCATGCATGGCCCACTCATATTCCGCTTCCGGTCGCTGGCAACCCGCGGCTTGGCGCGAGAATCTCCGCGCAGATCCGCCTGGGTCTCTCCGACTCTTCCTCGCGCCGACGAAGGGGGCGCGGGCTTTGCCACGAAGCCCGGCGAATACGTGGTGACCGACCAACGCCGCGACCACATCTCATCGATTTATGAAGATGCCCAAATGCCCTATTTCATGCGCCTGAGTTGCCAAGACTTTGGACTGCACAAAGGCCGCGACACGGGCCGCCCGGCCGCCCACGGCTGTGTGCGCCTGCCGGAAAAAGTGGCGCGACGGCTCTTTTCCGAGGTGCCCATCGGCACGTGGGTCAGCATCAAGTAGCGCGGTGGGACGCGCTTCGGTGGCTGGTCGAGCCCCGGGGAATTCGGCGTTCATCGGATGGGCCGCAGTGCGGTTTCTCCGCTCGCCAACCACGCGAACCAACGTAACGTCCCGGCCCATGCCGCTCGACCTCAAGGGCCTCGTCACCGCCCGCCTTGGCGAAAACTACGCGCTGCATGAGCGGCACCTGAACTCCACGCTCGTCCACGTGCAGCGCATCATCGGCTTCGACCACGTCTATGCCCGCGCGCAGGGCGCCTACCTCTACGACCTCGACGAGCGCGACTACCTCGACTTCCTCAGCGGCTACTCCGTCTTCAACATCGGTCGCAACCACCCCGCCGTGCAGAGCGCGCTCCGCGACTTACTCGAGTTGGATCTGCCCAACATGGTGCAGATGGATTGCTCGCTCCTCAGCGGCCTGCTCGCCGAGGCGCTGCTGAAAAAAACGCCGCCGCATCTCGACTCGGTTTTCTTCTGCAACTCGGGTGCGGAATCCGTGGAGGGCGCGATCAAATTCGCCCGCGCCGCGACCGGTCGGACGGGGCTCGTTTCGCTGGAAAAGGCCTTCCACGGACTCTCGAATGGCGCGCTCTCCGTCATGGGCGACGAGAGCTTTCGCGAGGGCTTCGGGGCGCTGCTGGAAAACTGCACGCGGATCAAAATGGGCGACCTCGCCGCGCTCGAAACCTTGCTCGCCAAGCGCGACATCGCCGCGCTGCTCATCGAGCCGGTGCAGGGCAAAGGCGTGTATTTCCCCGCCGGCGATTTCTACCAGCAAGCCCAGCGCCTCTGCCGCGCGCACGGCACGCTGCTCATCTGCGACGAAGTGCAGACCGGCCTCGGCCGCACCGGACGCTGGTGGGGCTTCGAGCATTGGGGACTGGAGCCGGACATCATCACCGTCGCGAAATCGCTCAGCGGCGGCTACGTCCCCGTCGCGGCCGTCATCACGCGCCGCGCGATTTACCAAAAGACCTTCAGCCGCCTCGACCGCTGCGTGGTCCACTCCTCCACCTTTGGCCGCAACAACCTCGCCATGGCCGCCGGCCTCGCCACGCTCCAGGTGCTCGACGACGAAAATCTCGTCGAGCGCGCCCGCACCCAAGGTGCCGAGCTGATGCGCCGCCTCGACGCGCTGAAAGAAAAACATTCGCTCATCAAGGAAGTGCGCGGGCTCGGCCTGATGATCGCCATCGAATTTCACGAACCCCGCGAGCTGGCCCTCAAGATGGGCTGGAAGCTCCTCCACAAAGTCGAGCACGAGCTGTTCGCGCAGATGCTCGTGACCTCCCTTTTCCAAAAGCACCGCATCCTCACGCAAATCGCCGGGCACGCCATGGACGTGCTGAAAATCCTCCCGCCCCTGATCATCGGGGAGCGCGAGATCGACCGCTTCGTCACCGCCCTCGACGCCGTCCTCACCGAGTGCCGCAGCTTCCCCGGCCCGATCTGGGATCTAGGCTCCAATTTCATCCGCCACTCGCTCAAGCGCTCGGCCGTCGAACCCGTCGGCGCGGCGTAAAGACCGCCGGCGCTCGCAGCGTTCCTTCACTCCCGACAACGTCTTCGATCTCACCGACGAAATGGATCAACTCGCCGTCGCCGAGTCGCGCAAGTGGCGCGAAGCGGCCAGTCAAAAACTCAACGCCATGAGCCGCGCGGACCGGCTCGCTTACTTGAAAAGTCTCGGCGAACGCGTGCGCGCCGAAATGCGCTCACGGCAAATCGCCCAACCTGCGGCTGGGGCTTGAGCTTCCTTATCTCGATGAGTCCCGTATGACCGTTTCGCGCGATCAAAAAGAGCGATATTCTGGAATCGACCCCTTTCTCGCATTGTTCCCATGCCGCTGAATTTTCAATGGGACGAGAATAAGGCGCGGACGAACCTAGCCAAGCATGGGGTCGGCTTTGCAGAGGCAGCGACGGTCTTTGGCGATCCGTTGTCGTTGACGATTCCCGACCCTGCTCATTCCCAAAACGAGGATCGTTTCGTCATCCTCGGAACGTCCCACAACGGCAAATTGCTGGTTGTCGTGCATACGGAACGCGGAGACAGTATCCGCCTCATCAGCGCGCGGCGCGCGAGCCGCCAAGAACGTAAAAATTTTGAAGAAAGCACACAGCAAGACGACTGAGCCGGAAATGCAGGCCGAATATGACTTCTCCGGCGCAGCGGTGGGAAAGTATGCGCGGCGTTACACGCAAGGAACGAATGTGGTGGTCTTGGAGCCGGATGTAGCGAAGGCGTTCCCCAATGCCAAGGCGGTGAACAGTTCGTTGCGCGCGCTGGCCAAAATCATCGTGCTCCGGGAAAAAGCCGTCGCCGTTAAGTGAACTGGCAGGGCGGCGACTGGCTGGGAGGGGCACTTCAAGCACATCGTCCACTTCGACAAAATTCCGCTGTATCCTGGAGTCAATCTGATCAACGGTTTTGACCGCATCAGGATCCACACCCCCGCCGAGGGCATCGCCTCTGAAACTTGAAGAATACGAATGCGTGAAAACCAAGCGCCGCGCCCAGGCCCACATCTACGAGCAGACCAAAGACCTCACGCCCGAACAGTTGGTCGCCCATTACCAGCGCCTCGGTGAGGCCGCCCGCCAGCGGCAGGCCGAGTTGCGCGCCCGCGCCCAAAACCGCCGCGTAAGTGCAACGACCGCCTCGCGAAGCGCGATGCGGTCCAGTCCACCCAGCCGCACCGAAACCAGCGACGGAAATGATCCCTCTCCCCTGACCCCGGCCCGCACGATCAAAGGAGCGAAATTCTAGAATCGACCCCATCCCCCTCATCCCCCCATCCCCCCACCTCCTCCTGCCCGAGCAGCGACGGGCACGCCACCCCGCCCTGCCGGGCCAGGCGGGTGACTCAGCGCACATACTCCTCCTTGGTGCGGTCCCGCAGGGATTTGAGCTGGATGAAACGGACGAACGGAGATACGGTATCAGGGATGGTAGTCATAGACTCCCACCTTCGCCGCGCCTCCACCCCTCATCCGCTCTCATGTCACCCCACGCCCCGCTCCCCCGGCAACCCCGCGAAGCGGCTTCGTTCCCTCCACACTTCCAATTATGAATACAGTGACAGTTGCCCGCGACGGACAGGAGCTTGGCTCATACTCGGAGAGCGAGCTTCCCAACCTCGTTGCAGTGGGCGCTCTCTATCGCACGGACCACTACTGGCAGGACGGTATGCCAGAGTGGCGTCCACTTGCCGACATTATCCCAGTGCCTCGTGCGCTGGCTCCGCCTCCACCAGTAGCAACAGACCCCAACGAAGTCATGTGGGAGGGCAGGCCACACTCGCCACTGTGGCGCAAGCTCGTTGTCTCCGTCGTTCTTGCTGTCACCGTCGTCGGCATTCTCTTCATTCCGTTGGTGTTTATCCCCAAGCCCACTCGATACCGCATCACCCGCAAACGCCTGATTATCGAACACGGCTACTTCTCCAAGAGTTCCAACGAGATTCGCATCCAAGACATCCGCAACATTAACCTTGTCGGCAAGAGTCTCCTTTACGGCACGGCAACCCTAAAGTTCGATGTAGCTGGCAGCGACGGTGCAGAAATTGTCTTTCGCGACATCCTCGTTCCCGAACAAATCCGCGACTTAATCCGTGAACTTCAATAAGTCTTTTCCCAATACCCGCAACGGCTAACCCCCAAGTTAGCTTTGAGTCATGGCGGTGTTAAGGTGCGTAAGAAGAACGCGTTCCACGCCATGACCTCAAAGGTAACCGTGGTTGGACAAGCCCGCGGTGGAGTTACCGATGTTGGGGAGGAAGGGTCGGTTCCAGAATCTCGCGGCTATGAGGATAACGGATTCCAAACTCTTGCAAACCCCGCGTCTTCAAAGTGCTGCACATTCGCCGTGGCGAAATCCGTGACGCCGAAGGCTTGGAGGCAGAGGGCGATGCGGAGGTCGTAGATGCGGCGGCGGGCGAAATCGGGAGCAGCGGCGGCTTTCCAGAGCGCGGTGTGGAGGGCGCGGCTGCGGGGCGGAAAGCCGAGGACGCGCCAGCGCGGGTGCTGGCGGTAACTCTGGATGACGGCGACGGCTTCCGCCGGGCTGAGTGGGGCGTCGAGCACGGCGGGATTGCGGAGGTGCAGATAGACTTCGCTGAAGACGAATTCGCTGAGGGCCACGTCATCGCGCGGCGACAAGGACTCGAGAAAGGCTTTCGCGGCGGCGTGCTGCGGCGAGGCTTCGCTGTAGCTGTAGAGGAGGATGTTCGCGTCAATGGAAGTCATGACGGGTTACGGGAGGCGAGTTTGGTCGTCGAAGGCCAGGTCGTGCAGTTGTTCGGCGGTGAGGCCTTTCCAACCGACGCGACGGGAGGTGGGCGGCTGCCACGCCTGCGATGCGGGCGGGGTGTCCTCGGCGTAAGTTTCGAGGAGGAGTTCGGCCCCGCGGCGGAACGTTTCAGCGAGGGACCATTCCCGGCGGTGGGCGAATTGTTTGATCTCTGCAAACAGCTCCTCGGGAACCTGAATCTGCGTCTTTGTCATGCTGGAGATACTCCCACTCCATCATTTTGATGTCAATTTGATCACCTCTTCCGTGGAGGCGGCGGGGTCAGTTCTGGAATCTCGCTCGCGGAATGCAGGCCCTCATTCCCGCCGGGCGATCCGCACGATCCGCCCGCCCGGTGAGTTGCTCCTCGACCGAGTCACCCGCGCCGAGCGGCAGGGCGACGAATGGCCGGATGAGCCCTGTGCCGGTGGGGAATCCATCGAGCCACGGCTGGCCGGGGACGACGTTAATCTTTCCCGCCGCGATCTTCACCGCGCACGGAT
>CAIQUL010000099.1 GCA_903874975.1 uncultured Chthoniobacter sp. | reverse complement strand
GCGCCGCCCTACCGCAACGGCGAGTTTTTCCGCGACAAAATCGTGCTCATCGGCGCGGCCGGCAACCAGGCCGAAGACCGCCTCACCACCCCGCTCGGCACCGTGCTCGCGCCCACCATCCACCTCAACGCCATCAACGCCGCGCTGCACAGCGACTTCATCCACGAGACCGAGCCGTGGGAAAACGTGGCTCTCATCGCGGTGGCCGGACTGCTCGCGTGGTTGCTCGGCGCGAAGGTCGCCAGCCGCAATCTGCGCCTGCTCCTGCTCGCGCTCCTGCTCGCGGGTTACTACGGCGGCGCGCAGATCCTTTACAACTCCGCCGGGCTCCTCCCCATCCTCCTCGGCCCCCTGCTCGTGCTCGGCGGCAGCGCCATGACCTGGACCGTCTTTGAGCAGGCGCGCGATGTCCGCGAGCAGCAGCGCGTGCGGCGCACTTTGGAAAGATACGTCTCCCGCGATGCCGTCCGCGAGATCCTCGACAACCCCGCCAGCTTCCTCAACTCCCTCGGCGGCGAGCGCCGCAGCATCACCGTGCTTTTCTCGGACATCCGCAGCTTCACCACCATGACCGAGAGCGCCGACCCGCACGCCCTCGTCGGACAGCTCAATGAATACTTTAACGAAATGGTCGGCATCGTCTTCGCCCACGAGGGCACGCTCGACAAATTCATCGGCGACGCCGTGATGGCCCACTGGGGCAGCATCGCCACCGCCGGCCTGGAGACCGACGCCCGCCGCGCCGTCACCACCGCTCTGGAAATGCGCGCCGCCCTCACCCGCCTGAACACCGGCTGGAAAACGCGCGGCCTGCCCGAATTGGCCGTCGGCTTCGGCGTCAACCACGGCGACGCCATCGTCGGCAACCTCGGCTGCGAGGCGAAAATGGAAGTCTCCGTCCTCGGCGACGCCGTGAACCTCGGCTCCCGCCTCGAAAGCGTGACCAAGGAATACGGCCTCGACCTCTGCCTCGGCGAAAGCGTCGCCCCGCTCGTCCGCGAGGCTTTCCTCCTGCGCTCCGTGGATCTCCTCCTGGTGAAAGGGAAAACGCAACCCGTCGAAGTCTTCACCGCGCTCGGCCCGCGCCAGCCCGGCACCCCCGAACCCGTCTGGCTCGCCCGCCACGAGGAAGCCGTGCGCGCCTACCGCCGCGGCGACTTCGACACCGCCGAGGCCGCGTGGCTCGACGTCCTCGCCGCCGAACCCGGCGACGCCCTCGCCTCCGTCTTCTTCGCCCGCTGCGCCGCCCTCCGCGAAAACCCACCCCCCGGCGAATGGACCGGCATCTTCACCATGCCGGGCAAGTAGCCGGGATCTGAACCGTCGGCGGCAGCGGATTCTGCCTCCCCGGCACCGCCGGGATCGGAGACGGGGACGCGGACCCTCATTTCGGCGCGGTCGCGGCGATGGCTTCGGCGACGGTCTTGGTTCCGGCGGGTGCTTTGTTGTCGGAGTCCACTCCGCCTTTCGGCCAGGTGGCGGGGTCGGCGTACTGGCCGTCGTCCTGGTATTCCTTTTGCAGGCGGGTGATCTCGGCTTTCAGCTCGGCAAACTTCGCGGCGATTGCGGGCTGCTTCGATTCTTCGTCGGAGTGGAGGAGGTTGCGCTGCTCGGTCGGGTCTTTGGTGAGGTCGAACATCTCGTAGGCGGCTTTTTTCCAGTAGTGGATGAGCTTGTGCGTGGCGGTGCGGACTCCGTAGTGCGCGGCGGTGCGGTGATTTCCGGGGTCGTCGTAGTAGCGGTAGTAAAAGCTCGTGCGCCAGTCGGCGGGGGATTCGCCGCGCAGCAGCGGGACGAGCGAGCGGCCTTGCATGGAGGCGGGGACGGGCAGGCCGGCGAGGTCGAGGAAGGTGGGGGCGAGGTCGATGTTGCCGGCGAACTGCGCGGGGACGTGGCCGGCCTTGATGCCGGGGCCGCGCGCGAGGAGCGGGACCTTCAGGCCGGGCTCGTACATGAAGCGTTTGTCGTAAAGGCCGAGGTCGCCGAGGAACCAGCCGTTGTCGGCGGAGTAGAGGACGATGGTGTTTTTCGCGAGGCCGGTCTGGTCGAGGTAATCGAGCACTTTGCCCACGCCGTCATCCACGCCCTGCACGCAGGCGAGGTAGTCCTGCATGTAGCGCTGGTATTTCCATTTCACGAGTTCCCGGCCGGTGAGACCCGCGGGCGGGGCGACCTTCAAATCGCGCGGCGTGAGGTCGCGCGCGATGGTTTGTTGATTCATCGGCAGGGCGGCCGGGCGGGTGGCGTAGTCGTCCCAGAGCGTGGCGGGCTCGGGGATGACTTTGTCTTTGAACATGGCGATGTGCCGCTCGGCCGGCTCCCACTCGCGGTGCGGCGCTTTGTGGTGCAGCATGAGAAAGAACGGCTGGTCCTGCGGGCGTGTCTTCAGCCATTCGAGGCCGAGGTCGGTGGTGATGTCGGTGCAGTGGCCCTGGATGGTGAGTTGGCTCCCGGCGACGAGGAAGACGGGATTCCAATACGCGCCCTGGCCGGGCAGCACGATCCAGCGGTCGAAGCCCGTCGGGTCGGAGCCGAGGTGCCACTTGCCGATGATGCCGGTGTGATAGCCGCCAGCTTGCAGACGCTTCGCCACGTGGTCGCGCGCGCCGTCGAAGCGGTTGAAAGCCGGCACGCCATTGAGATGCGAATACTGCCCGGTGAGCAGCGTGGCGCGGCTCGGCGTGCAGATGGAATTGCTGACAAACGAGTTCGTGAACCGCGCGCCGTCCTTCGCGAGACGGTCGATGTGCGGCGTGGTGTTCACCTTTGAGCCGTAGGCGGAAATGGCGTGCTGCGCGTGATCGTCGGAGAAGATGAAGAGGATGTTTGGCCGTTCCGCCGCAAAGGCAGTGGCGGTGAGGGCGACGGTGAGCAGGAGGAAGGATTTCATGGCTGGATCGATTGCGGCTTATTCAACGGTTTGGCTTCCTGGCGAGCCTGCCACTTCGGCTCCCACTCGGGCAACTCCGTGCGGGCGGTTTTCAAGTAGCTGCCGATCGTCTCCGCGATCGCGGGATGCGCGGCCGCCACGTTCGTCTTTTCGGCGACATCGTTTTGCTGATCGTAAAGCACGATGGGCGCGTCCGGCGCGCCGCTGCGGATGCCTTTCCATCGGCCCCGATAAAGCGCCGCCTGCTTGAACCCACCCTCATGAAATTCCCAGTAGAGAAACTCGTGCCGCTGCTGCGCATCCGCTTTGCCGAGTAGCGTGGGGACGAGGCTGAGGCCGTCCGTTTTCTCCGGCACCGGTGCTCCGGCCAGCTCGGACGCGGTGGGCATCCAGTCGGGGAAAGAACCGACGTGCGCGGATTCGGCGCCGGCTTTCACCCGGCCCGGCCACCACGCGATGAACGGGACGCGGATGCCGCCGTCGGTGAGGCTGCGTTTGAGGCCGGTGTAGGGGCCGCCCGGCTTGAACCGCGCGAGGTCGTGGCGGCTTTCGTTGTGCGGGCCGTTGTCGCTGGTGAAAATGACGAGCGTGCGCTCCGCGAGGCCGAGCTTTTGCAAGTGGGCGAGCATCCGGCCGACGTAACTGTCGAGGCGCGAAATCATCGCGGCCTGTCCCTTGTCCTGCGGCGGCCAGTGCTGCTCCGCGTAGGGGCCGTAGTCGGGGACGTGCGCGCCGTCGCCGAGGCGGCCGGTGCGTTCGTTGTTCGCGTGCGGGATGACCATGCTCCAGTAGAGGAAAAACGGGCGCGCCTGGTTTTCGCTGACGAACTTCACGGCCTCGTCGGCGAAGAGGTCGTCGGCGTAGACCCTGGCCTCGGTGGCGTAGCCTGCGCCGCTCTGGCCGATGGGCGTGATCACATTCGGCAGCTTCACGCGTTCCTCGTTCCGCCAGAGGAAATCCGGGAAGTGATTGTGCGCGTGGCCCTGGTTGAGGTAGCCGAAAAACTCCCCGAAGCCCTGCCGGCGCGGCAGCCCGCTCTCCGCCGCGCCGACATCGCCGAGTCCCCACTTGCCGATGAGCGCCGTCCGGTAGCCGGCCTCTTGCAAAATGGACGCCACGGTGAGGTCGCCCGCTTTCAGCGCCTGCGCGGCCGGATTCGCCGGTCCAGCATTTCCGCGCACGCGGGTGTGGCCGTGATGCTGGCCGGTCATCAGGACACTCCGCGACGGCGCGCAAACCGTGGCCCCGGCGTAGAAGTGCGTGAAGCGCATCCCCTCGCGCGCCATGCGGTCGAGGTGCGGTGTGGCGATGACCTTCTGCCCGTAGCAGCCGAGCTCGCCGTAGCCGAGGTCGTCGGCCATGATCCAAATTAAGTTTGGCCGTTCCGCCGCGAAGGCAGTGGCACTAACGACTACGGTGAGCAGGAGGAAGGATTTCATGGCAGCGTAGGCTGCGGGCTTTTTACGGATTGGCTTCTTTGCGAGCAACCACGCGCGCGCGCTTTCTCGCTAGCTGCCGATCCATCTCCGGGATGCGTGACGCTTGAACGTGCGCCGTGCCGCTTCTAACCTGCGCCCATGTCCGAGACCCTGACCCCGATGATGCAGCAATACCAAGGCATCCGCCGGTCGCTGCCGGCGGATACGCTGCTGCTGTTTCGGCTCGGGGATTTCTACGAGATGTTTTTCGAGGACGCGAAGGAGGCGTCGGCCATTCTCAACGTGGCGCTGACCAAACGGAACCTCGTGCCGATGTGCGGCATCCCGCATCACGCGGCGGAGAATTACATCCGACGACTGCTCAAGGCGGGGCGGCGCGTGGCCATCTGCGATCAGGTCAGCGAGCCGGTGAAAGGGCAGATCGTGCAGCGCGAAGTCACGCACATCGTCAGCCCCGGCACGGTCTCGGACCTGCACCTGCTCGATGCGAAACGGAACAACTTCCTCGCCGCGATCTACGCCGGGGCGAAAGGCGGGTTCGGGTTCGCCTTCGTCGATCTCACGACCGGCGATTTCCGCGTCACCGAACTGGCCGACGACGCCGCGCTCGCCGATGAACTCGCCCGCGTCCAGCCCGCCGAGGTGCTCGTCGCCGAGGAGCAGGCCGGGCAGTTCCGCGAGCTCCGCGGCGTGGTCGCGCGCGACGGCTACACCTTTCTCCACGAGCAGGCGCACTTCACTTTGCGTGAGCATTTCAAAGTGCAGTCGCTCGCCGGCTTCGGCTGCGACGCCATGCCCGCGGCCATCGGCGCGGCGGGTGCGATCCTGCATTATCTGAAAACGGAGTTGCGGCGCTCGCTGGGCCACATCACGCGGCTGGCGGTTTATCAGAACTCGCAGTTCATGGTGCTCGACGCGACGACGCAGGCGAACCTCGAACTCGTGCAAGCGCGCGGCGGCGGGCGCGACACCTCGCTGCTCAGCGCGCTCGACCGCACGGTGACGCCGATGGGCGCGCGCAAACTGCGCGACTGGATCCTGCATCCCCTTTGCGACCTTGGCGCCCTTGGCGCGAGACAGCAGATGATCGCCGACTTCCTCGCCGAGCCCTTTCTCCTCGGCAACATCCGCGAAACGCTCAAGTCCATCCGCGACATGGAGCGCACCGTGGGGCGACTGACCCAGACCGGCGGGAACGCGCGCGACTTGCAGGTGCTGCGTACCTCGCTCGAGCAAATCCCGCAGCTCAAGGCGGACCTGCACGCGCTCGTCGCCGCACCGCGCCCCGACGCGCTGGCGTCCCTCCCGGGTAGGGTGGGCGTCCCGCCCGCCGGTTCGGGCATCCTGCCCGAACGGTCTTCCGCCGCGGACCCCGCCTCTTCCGAGGAACGGTCCCATCTCGCGGAAAGGCCGTCCGGCGGGACGTTCACCCTACCCGAGACCATCCTCGCTGACCTCCATCCGCTCCCGCATCTCGTCGATTTGCTGGCGAAGGCCATCGTCGATGAACCGCCCGCGCTGACCCGCGAAGGCGGCATGTTTCGCGACGGCTACCACGCCCCGCTCGACGAACTCCGCAACGCCGCGCGCGAGGGCAAGGACTGGATCGCCCAGCTCCAGCAGCGCGCCATCGAGGAGACCGGGATCAAGTCGCTGAAAGTCCGCTTCACGTCGGTCTTCGGCTACTTCATCGAGGTCACGAAAGCGAATCTCGGTTCGGTTCCCCCGCACTGGCACCGCAAGCAAACCGTGGCCACCGGCGAGCGTTTCATCACGCCCGAGCTGAAGGAGGTGGAGGGCAAAATTCTCGGCGCGGATGAGCGCGCGAAAGCTCTGGAGCAGGAGCTTTTCCTCCAGCTCCGCGACGAGGTCATGCGCGAACTCGCCCCGCTGCAAAGCACCGCCGCCGCCATCGCCACGCTCGACGTGCTCGGCGCGTTCGCGGAGACCGCGCGCCTTTTCGGCTACTGCCGCCCGGTGCTGAGCGACGACCTCCGCATCATCATCGCCGATGGCCGCCACCCTGTGCTCGACCAGGCGCTCATCGAGGAGAAATTCGTCCCCAACGACGTGCTCCTCGACAGCGAAAAAAACCGCCTGCTCATTTTGACCGGCCCGAACATGGCCGGCAAAAGCACCTACATCCGCCAGGTCGCGCTGCTCGTGCTCATGGCGCAGATCGGCAGCTTCATCCCCGCGCAGAGCGCCGAGATCGGGCTGGCCGACCGCATCTTCACCCGCGTCGGCGCGAACGATGACCTCTCGCGCGGCCAGTCCACCTTCATGGTCGAGATGAACGAAACCGCCAACATCACCAACAACGCCACCGCCCGCTCGCTCATCATCCTCGACGAAATCGGCCGCGGCACCTCGACCTTCGACGGTCTCTCCATCGCTTGGAGCGTCGCCGAGTTTCTCCACGACGAAACCAAGGCGCGCACCCTTTTCGCCACCCACTACCACGAACTCACCGAACTCGAAATGACCCGCGCCGGCGTGCGCAATTACAACGTCGCCGTACGCGAGTGGAACGACCAGATCATCTTCCTCCGCAAGATCATCAAAGGCGGCGCGGACAAAAGCTACGGCATCCAGGTCGCCCGCCTCGCCGGCCTCCCCGCCTCCATCATTTCGCGCGCGAAAGAGATCCTCTCCAACCTCGAGCAGCACGAACTCAACGCCGACGGCAAACCCACCATCGCCGAAGCCCCCGCGCCGCCGAAGCACGGCAAGCCGCGCAACAAGGAAAAAGCCGCGCGAGCGCTCGCGGAGATGAAGCCGCAGATGACGTTGTTTTGATCCCCAAACGTTGGGATGGAGTGTGGTCCTTTCAAAAATGATGCGTTGATTGTTCCGAAGCAGGCATCATGATGCTTCCATGAGAACCACCTTGACGCTCGATCCTGATGTTGCCGCCAAGGCGAAGAAAGGCGCCGCCAGACTGCGCAAACCTTTCAAGGAGATCATCAATGCCGCCCTGCGTGCAGGGCTGGAGGAGATTCTTTCGCCCGCGGCGGCGAAACCGTATCGCACCAAGCCGCACGCGATGGGCCTCCGCCGGGGCTTCAGCTACGACAATATCTCGGAGTTGCTCGCTGCGGCCGAGGGGGAGGAGCACGCGTGATTCTCGTGGACGCCAACCTTCTGCTCTACGCCGAGGACAGCACCTCCGAACATCATCAAGCCTCGCGGACATGGTGGGATAGCCAGCTCAGCGGCGCAGATGCCGTCGGACTCTGCTGGCCGGTGCTGAATGCCTTCATCCGCATCGCCACAAATCCGCGGCTTCACCAGCGTCCGCTCACCCTCAAGGAAGCGACCGCGCGGGTGCAAAGCTGGTTTGAGCAACCCTGCGTGCGGATCGTCCAACCCACCGACGGGCATTGGACATTCTTTCAACAAATGCTCCGCGGTGGAAATGCGCTCGGCAACCTCGTCACCGACGCCCACCTCGCGGCGCTCGCTGTAGAGCATAACTGCGCGCTCTATTCCACCGACGCCGATTTCTCCCGCTTCCCGGGGCTCAAATGGGAGAACCCCATCGCGCAGTGAGGCTCCCCTCTTCGTCCGAAACGGACTGCTGACTCGGGATGCAGCCAGCTTGAGGCCGTGGTGAAGTCGGGCAGCGAGCAGGAGCGGCATCATCGGCGGGTCAGTTTTCAGGCGGAGTTTTGGCGGGTGCTGGTGAAATACGGGGTCGCATTCGATGAGCGCTATGTCTGGGACTGCCGGGCCGCCGGTGGATGAGTCGCGCCGTTGGCGCTGGCGCGGGCGTGGACGATGCACCTAGGGCGTTGCCCCAGAAACCCCACGCCACCAGAGCCAGCGCTGAAAGAGCGACTCATCTCCCCGGTCACGAAGCACACCTTCCCCGGCAATGGTGCGTTCCGAAGCCCTCAGCTTCGGAACGAGGTGAGCTTGCCCCGGTTTGATGGACGCCCGGCTCAGTGTTCGCACATTTATGCTTCCCCGCTTCCTCCGCCCGCTCGCCGTTTCGCTCCTCTGCACCGCGTCCGCTTTCGCCGAGGAGGTGCCGAGTTCCGCGGCGGTCCCGGTGCCGCAGCCGGGGATGGAGAAGCGGCATGCGGAGAAGGTGGCGGCGGTTCGCGCGCACAAGTTCGACCTGATGCTGATCGGGGATTCGATCACGCATGGGTTCGACAATCCGGAGTTCAAGGCGGTGTGGGAGCAGTTTTTCGCGCCGCGCAGATGCCATCTGTCTGGGCTACAGCGGCGGGCGGACGGAGAACATCTTGTGGAATCTGGCGAACGTGTGGGGTAAGCGGGGTCAGTCTGTGAATCGTGAATTGTCGCCGAGGCACGGTCACTCCGCGCCGGGTGGTTCCAAAAGACGCCGGGGTAGGTGGCGTTGGCCGTGAAGGACACGGCGCATGAGCACCTCGCCGCCGACGATTTCATAGAACAGGACGTGCCGGTGAAAGGGACGCATCACGACGAAAAAACGCCAGGTTTCGAGTCGCGGATGGGTGAGCGCGGCGGCGGGTCCGATGAAGGGATGGCGCTCGATCAATGCACAGGTGCCAGCAATCGCCGCGAGGTAGCGCTCCGCCACGTCCCAGCCCGCGTGCTCCGCATACCACTGGTATTGCAGTTCGGCGTCGGCGATGAAGTCGTCCGCCTTGCGGACGTTCATGCGGCCGGGCCGTCGAGGCGGGCGCGCACCCGGCTGCGGATGGCATCGAAGTCTGCCGGGATCAGCGGTGTGGTGGGGCTGTCCGCGGCTTCCAGCAGCCAAGCCTCGAGTTCCGGGGTTGTCGCGAAGGGTTGCCGCTGGTGTTCGCTGAGCGAGCGCAACACATCATTAACCAGGGTGCTGGCGTCCGGGCAGACGCCCGCCCTTACCTGTTCCTCGACGAAGGCCTCGACATCTTTGGTCAGCGCAATGGTCATGGGGCAGGCTTGCCGAAGTTGTATGCCGAGTCAATCGGCGGGCTGCCGACATCGCGCGGGCGTTGGTTTCTGTGGCGTGATCGCGATGCTCTTCGTTCGCAAAATTATGTTTCCCCGCGTCCTCCGCCCGCTCATCGTTTCGCTCGTCTGCATCGCGTCCGCTTTCGCCGAGGAGGTGCCGAGTTCCGCGGCGGTCCCGGTGCCGCAGCCGGGGATGGAGAAGCGGCATGCGGAGAAGGTGGCGGCGGTTCGCGCGCGCAAGTTTGACCTGCTGCTGATCGGGGATTCGATCACGCATGGGTTCGACAATCCGGAGTTCAAGGCGGTGTGGGAGCAGTTTTTCGCGCCGCGCTGATGCCATCTGTCTGGGCTACAGCGGCGGGCAGACGGAGAACATCCTGTGGAATCTGGCGAAACGCGCCGACGGGAAGAGCGTTT